>JAFGNV010000213.1 GCA_016926805.1 Anaerolineae bacterium
ACGGTCCTTGGTTATGGCTTCCACGTAATTGGCTAAACCCACCCACTCCCAGTTACCGGTATAACCAACCGACTCTTGAAAGCCCATAATGATAGAGCGCAGCAAGGGATAAAATTGAAAAACAGCAAAGGCAATAAAAAATGGGGCCACAAATATGTAAGGCATCCACTTGCGCTGATCAGAGAAAAAACGCACTAGCTTGGAATGTTGTTTAGATTGTATCTGGGATTCAGCTAATGTCGCCATTTGACCTCCTTAAACATGGAATCAGTGGTGTAGGGGAGAAAGACACTCCCCTACACCAGAGAAAAACAACATGGTCAGGTTAACCGGGTTAATGGTTAACCAACACAAACTTTAAGCATTTTGCTCAATTGAGAGGCGAGCGTTTTCATCAGCAGCAGCAATGGCCTCGTCCAGGGTGATCTCACCGCCAATCCAGAGGGTCGCCTGCTCGCTCCAGGCATTGCCGACCAGATTGGTCTTCCAGTTCTCAGTGTAGCTGGGCAGAGCCTTGGCCGCGTCAATGAAGATCTTGCCGGCTTGCTGGCCGCCAACGTAGGGCACCGCTTCTTCATAGATGGGATTTTCCCAGTTGCCGGGCACCGGGGGCAAGATGCCAGTATCCACAAAGCGTTGGGCCAGTTGGCCTTCGCCATCTTCAAAGTAGAGATAGAGCAGAACGTCAATGGACTTGGGAATATTGTTGGATTGTTTGACCACCGAGCCAGACGCGCCACCCCAACTCCCTGCTTTGGGCCCATCGGGCACAAACTTGAGCCGCATGGGCGAGTCGGCCACAAAGGCAGCGTCATCGGCGGTACCCTGTTGATGAATACCATACAGCCAGTCGGGTACAAACTGAGACAGGAACTGGCCGTCTTTGCACATGGCTACCTGGTTCCCCCAATCAATGTCAACCCGGTAAGGATTCATGCGGATCCAGGTTTCGTAGGCAGCTTTGAAACCGGGCGCGGTAATCATGGGTTCCCCATCCTCGCCCGTGTACCAAACGTCATTTTGCAGCCTGAGAGTGGCGGCACCGGCCGAGTAGATGCTTTCCATAACGGCGTAGCGGGGCCGGCCATCGGCCATCGTCGTTCCTTCGCCCATCGCTTCGCAGGCAGCAATGTAATCGTCCCACGTTTTTACGGTTTCCATGTCAACGCCGTATTCTTTCCAGCCCGCATCGTGGTAGAGCAACAAGACCGGGTGAACATCGTGGGGGCAACCGTAGACGTTGCCGTCTTTGGTGTAGCGGTCAAAGCGGCTCTGTAGAACTTTACCATTGTAGGGGCTGGCGGTGATAGCATCATTCAGCTTCACAAAAGGAATTTCGGCATCTGTGCCTTTCATGAATTTGTTGATGTCTTCATTATTCTGTTCGATGATGTCGGGGAAGCCACTGCCGGCCATAAGGGTGGTGGGGAATTTTTTGGTCATGGCATCGCGGTCTAAAATTTCCCAGTTCAGACTAAGGCCAAACTTGTCTTCAAGTTCTGACGTGCGGCGGTCATACTCAGGTTGGTGGTTTTCAGCCTGATACCAATACAGCAACGAAACGGGTTCTGCTGGCGGAGCTTCTTCCTGGGGTTGTTCTTCGGCGGGTTCAGCAGCCGGTTTTTCCTCTGCCGGAGCAGGTGCCGCTGGTTGGGCAGCGCCACAAGCGGTAGCCATCACTCCGGCGGTGGTCAAAGCGCTAATGCGCAAAAAATCACGGCGACTTAATTTTTGCTTCTGCATTGTGTTATCTCCTCTTCATTGTTTAGATAAATTTGGTTTATTTATAATTGAACCACAAATTTGATGAGCCTGATTTTATCCGTTATTACCCTCCTTTCTTTTACTAATAAAATACACGGAGATGAGGTAAGCAACACATTCCAAAACAATCGGGAGATACCCAAAAACCGGTTTAGTTATGGATGTTGTCCTTAGAGTTTTGGGGAAATCGACAAATTGCCACTGGTTAACCTACAGTATATAATACAACAAAACGTTTTTATTGGGAGATACTTTGGGTCTGGATTGGGCCAAAAAAAGGCCAAAAAGAGGACATGCTTACCAGGAAACAATTTCTAAAACATTTAAGAGAAGCATTAAATCACCTCTACGACCCCAAATTTCTGCGGCAAAGTCCTCTTGCCGAGCTATTTGGGGTGGCCGATCGGTTTGATACCTCCTCTCACCTGCAAAACATCTTAACCGAAGCCATCGAAACCATGAAGACAGAAATCGATGAGCCACTTCACTCACATCAGCGGCGGGTTTATGAGCTTCTCTTGTACCGGTATATAGAACAATTTAGTCAGAAAGAGGTGGCCGACCAATTTGATATCAGCGTCCGCCACTTGCGCCGCGAACAAGAAGCCGCTTTAGAAGCGCTGGCCTACCGCTTGTGGGAACAATTTTACCCGGAAACAGAAGTTAACAAAAATTCAGCACCTCAAACAGCTTCCGCTCAAACACCGGCAACCGATATCTTGGTCAACGACGAGCTGGCCTGGTTGAAAAACGTTCCTCTGGAAAGCACCGCCGATTTGCAGCAGACCTTGCCCATAGTACTGGATTTAATCCGTCCCCTGGCTACCCAGCATAAAGTTAGCCTGAACCCTACCATAGCCGATAATCTTCCGAGGCTGGTCATTCATCTGGTTGCCTTACGTCAGATTTTGCTCAATTTGCTAACAGTAGCAATCAACCGGTTACCAGAAAGACAGATCATCATCTCGGCCCAACCTGATAATTGGGAAGTTCAGATTCAGGTACGAGGCAAACATCGCATCTCTCCAGCCGGTTCTTTTTCGGATCAACAAAAAGCCAGCCTGGAGATGACCCAACAAATGGTGAAACTCAGTGGTGGTCGGTTGATTCTTTCAGGAGACGATGCTCCCTTCAAAGCAACTCTTAACCTGCCTGCTTTGGAGCAATTACCGGTACTGGTCATTGATGATAATGCGGATACATTACAACTACTACAGCGTTATGCCACCGGTACTCGTTACCGATTGATCGCCGCCCAAAACCCGGAACAGGCTTTGAGTCTGGTAGATCAACTACGTCCCCAGATTGTGGTCTTAGATGTGATGATGCCGCAAATGGATGGCTGGGAATTGTTGGGGTGGCTGCGGCAACACCCGATTACGGAGCACGTGCCCATTATTGTCTGCACTATTCTGGCCCAGGAAGAACTGGCGCTCTCCCTGGGGGCCGATGCTTTTATCCCTAAACCCGTCCAGCGACAAGATTTTTTGGCTACTCTTGATCGCCAAGTCGAAATGATGGCGACATAACCTGACTGATCGCCTGAATACCGGCCAGTAATCTTCGTACCGATAATCCTCCACTCCGGGTCATGGTCAACCAGTCACTGACAATGGCCTCCCCAGACGGGTCTCGCGATGAGACCGCAATAACCGGAATCTCGCTAATAGAGGGATCTTTACTTTTCTTTTCCAATACTTGCAACCCATCCATGCCGGGCATAATCAAATCTAATAGCATCACGTCGGGCCGTCTCTTGCGTAATAGGTTCAGAGCTTGCTCTCCCGCCGTGGCCCGCAATACGCGATATCCCGCTTTTGCTGCAGAAAGCAACCGGGCAAAGAGTTGTAGCACCTCCCGGGAATCATCTACTAAAAGGATACTTTTAACATCATCCCCCAAGGCTTCTAACGCCGAGAATAACACATCCTGGGTAACCGGCTTAACCAGATACCGCACCACACCCAATCGCTGGGCTACTTCCTCTTCGCCAGGTACCCAACAAGCCACGGCGGGAATGCCAAACGGCAGGTCGTTTATCCGTTCGATTGTGGGTTCTTGCCGTAGTGAGGGGGTATTGATAATGAGGGCCTGCGCTGGTGAACGGTTCAGCTCCTGAATGGCTTCTTCCATATCTCGCACCGGATGAATTTCAACCTCGTCCATGTAACGTTCAAACAACCTCTGCAAAGTATGGCCGGTTTCCAAAAGCACAAAACGAGGAAGCAACTTTGGCACAGAAACTTTGGGCCAGCGGGCTCGTTCTTCATACGGCTCGTAAATATTGTACCAACGTTTTACATCGTCAGTTTGCAAATCATGAGATGGCGTATCCACGGGCAGACTAAAGGTAATGGTTGTGCCCGCGCCTTCCTCGCTCTTTAGCCACATTTTACCCTTGTGCATCTCCACAAAGCGTTTGCTAATGCTCAAGCCCAAACCACTCCCGCCATGTCGGCGACGGATTGAACCATCAAGCTGTTGGAAGGGTTCAAAGAGTTTTTGTTGATATTCGGGCGCAATACCCGGGCCGGTATCGTCGACACTAATCAAAATACTATCTCTTTCACGCCAGGCCTTTACTTGCACCCCTCCCTGCTCAGTAAAACGCCCCGCATTGCTAAGCAGATTGATAACCACCTGACGAATTCGTGTCCCGTCGCAAAAAATCGACGGCAAATCTGGCGAAATCTCTGTTTTTAGATACAGCTTTTTAGATTTGTAAAGGGCTTGAACGACCGAGGTGGCCGCCTCCACAATTTCGGATATATTGACCCATTCTTTGCTAAGAGCCATACGCCCGGCCTCGACCTGGCTGAGGTCAAGCACATCGTTGACCAATCTGACCAATTGCTGGCTATTACGCTGAATGGCCGTGATGTCGGCCAGGAGGGTGGGGGGCAAACTGTCGCCATAAACTTGTGGCGATTGCGTAATCATCTCCGCAAAACCAATAATCATATGCAAAGGCGTCCGTAATTCGTGGCTTACGTTTGCCACAAATTCCTCTTTGGCCTGGCGGGCTTCCAGAGCAACCTGATTTAACGCCTTGAGACGGTCGGATAGCCTGGCCAACTCTTGATTGGCCAAAAGCAAATCTTCCTGAACCTGCTTGAGCTCTATTTGTCGTTCTCTGGCTTCATCCATTTTTTCCTGAGCTTGCTGGAAATTAAAAAGCGACCACTGGGTTACCGTAAGGAGCGTATGCGTTGCCGCCCAACCAAGCAACCCGGTGAAGGCTCCCCCCACAATCGTACCCAGCACATAAGCAACAGAAATATCTGAGGAGTAAGTTAACCACCCTCCCAGTATAATCATCAATCCTTCGGTAAGTAAACCCACCGGCCAACCCACAATAATGACAGCCATCAAAGGTAAAAGCGCATATAAAAACATAACCTCCGGCTGTTGAGACACGTACACCGCCAGCGTGATGGATACAGCCAGTCCCACCACCCAAACAATATCAGCCGCCAGGAGTTGTTTGGAAAGGAGCCAAAGCGAGAGACCACAGGTAACCATTAGCACCACCGTGATAGGAAAAAATTTTCGGTAGATATCGACAGGAGAATTTCCACCAAAAACCATGTAATACCAGGTAAGGTAAAAGCCACCCGTGATAAGAATCAGGTTACGCAAAGTAGACTGCAACAACTCGGTTGTGCCAGAGGCAAAAGCAACCCTGGCCTCTGGCGACATGTGCGTTAAATGCCACATAATGAACCTCCGTAGCACCGATCAAATGTGGGGCATCTTCTCCCACCTCAAGTAATATCATCCTAACACATCTATAAGATTGTAACAACCCGAATAGAACAATCTAGAATCAAAAAAGGCAGCCTAAAGGCTGCCTCTCGTTTCAGATCCAGGTAACTTATTATTCACCCCAAATAATCCCGTAATTGACGGCTGCGGCGGGGATGGCGCAATTTACGCAGCGCCTGACCCTCAATCTGGCGGATGCGCTCGCGGGTAAGGCCAAACTTTTTGCCTACCTCTTCCAGCGTGTAACTCCGGCCGTTTTGTAGACCAAAGCGCAAACGCAAAATGCGAGCTTCGCGGGGGGTCAGCGTGCTGAGTACGTCTTCTAATTTTTCTTGCAGGAGATGGTGAAACGCAGTGTCGGGTGGGGTAGGAGCATCTTCATCTTCAATAAAATTGCCCAGTTCGCTGTCTTCCTCCTCCCCAACGGGTCGTTCCAAAGATACAGGATGACGGCTTACGCGCAGCATCCAGCGCACTTTAGAGGCATCTAAGTCCATATAATCGGCCAGCTCTTCGGGGGTGGGTTTGCGGCCCCACACCTGCTCAAGCTGGCGCGAAATCTGGTGAAGTTTGCGAATACGATCGCTCATGTGTACCGGCACGCGGATGGTACGGCCCTGGTCGGCCAGCGCACGGGTAATGGCCTGGCGAATCCACCAGGTAGCATAGGTGCTAAACTTGTAACCCCGGCGGTAGTCAAACTTTTCTACCGCTTTCATCAGGCCCAGGTTGCCTTCCTGAATCAAATCAGAGAAAGGCACGCCCTGACCCATATATTTTTTGGCAATACTCACCACCAGGCGAGTATTGGCTTTAATCAGATGGTCGCGGGCTTTGTTGCCCTCGCGAATATAGCGGCGAAATTTGTGGATTTCTTCCTCGCCAAACTGACCCCGGCGCAATTTCTTTTGCGCATTACGACCTTTTTCCAGGGATTTGGCCAGCATGATTTCTTCGGAGGGAGCTAACAGGGGCACGCGAGCCATTTCCTTGAGATAAAGACTAATGGTATCATCAGCGGCTATGCCGCTCAAATCAAAAGGGTCAACCGCAGGTATGGCGATGGAATCGGGGGATTGTTCTTTGAGGCGTCTTTCTTGCTCGGCCTCTTCGGCATCGGCATACACTTCGATGCCCTGGCTGATCAATTGGATGAATATTTCTTCCAATTGAGCCATATTTTCTTCAGCTTCAGGAAAGCTGGCCAACAGATCATCGGTGGTCAGATAGCCACTTGCCGTGGCTTTGATAAGTAATTCGTCCAGCGCGTTGAGTTCGTCTGTTTCAAAAATTTCAACATTTTCTGGTTCTCTTATTTTTTCTTCAATCATACGATACGCACCTCAAATCTAACTTGGCCCTGTTAACCAGACCAACAGACCTGATTAGTCTAAATTTTTTTGGTACAGAAGGAAAAACTTATGTTCAAAAGATATGGTTATAATCAATAATCAAAGATAATTGCGAGGTTATGTTTACCACTTCGCGTCTAGTTTTGCATTGAGTGGAAGATCCTGGATGGAGAAACAGGTTTTTACAAAGAATGAGCCAGGTAAGACGCTCCCTCCTGGCCTTCTAGGACTACTGTGTTGGGGTTATCACCAAAACTTTGTTATAATTCGAACAACGTCGGTATTATATCATAGCCTAAAGGCCATGTCAACCCCCTTTAAAAGCCAAATTTTTGCCCTCAAACTCTGTTCGCTGTTGTTTCCCTTAAATTTTTGTGATACACTATCGTAGGGTTTTGTCCAAAAATTGGGTACACTTCATGGAGAAAAACGGCGTCAGTATATGGATGGCTTATGGATGACCTAAAATCACAATTAGCCAGACTCAATAAAAACCTCAACACGCTGCGGGAACGCGAAGCCAAATACGCAGGTAATGCCCCTTTAGACTTGCTCAACCAAATTGATGATCACCAACGGGCCATTGAACTTGTTAAACAGGCGATTAATGGCAAAATCTCTCCCGAAGAGCTAGAAATCGAGCTGGCCCCCCTGATTATCACCACTGGCGACATCTTGAAAAGCGCCGTCGATATGGGACAGGGTGCCCAGGTGATTATCAATCAGGCCCGCAGTATGGCTGATGAAGCCCGTGACCAGGATACATACGAAAAAGCCATGCTGGCCGAAGCGGTGGTCAGAATTGCCTCCGACTTAAAGGAGTTGGTCTCCCCCTTTGCCCCAAAGCCTGCTACCGCCGACATCAGCCATGCCACCATTATCATGCAGGGAACCCTGATCAGGGGAGGTAAACTGAGCACTCCCTATAAAGCCTTGTTGGATTACAAAATTCCAGATGCGCCTCTCTTTTATGGCCGCCGGACTGCCATTAGAGAACTCTTCCGTCTGCTCCAACCGGGCACGCTGATGGTCATCCACGCCGAGTCTGGCGCAGGCAAAAGCTCACTCTTGCAGGCCGGGCTGGCTTCGCGACTGCTGGTACGCGGCCATTTGCCTCTGCTGGTGCGTTCCTGGAATCAGGACCCGGCTCTTGCCATCAAACGAGCGTTTATTCCCAACCTGTCCAAGGTGCCCGGTCTGGCCCAGGCCCCCCTGGTCGATTTTCTGCATCAAGTTGAATCCATTTTAGGCTCCAACACCCGGCTTTATATCTTTCTGGATCAGTTTGAAGAATTTTTTACCCAGCTCGACCCCGAACGACAGCGCCATTTTGTCAACCAACTGGCCGACTGCCTGGAGGACGAAACCCTGTCGGTTACCTGGTCGCTGGCTCTCCGTGATGAATATTTTGGTCAAATTGCCACCTTCAGCCCGTGTATTCGCAACCCCTACGAGCGCCAATACCTGCTCCAACCCCTAACCTACGAAGAAGCCAGACAGGTTGTTGTCGAACCGGCCGGCCGCGCCAAAATCACCTATGAAGATGGGCTGGTTGAACAAATTTTGCATGACCTGAACCCCCAACAAAAGACGTTTTCGCCCGCAGAAATCCAACTGGTCTGTTCGGCCCTGTTTGAGAATTTGGAGCCCAATGAGAAGGTGATTACCACCAGCGCCTACATCGAGTTGGGCGCGGCTTCGGGCATTCTGCGGGGGCATCTCAATCGCGTATTGCAACAGAACATGAATGCCCGGGAGCGTGAAATTGCTCGTTGCATTCTGGAGAGCCTGGTAACTGCCGACAACCATCGCGCGCTGCGGACGCTGCCGGAACTGGTCAAAAATACCCAAACCGACGAGGAAACCATTACCCCGGTTTTGCAAGTAATGGTCGATAACCGGCTGGTGCGGGTAAGTGATGACAAAACTACCGACAGCGGCGCTGTTTACGAACTGGCCCACAGTTACCTGTTGGCAGAAATCAAAATTGACCCCGAGGTGCAAGCCCGCCGGGCTGCCCAGGAACTGTTGGCCCGCGAAGTCCAATCCTTCAAGCGCTACGGCACCCTGTTAGACCCGCAGAAGCTCAACATCATTCAAAACCAACGTGACTACCTGGTTTTGGACGAAGACGCGCGGGAATTGTTGCGCCAGAGTCAATCGGCCCAAAACCGCACGCGGCGCAACCGGATTGCTATGGGCATTACCGCCTTTGCCGTGCTGTTGGTGGTGGTGGTGAGTACTGGCCGGTTTGATATCCGGGCCGGTGCAGTGGCAGTCATTATCTTTTTAATTTTAACAGTCTTGGGGGGCAGGGCCTGGCTACAGCGCAACCAGGCCCAACACGCCCGCAGGATTGCCCTGGCCCGTGGTCTTTCCGCCGAAGCTATACACCAACTCGACACGGATGCCGAGTTAAGCCTGCTGCTGGCGCTGGAAGCCATCGATCAGGCCGACATCGTCCAGGCGGAAGACATTCTGCGTCACGTTCTCTTCCAGACCCGGCCCTGCCAAATCCTTGACACCCAAAGCGAGGGGGTTCTTGCGGCAACCTGGACCCCTTCCGGACAAGGTGTCGCTCTGGGTTTAAAATCCGGCGACATCCAACTCTGGAATACCGAAACGAACAGTTTGCAGACCCTGCTGGCCGGACACACCGAGGCGGTGCGATGCTTGCAGTTTAGCCCCGATGGTGCGCTGCTGGCCTCGGCCAGCGCTCTCACCAACCCCCTCGATTTCTTCTCACCGGATGACGGCAGCCGGGGCGCTGTGCATTTGTGGGATGTGAACAGCGGCCAACTCCACGGTATCCTGGAAGGACACAGCCGGGGCGTTTTCAGCCTCACCTGGAGTCCCGATGGCGCCCGGTTGGCCACGGCCTCGGCCGATGGGTCGGTAAAACTGTGGGACATTAAAACACTCAAAGAAACGGCTACCCTTGAAAAGCACACCGGCAAAGTCAGAGCGGTGGCCTGGCATCCCCACAGACAACTATTGGCCTCGACCGGGGGGGAGGGCGAGATTTTTATCTGGGATCTGGAAACTCTGACCCTCGAGCAGGCCCTAACAGGACACCGGGGTGAGGTTTTTGACGTAGCCTGGAGCCCCAATGGCTGCCGCCTGGCTTCGGCGGGCAAAGATGGCACGGTTCGCACCTGGGATATTGTGAACGGCAGCGTTTTGGATGTGCTGGTTGGCCACCAGAGTTTTGTCCGCAGCGTGCGTTGGCATCCCGATAGCCGACAACTGGCATCAGCGGCAATGGGCAACAACAAAATCATCCTCTGGGACACAGATACAGGACAGGCCATTATCTCTCTGACCGGTCATATCGATTGGATTCGGTCCCTGGCCTGGAATGGGGCGGGCGACCGGCTTGTTTCAGCCTCAGACGATGCCACGGCGCGTATCTGGCAGGTCCAGGTGACGCCCGGGGTAACCGTGGCCGCAGGCCACACCGACGAACTCAACGAAGTTGACTGGCAGCCACAGGGACAAATGCTGGCAACTGCGGCTAAAGACGGAACGGCGCGGGTTTGGGACGCCGGCACCGGCCAATGCCAGGCCATTTTAACCGGCCATAGCGGCTGGGTGTGGGATATTGCCTGGCGACCCGATGGGCTACAACTGGCGACCACCTCCAATGATGGCACCGTGCGGCTATGGAATCTGCCGCCAACCCTGGCGGGCGGTGAAAGTAAGGCGGTAAATATTACCAACCCCACAAATATATTTTCGGCGGGTAAAACTACTATTTTTGGCATATCCTGGAGTCCCGACCAGCAAACTCTGGCCTCGGCTGGCGGCGATAAAACCATTCGTCTGTGGGACCTCCAAACCGGCAGCCAGCGTCAGATACTGGTGGGACACGAGGGCGGCGTGCTGGATGTCGACTTCAGCCCGGACGGGACCAGGTTAGCCTCCTCCTCAGCCGATCGTACAATCATCTTGTGGGATTTGGCCACCGGCAAGCCCTCGCTCACGCTGACCGGACATACCAACTTTGTCTGGGAAGTGGCGTTCAGCCATAATGGCCAATACCTGGCCTCGGCCGCGGGCGATTCCACTGCGCGCATTTGGGATGTAGCTACTGGTGAGATGGTGGCCCGTTTTAAACACGCCCGACCAGTAGCCAGTGTGGCCTGGAACCATAGCAGCACCCGGCTGGCCTCCACGTCGGATGATGGAGTGGTATATCTGTGGGATGTAACCAGCAAAAATCTGGCCGGCACGCTGACCGGACACGGAGGGGGAGTTTGGGGCGCTGCCTGGTCGCCTGACGACACAAAACTGGCCACGGCTGCCGCCGATGGTTTACTGCGGGTCTTTTACACCGATTTTAAGCAGGTGTTGACCCTGGCCAGAGAATATAAACGCCGCGAGTTAACTCCTGCCGAACGCGAGCAATTTATGGGCGAGCCGGCGTTTGGGGAGACCGCTGGTCAAAAGAAAGCATCGTTTTTTGAGGGGTTGATGTTTAGATAAGAGGGCCAAAAGCAGAATACCATGACCAACAACGATGATTCGCTGGATGAACTGATTCAGGCAGTGGGAAAATCGAAAAAGAAACCGGGCCGGGCGCCAGGGCCAGAGCCGCCAGAGAAAAAAGCTCTAAATCCCCTGGAACTACTCAACCTGCCGGATACGCAGCGCAAAATTGTCAACTACCTGTCGCACCAAAAACGGGCTGGCATTGAGGAAATCAGCCAGGAGTTCCAAACACTTGCCGTCGGCGAACTTGAGCAAGCCATGCGGGCGTTAAGAGAAGCAGGCTATGTTCGGGAAGCTCTGATTGACGGCGAAGTTTATTACCGGGTGGTTTTTGGCGGCACCACCAGACGGAGCAAAATTGTCTTACCGGCAGATATCTGGTCTCGTCTCAAGATGGATAACATCACCTTTTTACAGCAAATGCCGATGTTTGGAGAATTGTCCAGGTCCGAGCTGCGCCGCATTGCCGACCAGATGGAAACCCGCGATTATGAACGCAATGAGGTAATTGTCTGGCAAGGTCAACCCAGTGACAACGCGTTTCTAGTTAAAAATGGTATCGTGGGCATCTCTCACCTCTCGCCCGATCGAAAGAGTAGCCAGATGCTGGCCTATTTGAAACAGGGTGACATTCTGGGCGAAATTGGCGTGCTACAAAACCAGGTGCGGTCGGCTACAGCCACTGCGTTTAGCAATGTGGAGATGTTGGTCATCAAGCATGACCATTTTCTGGAACTGCTGGAGCAATACGACCGGGCAGCCATTGAACTGGCGCGCATGTTGGGCCGTCAATTGGTGGCCACCAGCGCCCGGTTAGGTCATGAAGAAACTGAGACCCATATTGTACTGGTCTTCAGAATAGCCAAAGGTTCTGGCGGAACGACCGTTGCCAGCACCCTGGCCGCCACGCTGGCCCGTGAAACTCAGCGGGGCACCGTTTATACCGAGTATCCTAACCCACGACAACTCCCGGCCCGTTTTGGTTTTGCTGCTAACGCGGACCTGTACCGTCATCCGGCCGGTTACGATATTCGGCTGCCCCAGGTTGACCCGGCCCTGCCGGATGATGTTGACGCCACCTTGATGATTGACCAGTTGGTGGGCCAATACGGCAACATTGTAATTGGTTTACCGGACAACCTTGATGCAGGTACGGTTTATCTGCTGGGTCGGGCCGATCAGGTGGTGTTGGTAACTCCGCCCGCTGAAGCGGCCTGGGAAAAATTGAAGGAATTAAGAACCTCCCTGCGAGAATATATCCGGTCAGATAAAATTGGGATGTTAACCGTTATCAATCGCGCCCGTCAGGAAGATCAAAATATCCCGGCTCCCGGTCAGGCTGATTTTGACCTGCCTTATTTGGCCGACTTGCCCACGCAGCCAGTTGACGCCTCTCCGCCTCCATCCCTGGTGGAGATTACCCGGACCATCATTGATCGGCTGGGCCGCACCAGTGAAATTGCGGTTTATATTCCCACCACCCTTGATATTGACCAGAGCTTCGATACAACACCCTACGTCAAAGAGGTTCTGGCCTTTATGGGGGAACGATTTGGCGGCGCTACCAGCAGTCAGGCCGAAGGGGTGTGGGACAGCGATGAGACCGGGTTGGTCAATGAAATCGTGCATATCGTTCGTTCGTTTGTGACCCAAAAGGATTTGAACGAGCGCCTGGATGCGGTGCTGAAATATGTAGTCAAGATGAAAGAGGAGTTGCGGCAAGAAGCGATGGCGGTGGAAGTTGACCGTAAATTGATGCTGGTGTGACTCGTATTTTGTAATACATATTGCGCAATGTTAACTCCCCAGCCGAGTCAACTCGGCCAATGGCCCGTTACCGTTGAATAACTGTAACGATCATCCTCAAATGTGACATTGAGAAATAGATACAGTTAGCTTTTTGAGGGATAGTTTTATGAAAATTGCCGTTGCCAGCGATGAAAAAACCTTGCTCACCGATTTTGTGGTTAATGAGCTCAAAAAACGTGGTCACGAAATCATTCTGTTAGGTCCTCTGGTAGGTGAAGAGCTACCCTGGACTTTAGTGTCTGAAGAACTGGCCGATATGGTGGCTGATGCTGAGGTCGATGAGGGGGTTCTATTCTGCTACACCGGCACCGGCGCGTCGATAGCTGCCAACAAAGTGCCGGGGGTTCGCGCCGCCTTGTGTGGAGATGCTCAAACGGCAAAAGGCGCTCGGTGGTGGAATGATGCCAATGTCCTTGTGCTGAGTCTGCGGGCGACCTCGCCGGAAGTGGCCAAAGAAATCCTGGAGGCCTGGTTCTCGGAAACAGTCCGGCCCGAAGAGATAGCCACAATTGACCAATTGAAAGACATTGAAGCCCGTCACGGCTCAAATTAACCGCTACAAGCGCCGGTGTTGTCGATTGTGTCCCGCAGCTGGTTCAACGCTAACCCGGATTACTTTCACAGAAGCCCATGTACTGCTGTTGGGTCCCGGCACGCCCCTTTCACCCATTCTGTTTGGATACGGCGTTAACTTTCTCTCCGGGGTGGTGGTGAAAAAAAATGACACTGTATTGCAAACCGTAGGCCAAGGCGCAAATTTCCGGCAACTTCACCAGCAAGGGATACGGTTGGTAACAATGGAAAATCTGGCTCATCTGTCGAATGGGCGTATGTCACTTTGAACATAACAATTGCATTGGCGCTGAGCCTGCGGGCCATCTCTACTAACGTGGCCAGATAAGTGAGAGTGGGTCTGCCTCTAAATGACAGGTACTTCCCAATCCCTGCCCCCTAAACCTCACCCCCACAACCGGCGTTACTGGCTAAGGTTGGGCCGTTTGTTTGTTTTTGCGTTGGCCATTGCCCTTTTGGCCCTGCCGGTCTGCATTGGCATTTTCACTGCCCTCGGTTTGCTGTACGCCCCCTGCGCCGAAAGTCCCCTGACCCCGGCTGATTTTGGTTACCACTGGGAAGACGTCACCCTGCAAGCGCGAGCCGGAGGGACGTTCCGTGGCTACTTTATCCCTGGCACCAACGGCGCAACCGTTGTGATACCCCCATCGCTCAACAGCGGGCGTGGTAATCGCTTGCCCATTGCCGACCTGCTCTTCCGGCATGGATATTCGGTTTTTATTTTTGAGTCCCGCCGCTGCGCCGGAATAGGGCCATTGAGCCTGGGCTACCACGAGGTGGATGAAGTGGCTGATGCGGTGGATTACTTGCTGACGAGAGAAGATGTCGATCCCGACCGGATTGGCGTCCACGGTTTTTCATCTGCTGGAGCAACAGCAATTATGGCTGCGGCCCGCCTGCCGTCACTGCGCGCCGTGATTGCCGAGGGAGGGTACGGAGATTTTGAGGAGAACGCCCTGGGCACCGATTACGGCGATAGTCTGTTAGCCAGCTATTTTGAATTTCTTTTTCGCGGGGCGCTCAAATTGACGTATCGGCTGGTCATCGGTGACAATATCCAACAGCTCAGTCCGGTTGCTACGATTGGAGAGATTGCGCCGCGGCCAATTTTACTCATCTATGGCAGCAAGGAAGCCAGTTTGGGGGGCGCTCGCCAGCTAAAACTGGCCGCTGGCGATAACGCCGAATTGTGGATTGTGGCCAGCGCCGGACACGGTAATTACCTTCAGGTTGCCCCGGACGAATACGAACGCCGGGTTGTTTCCTTTTTGAACGAGGCGTTAAAATCAAAATAGGGACGATGTTTTATCGTTCCTATGGTATCCTCTCAATATTCTGGGGTAGGGACAGAATAATATTCTGTCCCTACAGAGTAAACACACGGATTCGCCCCTATTTATTGAGAAGATACTTCCTATGTTTAGAAATATCAGGACTTACGTATGTCATTCTGAACGAAGCGAAGCGGAGTGAAGAATCCCCCGTAAGTTCAATTGCAGAACCAAATTCTAGGGATTTCTCGCTCCCGCTGGTCGCTCAAAATGACATATTTGCGTAAGTCCAAATATTTACTGCGGAAGTTGAAGTTTTATCCCTTCAACGAGCCGGCCAACAAACCTCGCAAAAAATACCGGCCTAAGATGATATATACCAGCAGCGTTGGTAAAGCGGTAAGGAAGGCAGCGGCCATCTGCACGTTCCATTGCACCGAGAAACTCCCGGCAATGTTGTTCAAGGCTACGGTCATCGGCTGGTACTTGTTCTGGACAAGAGTTACCGCAAACAGAAAATCGTTCCAGATATTGGTGAACTGCCAGATCAACACCACCACAAACGCTGGCGGTGACAGCGGAAGAATAATGTAACGATAGATACTGAAGATATTGCCCCCATCAATCCGCGAAGCTTCCATAATCTCATTGGGAATGGTGGCGTAATAGTTACGAAAAATCAACGCCGCAATGGGAATACTGTAGATTGTGTGGACAAAAACCAGACCCCACAAACTGCCGTAAAGCCCTATATTTTTTACGGTGATGGTCAGGGGAATCAGAACCGCCTGATAAGGAATGAACATACCGAACAACACCAGGGAAAAGACGACATCGGCATAACGGAACTTCCACTTGGATAGAATATAGCCATTGATCGAACCCAGCATAGTCGAAATAAGCGTGGCCGGTAAGGTCATGGTAAAACTATTCATAAAAGCCTGGCTCATGCCAATTGTTACCGAGGGGCCGCCAAACCAGGCCTCGTAAAAGCTGTCAAAACAGAAAAAGGCCGGATTGGTGCAATGCTCCAGGTTCAGCACCGGCGGAAAGTCCCACATCCGGTACAGGTTCACATCCGCATATTGCTTGAAACTGGTGATTATAATCAGATAAACCGGCAAAATGTAGAAAACAGTGAACGAAATGAGAATAAGGTAGATGATCAATCGAGATATACGAAAATTAAACCGAGAACGAGACTGGGGAAGTGCTTGGGTTGCCATTTATCGTTCCTCCTCTTGTCGTAAACTGAAGGTCAAGTAGGGAATAATCAGCAGCGAGCTCAACATCAATAACACCATCCCAATCGCCGCTCCCTGGGCAAATCGCGATTGTCCAAAGGTGGTATCCCACATATTCACCGCGGGCATGTCCTTGACAAACCCCGGTCCCTGGCCCCCCATCGCTATCACCAGGTCATAGATTTTCAACGATGAGTGAGCCAAGATAATGATCACGCTTAAGGTAATCGGCTTTAGTAATGGGATAATCACATTCCAATAAACCTGCCACTCATTTGCGCCGTCCACCCGCGCCGCCTCCCGTAAATCCTCCGGAATTCCCCGCAGCCCGGCCAAATACAAGGCCATAGTATACCCCGACATCTGCCATATCGCCGCCACCACCAGGGTCAACACGCCCAGCGATACCCCCAACCGCGGCGATGTTATCCAGCCCAGCCCGATGCCGCTCAAAAACTGCCCCAACCCCGACTCCGCCGGGAGGTGAAACACCACATCACTGGCCCAGTTTGGTTTGAAAAAGCCTAAACCCAGGTGCTCAAAAAGCAAATTGATCCCGGTACTGCCTACATTCGGGTCCCCCGACGTGAACATCCATCGCCAGGCCAACCCCGTTACAATAAACGAAATTGCCATAGGGAACAGGTACAAATTGCGAAAGAACCCCTCCCC
>JAFGNV010000214.1 GCA_016926805.1 Anaerolineae bacterium
AAATCCCGCCAAAGTTTGCTGGCAAGATGAGTTGCAACTCCAAGAATATGGTCAAGCAAAGTGGAAAAGCTTAAGGAATTCCCCAAACTCTGCTTGCTTTGACACTTTTCGACTTGATTGGGTAGTCAGTTTTGGGAGAATTATTTTTCTGGAATTCCCTTAAACCACCAAACAAAAACCGGCTCCTGACTTGAGTTGTCTGGAGCCGGTTAGATGACCGATAGAAGGGTTGCCAACGCCCACTATCCAGACAAGAGGTCTGGCCGGATACGCGGGCTCCTGGGCAACACATTTATGAGTATCATTAGGTTCATTCACTACAAAATTAATGGACGCGAGTTTAGCACAATTACGGCCTGCTGTCAAATAGATACGGGGGCAAGGTACTTATCCACGGTCCGCCGATACACCCCCCGGGTCAGCCGGGCAATACGAGACCAGTTGTACAACTCTTCAACGGCTTGATAAGCCCTGGCCGCATAGGTCAAAGCCCGCGAGGGGTCTTGCAAAATATGCAAGACCCCCCAGGCGACAGAGTCGGCATTATCAGGATAAATGGTTACGCCGGTTTCTTCATGCTTGACAATTTCAGACAACCCGCCCACCTCACTCACTACCACCGGACAGCCCAGGGCCATTGCTTCCAGGGCTACAATACCAAATGGCTCATACAGGCTGGGGAACACGGCACAGGACGCGGTTTGATAATATTCGTCGCGCTGCTCATCCGAAATAAAGCCAACAAAATCTACCCGGTCGGCCACACCCAAATGGTACGCCTGTCGTTTCAAATTATTGGCCTCAGGGCCTCGCCCGGCAATGATAATCCTCGTTTGGGGAAACTCGGCCAAAATACGCGGGGCCGCTTCAACCAGGCGGTGAAATCCTTTCTCGTGCACCAGCCTGGCCACGGCAAACACAATCCGTTCGTCAGGGTCAGCACATCTGGCTCTAAAGGCAATCAATTGTTCCTTAGAATGTCCGTTGCGCAGGTCGTCAAGGTTAACCCCATTAAAAACAACCTCCAGCCGCGAGGTTGGGGTATGGAAAAAAGTCTGTACTTCGTGCAACATATAGTGACTGCAAACAATGACGCGGTTGGCCCGTTCAATCAGACGCTGCTCGGCACCATCAATGGCCTGCTGCAAATCATTATTGATGTGACCGCAACCTCGCCCGCGCTCGGTGGCGTGAATAGTGGCAACCAGCGGACGTTTCAAGCTCATTTGCAGATCCATCCCGGCAAAACCGGTCAGCCAATCATGCACGTGAATAATATCAAAGACTTCATCCATCCGGCCGACATAATCACACAATATCTGATTGACCGCGATAGCCTGGTTATAAATATTGGCCTCCAGCTTCATAGCCGGGGCAAACACACGATGGATCATCACCCCCTTCTCCAGGGAGGTGAAGGCATTTTCCGGTTCTGTCGTAGGGGTGACCACGTGGACAATGATCTGCTGCTCGGCCAGAGCCAGTGACAATTCGGCCACGTGCCGACCTAACCCACCAACGAGGTGGGGCGGATATTCCCAGGAAAGCATTAAAACTCGCATAGGCAACTTCTCCTCAGGGGAACAACAACTCCCCTGGATACTGCTCCTCCTCGGAAATCTGATAAATCCAAACCGGCGCATCGATTCGCTGTCCCTTTGCATCAAAAGCAATCTTGCCACTGAGACCACGCCGTTGAATTTGATTGATAATGGCGCTTACTTCGGCTCGGCTTGGTTGACCTCCAGGCTTGGCCAAGGATGTAACCATCACTTGCTCAATGGCGTCGAGCAAAACGTTGGTCGCGTCGTAAGCCAGAACCGCGCGCGGCCCAGGTGCAAAGCCGGCCAGGGCCTCATAATTTTTGACAAAATTCTCGGCGCCAGGCACGTCTTGCGGGTCTGGCCCCGGCGAGACATAGATGAGACCTCTTGCCGCACCATTGGCTACCTGCACCAACTGAGAACTACCCACGTCGACTTGCCCCAATAGCGGCAGCAATAATCCCGCCTCCCGCAACACCAAAATCATCTCACTCGCGGCAACGCCTTCGGCAGTCAACTCAAGGGCCTGGGCATCAACCGGGATGGTCCCAACTTGAATATCTGTCGATGATGATACCCTGGCAATATTGTTATAACCCCGTTTCTGGCTCATCGTGTCGAGCCGGGCCGCAGTTTCGGCCTCATTGGCTGCCACCGTAACCACGCCATCTCGACGAATGTTCGCTGCGGCAAGCGTCCACGGCACACTCATGGCCAGACCACCGGCCTGATAAACTGGCATGGCCGCCAGGCTCGTCTCCGCCGACAGATGACCGACTACGCCCAATACATCGGGATCGGCCAGCAAGGCCCTGGCCTGAGTTCTAGCTTCAGCCGGGTCATCAAAATCATTCAGAGCCACTAATTCAAGCCGGTAGCCGTTGACGCCTCCCTGCGCATTTCGCTCCTGCAGGGCCAACTTTACCGCAAACAACGCTTCATACCCCAACGGACGGTACAGTCCCTCAAAGGGAGCTACCAGCCCAATCTTTAACGTAGACGGCGTCCCGAATCCCTCGCCTGCGCAAGCCGACAACAAAAAGGTTACGGCCAACAAAGTGTTAGCGGCCAGCAAAAGCTTGATTGTTAAGGTTACGCGGGTGAGAGTAGTCTGCTTCATACCATCCCGCCCTTTATTGATTATTTCGAAATACAACTGAAGCGGCCTTCATTAAATAACAATATACCATGTTCGGGTTTAGTTGGCTATAGGAAATTGGGTAGCCACATCCAGACTCACTGGGTTTGAGGTATTAACCAACTTATAATATTATTCTATTATCGTTAGCACAAACTTAGAACTTGATCACGCGTCCAGGTTTAATCTAGCTCATTTGTTCGAGATAACCACTATCGAGATTGTACTATAATTGAGATATTTTTACCAACTTGGTAGAATATCTTTTTGAATCAGATTTTCAAAGGAGAAAAATGTCCTCTCTAACGCTGATGGTCATCCTCATTATCCTGGCCTTGATTTTTGATTTTCTCAACGGCTTTCACGATAGCGCCAACGTGGTCGCCACCATGATTTCATCGCGAGCCATGACAGGCCGGGCTGCGCTGGCGCTGGCTGCGCTGGCCGAATTTGTCGGGCCGTTTTTGTTGGGTGTAGCCGTTGCCAAAACCATAGGTAATGGGATTGCGCCCGCCAACACCATTACCATCGCCGTGGTCATAGCAGCCCTGCTGAGCGCCAGTTTGTGGAATGTTGTCACCTGGTACTTTGGCATTCCCTCCAGTTCTTCCCACGCCCTCATTGGTGGGATTTTAGGGGCGGTAGCAGTGGGTTCTGGTTGGTCGGTTATCCGGCCGGAGGGACTGGAAAAGGTGGTCATTGCCCTGTTTACCTCGCCCTTGATTGGTTTTTTGATAGGCATCATCATTATGCGCCTGACCCTCTGGCTGGCGCAAGAAGCCACCCCCAAAGCCAATCTCTTTTTTAAACAGATCCAAATTCCCACGGCAACTGCTCTGGCCTTGAGTCACGGGACAAACGACGCGCAAAAAACAATGGGCGTTATTACCATGGGGCTGGTTGCGCTGGGATTTCAAAAAAACTTCGAGGTACCCTGGTGGGTCATTTTATTGAGCGCGAGTGCAATTGCCGCCGGTACGGCTACCGGCGGTTGGCGCATCATTCATACGTTGGGCGGTAAATTTTATCGCATCCGGCCCATCCACAGTTTTACCTCCCAACTCACTTCCGGAGCGGTCATCCTATCGGCCTCCCTGCTGGGCGGGCCGGTCAGTACCACTCAAGTGGTCAGCTCTTCCATTTTGGGAGTGGGTGCCGCGCAACGAAAATCCCAGGTGCGCTGGGGCGTGATGAGCGACATCATTCTGGCCTGGATACTGACCGTTCCGGCCACGGCCATTGTGGCCGCCTTGTTGTATTTTCCAATCAATTTCATTGTTGCATAGGGGCAAATATTATGAGTTTTTTAAATTTTTTCAAAAACAAAAAGGAAGATGTTTTTATCAGTCTGCTCATCCAGCAGGCCGAGATTACCGTGGAAGGGATCCAATTACTGCAAGAGTGCATTCACCATCCCAATGAGGAAAGCATTGAGCAAATACGGGCCAAAGAATACGAGGCTGACGAAATTCGGCGCATCCTCATTGATGAACTGCACAACACCTTTGTCACCCCCATCGACCGGGAAGATATTTTTAACCTCTCCCTTAACGTCGATGAAATGATTGACTACGCTCTGACCGCAGTGCAAGAAATGAACTTGCTCGAAGTGGACGCCGACGAACATCTGGAACAGATGGTGGCCCTGGTGCGGCAAGAGGCTGAAGAATTGGCCATGGCCATGCAACGCCTCAGCGCCAATCCCCGCGTGGCCGGGGATCATGCCCAACGGGCCAAAAAAATGGAAAATGAAGTCGAACGTATCTACCGGCTGGCCATTGCCGACCTGTTTACCAAAGCCAAAGATTTTAAGCCGCTGATGGCCATGCTCCGCCGTCGAGAGGTTTACCGCCACGTGGCCAACATGTCCGACAGAGCCGACGACGCCGCTAATGTGGTGGGCATGGTGGTGATGAAACTGACGTAGCATTGTATTCTCGCCGATTACCAGGGCAACATGGCGGTGGATGGGCACGGCCTGCGGACGTGGCAAGCGGGTTACAACGTATCTCGTCAAATTGACTCCTCTGGATACCCTCTGATATACTCAAACCAACGTTCAAAACTTGGTATATTCTACCATCTGAGAGGAGGAACCAATGTCCCTGCGAAACTTTGCCGTTGATATGGATGACCCCATCTATCAAGCCGCGCTGCAACGCGCTCAAGGCGAAGGCAAACCCCTGGAGCAAATTCTGGCCAACCTCATTGCGCTGTACGCCCGCAGCGGTACCGCCGGGGGATTTTTAACTTACACCGTCCAGCGCGGCGACACTCTGGCGCGGATTGCTCGTCAATTTTACAATAATCCCCACAAATATCCCCTCATTCAGCAAGTCAACCGGCTGGCCGACCCCAGCCAGATCTGGGTTGGCCAGACCTTACTGATTCCGGCTATTGTGGGGGTCACGCCAACCCCGCCTGCGCCAGCACCAACCCCGACACCTCCCTCACCTGCTCCCACGTTGCCAACCACACCCGCGCCGACGCCAGCGCCGCCTCAACCTGCGCCTGCGGTTGATCCCTGCGCGCCCATTCCCAGCCAAAGTTACGGCACGCTGCCCATTGTCGGCTCTCCCACCGACCGCCCGGCAGCCCAGCACGGCGACATCAACCTGGCCCTGCGCGGTTACAGTCCCGCCAATGCCCGGCTGAGTTTGATTGACATGGCCGGTCCTACCGACCAGCGCGCACCGCAACTCGCCGGTCTCTTTGCCGATAAACGCACTCCCGCCCTGAGCGGGGTCTACCGGGTCAACAACTGGGATTGGGGGCGTAATGCCCGTGGCAGCGTCATTACCGATTTTGAAGTCACCCTGGCCGGTTTTCAGGTGAAGGCAGGAGAGACCATCCACATGCCCTCCGCCGGTTACAGCATTGGTCAAGGTTACGCCGGGTTGGTGTTGTATGCCGACCTGAATCGGATTACCCTTAAATACACCGGCGAAGACAACGTGATCTACGGCTACACCATTCACGTAGAAGAGGTGTGTCCAGACCCTAACCTGCTGGCGATCTACGAGCAGATGAATGCTGCCGGACGTCGCCAATTACCGGCCTTGCGAGCGGGCCAGGCCTTTGGCCGCGCCCGTAGCAACGAAATACGAGTAGCTATCCGTGATGCCGGGCGGTTCATGGATCCACGTGTCCGCAAAGACTGGTGGCGCGGGCGGTAAATCTCCACGCACCCGCGTTTTGCATCCGTTTGACATATTGTCCTGCCTTTGCTGTTGTACATTTCTAACACAGCTTCACCCAGATCACAGGTAAGCCTTAGCTTGTCCTCATCATTCTCTAAAACTATTTCGGCTTGCAGGTTAAAACGTTTGACAAGTTTTTCTTTTTCTGCAAAGGTGTATTCTCTTTCGCCGCCCTCTATCAAACTATCGGCCAGGTCATAGTCGAATTCCCTTGCTGCGCGTCGTTGGTTTTTTGGTAAGTTATCGGCACTAACGGCAATATCAAAAAAGACGCCCTCAGTTTTTCTTTGCACATAGTACCTGTAAAACTCAAGAGATGCTTTGCAAGTTTCCAATTCTTCCCTTACCTTATTGCATCGAGTCTGGTATTCTTTCATTTCCTCTTCAAGTTCTTTTTTGAATACTTCAAGTTTACTCTGTCCAAAGTCATCACTGACCAGGTAAGAGCGAATGAGTTTATTGTACCGCTTGCCAAGTTCTTCTAAATAATGTTCTAAAGGGCAAAGTTTATCGGTAAGTCGTTTAATTTCTTTCTCTTTTTCTTCGATGTAATTTTGCAATTTTTCGCCCAACGTATCGCCGTTTAACAGTCCCTGCAACCAGTCCCAAGCCAGAGTATCAACCAGTTCGGCTTTTGCCGCCTGTTTACACCTGCGCTTGGTGATCGCCTTTTCGCCGGTACAGCGATAATACAAATACTTTTTGCCTGTGCCGTTGTCATGTGTTGAGGCGGTCATTTTGTAGCCACAATGGCACTTTATCCGGCGTGCCATGAGGTATTCTCTGCCTGTTTTGCGCCCTTTGTGCTTATGGCTTTCCTTTAATTTGTTCTGTGCTTTAAGAAATAGGTCAGGCGATACAATAGGCGGTACTGACACCTTGATAAAATTGCTTTCCGGGTTTTTAATTCTTTTGACTATCTTCTTTCCGTTTTTGTCGTGATAAGTTTTTGTTCCCTTACGGCCATAAGTAAAAGTCCCGGCGTATGTCTCGTTTTTTAGGATGTTAGACACATTAGAGGGATACCATCTAGTTTTTGTGTCGGCAAACCGCCTGATACCCCTAAGCTGCGAGTAAGTCGGCACTCGATCACTATTTAACTTTTCGGTAACGGCATGTACTGACAGGTCATCTTCGATATAAAGTTGAAAAATTAATTGCACTATCTTTGCTTCTTCTTCGACAATTTCAGCTTGATAAATACCGCTATTGTCCTTTACGGCTTTTAAGCCTAAAGGTGCGTTAACACTCACCATAAAACTATTTTTCTTTACCTTGTCTCGTTTGCCGGTGTTCATGCGTTTAACGATGTCTGTCTTTTCCTTTTGGGCCAACAGGTACAAAATACCTTTGAGAAATTCGCCATTGTCATCATCGCTAAATTGCTGCCAGACAAACTCAAGTTTGACGTTGCACTGTGACAATTCAAACTCGACAAAGTTTGCTTTGAACCTGTCACGGGCAAACCGGGTAACATCTCGGATAAGCAGAACGTCGTAAAACCCCTGTCGCGCCAGTTCTAACGTAACTTTTGTGCAACCAGAGTAAGAATCAAGAAAAAACGATAAAAAATAGAACTTTAACAATTTGCTCAAATATGAGATGCT
>JAFGNV010000215.1 GCA_016926805.1 Anaerolineae bacterium
AGCATCTCATATTTGAGCAAATTGTTAAAGTTCTATTTTTTATCGTTTTTTCTTGATTCTTACTCTGGTTGCACAAAAGTTACGCTAGGAGCAACGCGACGAGGAATCCCCCAGGATTATGTGGGCAAGACCAGGGTTGAGGGATTTCTCTCTCACTACGTTCGTTCGAAACCTGTCCTGAGCAAAGCCGAAGGATGACATGACGATCACTTACTTGTTGACCACTACCGATTTTTGATGGTGACGGATGTGTATCCGTCACCCATATGAACAGGATTTTAATCCGCCGATGCGCTCCAGCGTCCGGAATTATAGATATTCAGAAAAAGATTTTGGATTTTTGCCGGGTAGAGACAGGACAATGTCCTGTCTCTACCCCAAAACATTATTTGAACAACTGTATCTGTGAGAGGATGACAGCTTGAGGGTGATTGATAAAATTAGGGAGGGTGAAGGGTAGATTGGAATCTGGCGGGTAGGGGTTACGGATGAATATCCGGAACCATCGTCATCATCGGAAGAGGAGCAGAGATGTCGCGCCAAGACGAAATTCAAAACATCAAAAGACTGGTCAAAAACCATCAGCGTCGCTTGCAGGCCCTTGAGGAAAGAAAAGCCCTCTATGGGATCGATACGCCGCTGGCAATTTTGACGGAGATAGAAGATACTCAGGCAGAAATTGAAAAGCTAGAAGCCCAACTACAAGAGCTGGAACAAAGGCCAGGGGATTTGGCAGAAAAAACAGAACCTGCCACCGCTCCTGAACGCCTGGCAACCGGCGCAGGGTCAAAAGGCGGCACTCCCTGGCTCTGGATTGGTTCAGGCGCCATAGTGGCCGCGATTATCATCGGCTTGGTCATTTTTATAATCTTGAATGACCGGGGGGCAGAAACCAATAACGGCAGTCAAACCGTCGAAACTCCAACTCCAACCCCAACAAATATACCAGCAGATACTCCTGAACCACCGCCAACAAATCCACCCCCAGGCACGCCGGAACCAACTGCAACCAACACGCCAGAGCCGCTCTCAACCCCCGCCTTGAAATTGCCCGAGAATGGCGCAAGTTTTACCGCCAACCAAGAAGTAACGTTTGAGTGGGAGGGCGATGAGTTAGCCAATGATCAATGGTATGTCTTTATCATCTCTCATCAGGGCTGCATTGAAGACCCTGATTTTCCGGGCTGTTCAGATGTTCATTGGCTGGCGGGCCGCGGTCAGAAATCATTTGCCACGCCCATGCCGGACTGGTTTATTAAAGAGGGCCAGCCCCAGAGTGTGATAGAATGGTGGGTGGTTGTTTCCACCAGAGAAGACCCCAATTTTCAGAGTCCCAACCATCAGCCGACGGCCACCGTGGTCAAAAGTGACGTCCGAAATTTTATTCTGAACAGGTAAAGGGCGGGGCAAACCATTGGACAACCGGCGGTTGACTTAGCCCCCAACGGGCCGCCCAACAAATCATTGAGGCTGATGGTCCCAACTGCGTTTAGTGGTGACCGATACATATCCGTCACCCTTGAATATCCGTAACCATCGAAAAACTGTCAAAAACACGCACAGACATCAAAGGAAGGATAGCCGAGACAAAGGCTCGTTTTTTCTGATGACCATTACCATCCGCCGCACCGAACCCAGTGATTACAAAGCTATCCAACAAATCTGCGCCAGCCCCAAGGTGGTGTGGGGCACGTTGCAGTTGCCGTTTCCTTCAGCCGAGCAGTGGCGCCAACGCCTGACCGAGCCGCCCGAGGATCTCTTTAGTCTGGTGGCCTGTGCAGAAAATAATGAAGTGGTTGGTCAACTTGTCCTGCACACCTTCCCCCATCGGCCTCGGCGCCGCCACGTGGGGCAAATCAATATGGCGGTGCGCGATGATTGGCAGGGCCAGGGGGTCGGCACCGCGCTAATGCAAGCCGCCGTTGATTTGGCCGATAAGTGGCTGAACCTGACGCGGCTTGAGCTGGAAGTGTTTGTTGACAATGCGCCAGCCATCCGGCTCTATGAGAAGTTCGACTTTAGTATCGAGGGCACGCTGGTAAATTTTGCGTTTCGAGATGGCCAATATGTGGATACGTACCTCATGGCCCGGCTTGGCAAACGGGCGTCTGATGAAGTTTGACAACCAAAATATGGAGAAGCAAAATGGCTAAAAAATCTACACTGGTTTTGATTGACGGCCACGCCCTGGCTTACCGGGCTTACTTTGGCATGCCCGCCACCTTTAGCACCCGCCAGGGCGAACCGACTCACGCCGTCTACGGTTTTACCAACATGCTCCTGGCTGTGTGGAAAGAGTACGACCCCGATTACTTCATTGTTACTTTTGACCGGGGCGACACCTTCCGCCACCAGATGTATAGCGACTACAAAGCTACTCGCGAAAAGATGCCCGATGACCTGAGCAGCCAGATCGCCCGCATCGAGCAACTGGTCAAGGCTTTCAACATGCCGGTCTTTACCAAAGAAGGCTTCGAGGCCGACGACCTGTTGGGCACGCTGGCCACCCAGGCGGCGGGTCGTGGCATCGAGGCCCTCATTGTCACTGGCGACCGGGATGCGTTCCAACTGGTGGCGTCCAACATCAAGGTCATCATCTCCGGGCGCCGTTTTGCCGACCGCGAAGTGTACGACGAGGCCCACATTCAAGAACGCTACGGGGTTACGCCTCCCCAACTGATTGAGTTGAAGGGGCTGGTCGGCGACACCAGCGACAATATCCCTGGCGTCAAAGGCATTGGCGAAAAGGGCGGGGCCAAACTCATCCAACAATACGGCACCCTGGAAAACATTTACCAGCACCTCGACGAAATCGCTCCCTCCATCCGCGCCAAACTGGAAACCGACCGCGACAGCGCCTTCCTCTCCCGCGATCTGGGCCGCATCATCACCGACGTCCCCGGGGTGGAATTGAATGTCGAAGCCGGTAGAACGATGGACTTTGATCTGGTGACAGTGGCCAATCTTTTTGTTGAGCTTGAATTCAACACCATCTTCAACCGCATTCCCGGCGCGCCGCCTGATAAATCGCCCCAAGACATCGCCACCACCCAGCCAGCTCGCGCCGCCCGGCCCGTGCCGCCGGATGGCACGTACCTCACCGTCGATACCCCCGCCAAACTGGCCGATTTGATAACCCGGTTGCAGCAGAGCCAGCGCCTGTCGGTTGATGTGGAAACCGACAGCACCGACGAAGTTCAAACCAACCTGGTCGGCATTGCCATTACCCCCACGGCGGGCGAAGGGTACTACATCCCCCTTGGTCACGGGAAAAAAGCGCAGCGCAAATCCGGCCAGCAAACCGCTCTGTTTGACCCACCCGCCGCCGACGCCGCTTCCGGCCAGGAGCCTCAACTGAACCTGGCCCCCGTGCAACAGGCCCTGGCCCCCCTCCTGGCCAATTCTGCCATCACCAAATACATGCACAACGCCAAGTTTGATATGACCGTGCTGGAGCGTCACGGTTTGCCCGTCCACCCCCCCATTTTTGATACGATGATCGCGGCCTGGGTGGGCAACAACGCGCCGGGCGCTCGTTACGGCCTGAAGGATTTGGCCCGAGAAAAACTCAATATCCAGATGACGGAAATCAAGGAACTCATCGGCAGCGGCAAAAAACAAATCACTATGGCCCAGGTGCCCGTCAAACAGGTCACCCCTTATGCCGCCGCCGATGTGGACATGACCCTGCGTCTGGCCGAGGTGGTGGCCAAACCGCTTCAAGAAAATGAACAGTTGGCCCAAATCCTCCACACCCTGGAACTGCCCCTGATTTACGTGCTCAAAGACATGGAACTGGCCGGCATCAAACTGGACACCGACGCCCTGCGCCAGATGTCGGCCCAGATGAGCAACCGGCTGGTTGAATTGGAACAGGAGATACATCAAGCTGCCGGGATGGAGTTTAATGTCAACTCCACCCAACAGCTTTCGGACGTGTTGTTTGGCCAGCTGGGCCTGCCCACCGAGGGTTTGAACAAGACCAAAAGCGGCCATTATTCCACTGCCGCCGGGGTGTTGGAAGGTTTGCAGGGACAGCACCCGGTAATTGACTTTATTTTGGAGCAGCGCACGCTGGCCAAACTCAAAAGCACCTACGTTGACGCGCTGCCGGCCCTGGTCAATCCGGCTACGGGGCGGGTGCACACCAACTACAACCAGATTGGCATTTCCACCGGCCGGTTGTCCAGCAGCGAGCCAAACCTGCAAAACATTCCCATTCGCACCGAACAGGGCCGCGAAATCCGGCGGGCGTTTGTGGCCGAACCGGGTCGCCGCCTGATTGCCGCCGACTATTCGCAGGTGGAATTGCGGATTCTGGCTCACATTGCCGACGACCCCGGCCTGCAACAAGCCTTTGCCAACGATGAGGATATCCACGCCGCTACTGCCGCTACCGTGCTGGGCATCCCTATTGGCCAGGTGGACAAATACCAACGGCGCATCGCCAAAACCGTTAACTTTGGCCTGATCTACGGCCAATCGGCATTTGGCCTGGCCCAGAGCACCGACATGAGCCGTGATGAAGCCCGCGATTTCATCGAGACCTATTTTGAAAAATATCCCGGCATCAAACGTTATATTGACGATACCAAAAAGATGGCGGCCAGGGAAGGCTATGTCGCCACCCTGCTGGGCCGTCGCCGCGATTTTTCTCACCTGGCCGGAATGAAAGGCCCCCAACGCGCCGCCGCCGAACGGGAAGCCATCAACATGCCCATTCAGGGCACCGCCGCCGACATTATGAAACAGGCTATGATTACCCTCCACGCCAGGCTACAGGAACAAAAACTAAAAAGTCGCATCCTGTTACAGGTGCACGATGAACTGGTGCTGGAAGCTCCCGAACCCGAAGTTAAAACGACGGTCCAACTGACCCGTGAGGTAATGTCACAGGCCTATAAGTTACGGGTACCGCTCAAAGTTGAGGTGGAGGTTGGGCAGAACTGGTTGGAGATGGAGAAAACAGGATGACCATTATTGTGACCAGCAAAAATGGGTTGGTGGGGATTCAGGCGGCGATGGAGGTGCTCAGGGATGGCGGCTCAGCCCTGGATGCAATTGAGGCCGGCATCCGCCAGGTTGAAACTAATCCCGACGATCACACGGTGGGTTATGGCGGCTACCCCAATCTATTGGGGCAGGTTGAACTGGACGCGAGCATCATGGACGGTCGCACCCTGGCGGCAGGGGCCGTGGGCGCTGTGCGCGACTACCCGCATCCCATCTCGATTGCCCGCAAAGTGATGGAGTATCTACCCCACGTTTTGCTGGTTGGACCAGGTGCCGAGCGTTTTGCCGCGGAAATGGGTTTTGAGCAGGAAGATTTGCTCACCGAGGCAGCCCGTCAGGTGTGGCAAGAACGCCTGCGGGCCAATATGTCCGACGAAACGCTGGCTCAACTGGCCGCCCAGCCCGACTTGTGGCGTTGGGCCAAAACAGTGACCAGCGACCCCGAACAGGTTGGCTGCACCGTGAATTTTATCGCTCAGGATGCTCAGGGAAATATCGGCGCCGGAGTCAGCACCAGTGGTCTGGCCTGGAAGTATCCGGGGCGGGTGGGTGACTCGCCCATCATCGGGGCCGGGATTTATGCCGACAACCGTTATGGCGCAGCCACCTGTACCGGCGTGGGCGAGATGGCTCTGCGAGCTGGCACGGCCCGCAGTGTTGTGCTCTATCTCAAAATGGGATTTTCCTTAACCGGCGCCGGGCAACAGGCGATGGCGGATTTAGACGACCTTACAGCTTCTGCCGGGGGTAGGATGAATCTGATTGCCCTCGACTCGGCGGGAGGGCATGTCGGGTTCAGTAACGCTAAAGACACAACCTATCTCTATATGACCGCCGCCATGAGTGAGCCGGAAGAAGCACCCCGCCTCCACTTCCCAACAAGGTAGACCCCCAAAAAACATAAAGTAGGGTCAAAAAAGGGTTGATTATCTAATCCATTTGTGCTAAACTACATCACGCTGGTAAGCCAATATTCGCAAGGACTATAGGACCATGCTTCAAGAAATTGCCGACCGCGTATTTGTCGACCTGGATTACGAAGGGGCCAATGTTGGCTGTATTTTAACCGACGAGGGGGCCATTGTTATTGATACCCCGATGATTCCGGAACAAGGAAAACATTGGGCCAAAACCGTTTCGGAACTGACGGATAAGGTGTTATATGTTTTCAACACCGATCACCATCGCGCTCACATTATGGGCAATCAGTTTTTTGATGCGCCCATTTTGGCGCATGAAGCCGCCTGGAAAGAGATGGCCAATTACAAAGATACCTTTATCGAACGCACCAAGAATTTGTTCAAAAAACGAACCGAAATTCAAAAGCAATTCAATCAGGTGAGAATTGTCAAACCAGAGCTTTGTTTTAGCGGCAAATTGGTGATGCAAAAAGGTAATCGTGAACTGCACTTTATGTACCTGGGCGGACACACTCCGGCCACCAGCGGCCTTTTTCTGCCCAAAGAGCGTATTCTTTTTACCGGAGATCTGGTTGTTGTCAACGAACATCCTGCCCTGGGACAGTGCAACAGCGAAGAATGGCTGGCCAGGTCGCGCTGGCTGCGCAAACAGAGGTATGAGTTGATTGTGCCAGGGCACGGGCCGCTGTGCAATGTGGACGCCACCGAGCCGGTGTCGGAATACATCCGGGCCATGCGCGCCAAAGTCCGCAGCCAGTACCGAGCAGGCCGATCCAAAGCTGAAGCGGCGGTCGTCATTAGCCAGATGATCGATTACTTCCCCTATCGTCCCGGGGAAAAGTCGATCATCGAGAAACGCATCCGGGCGGGGGTGAGCCGGGTGTACGACGAAATGAAAGCAATTTACAGTTAACAATTCTGAGGGGCGGCACCCTGACGGGTTGCCATGTTTTTTGACAGTAAACTAGGCCCGTGCTATACTTCCGCTTTGCCAAAACAACGGAAGTTTCGGGATGTAGCGCAGTCCGGTAGCGCGCTTCGTTCGGGACGAAGAGGCCGACGGTTCAAATCCGTCCATCCCGACTCCAACAAAAGATGTCTTTTCGGGGCGTAGCGCAGTCCGGTAGCGTGCTTGAATGGGGTTCAAGAGGTCGACGGTTCAAATCCGTCCGCCCCGACAGGTGGTTGAGATTAACTTTTTCCAACTCAATGCCCACGTAGCTCAGTCGGTAGAGCAACGCCTTGGTAAGGCGTAGGTCGGCGGTTCAAATCCGCCCGTGGGCTCAGACATTGGCCAAAACCCCCTTCTCAAATTGAGAAGGGGGTTTCTCTATTAATCCTCCAAATTGCTGGTTTAGGTGGCCCCCATTTTCCCAACCAACATCCATTAGAAGCTGGTAATTCTCTTCGTCCGATCCCGGTACTTCTCGCGGAATTGAGCGTTGAGACGCAATACCTCCTGCTCATCACCCACAAAGGAACAGCGCAGGCAGTAGTACTCGTCTGCCTCCCGGTCATACAGCATATCCATATCAATCTCCCGCATCAAACAGCGCGGGCAGCGGTAGTTCAACTTGCCTTTTCGACCTTGAGCCATGTCCGTAACTCCCCTTTCCCTTTAACGGTTTTTTTGATGCCGAGGGTATACACCGGCGAGAAGGCAAAGCCCTCGCGAAAATAGCCGATCACCTCGTCAGTATCGGCCCACATGGTCAGGCGGGTATCCACCTGGGGCACCACCGCCTCGGCCAGAGTGAGGCCGGGCATTTCTGCTTCACGGCAGCGGTAGGCATAGGCGATGCTTTCGGTTCCGGCCGATCCGACCAGGCTGAGTTTGACCCCGGTCAGATCTTCAGGGTATTCGGTGGTGCCGCAGCAGGCAGTGATATACTCGTCAATTGTGGCCTCTGCCGCCGGGTCGGTAGTGTGGACAATTTTTCGGATCATTTCAATTTCGCCCGTGCCTTCGGTAAAGCGGAAGATGGACTGCACACGAATGGTAAAAGCAGCAAACTCGATGTCTACGGGGTCGAGGGTTACGATGCGGGTGTCTCCCTCTTCCGAGAAGGAGGCCAGAGTCCGGCAGGTACACAGGTCAACCTCTTCTCCTTGATGGCTAAACTTGCAGCTCTTTACCGCCCCTTCCCCGGCGTAGTGGGTAAAGTAACCGGCCCGGTACAACGACTGGACCAGGAAGGGATATGAAGCATCTTGCAAACACTTGGTACCCACCCCACACGGCCGTACCAGTTTGGCCGCATAGGGTCGCAGGTCGATCATGGCCCCGCCCTGGTTCATATCCAAACAGAGCCGCAGCCAGGGGTCGATATACCAAAACTGCTGCCGCCTGGAACCGTACAGGATGTCCTTCCACAGGGTGCATTCGGGGCGGGTGTAGGGACGATCCTGCCGATAGATGTCGGCAAACTCGCTCATCGTAACATCTTGGGCTTTGCCCTCTTTCTTGAGTTGCCCGTAATAGGCCATCCCTTCTTTGTAACTCTTAAGCAAGAAGTCATAGTTGGACTCCCAGCGCCCACCCTTGCTCATCCAGCCGGGTCCCACGAACATCATGTTGTAGGCGTAACCCCGATTGTACTTCACCATCGCCCGGTATTGGTCAACGATGTTTTTGAAATAGGGAATTTCGCGGCCTTCATACACCATCCCCCGCAGGATGTTTTGCGGGTGCGTGCCATAGTAAGACCCCGGTCCATCGAACACGGCCATCAAATCCCGCGATAGATGCGGAATGGCGACAATGCCAATATCATCGGCCTCATCCGAGGCCGGGCAGTGAATGTTGCGTTTGGAGGGGATCCAGGGGTTCCAGGGTCCACCATCGTGCAGGGTGTACCAGGAGTTGTTGGCGTTCCAGTAAGCCTTGGGGCCTTCCTCCCAGCAGGTGGCCACGGCCACCTTGATCATGGGGTATTTCGCTTTGATGTAATTGACCAGTTCGGCGTCCATGTAGTAAGAGCCGGTTGAGGTGGGGTAGAAACCGAAAACGCGGTAAAACCGGTCAATCACTTCATCCACAATTTTCCTTTTGTCTTCCAGCGAAAAGAGCCAGATGGCCAGTTCCTTGGATTTGAATTTATCCCGAAACTCCTGACATTGGATGCCCAAAAACGTTGAACCGATTTCATCGCCGTACTGCTGGTGATGCTCTTTGGCAATGGCCACCGCTTCTTCGTTAAACAGGCTGGCGTAGGTCATCTGGATGGTAGTGCGCAGGCCGTTATCATGGGCCACCTGCTGCTGGGTGCGAAAGATGTCCAGCGATTCCTGGATGACGGCGTTGCGGGTAAGGTCTTCTGTCTTGCCCTCTTCCGCTTCCTTTTGAATGTATTCCGGCACCATCTCTGGCCGGTGGACAATGTTGATATAAAATCTGCTCATATAGATTCCTCCCCTATCCCTTTTGGGGTAAGCCTGGGCCAAATTATAACACAATTATCTGCATTCGTCTTGCCACAAAGTGAGTTTTTTGCAACTGTTCAGCCCCCCTCCTGTTTCTACTCTCTGATTAGACACTCAACCTAAAAACTGTCTTTAATAGTTGAGGCTGTAATGGAAATCTATCATAAACCTTTTGATGAAGAGATGGATTTAAACTAACAGGGGCGAGCCAATTGGCTCGCCCCTCGCGTTTATCGCGCAAATCCTTCCGCAAGATGTCGGTTCTAAAAGTGGTGACAGAATTACATCATCCCGCCCATGCCACCACCCATGCCGCCACCAGGAGGCATTGGAGGTTCAGGGGCCGGAATATCGGTAATGAGGGCCTCGGTGGTGAGAATCATGGCCGCAATAGAAGCTGCGTTCTCAACTGCGCTGCGGGTCACTTTAGCCGGGTCAATGATACCGGCTTTCACCATATCCACATACTCATCGGCCAGTAAATCGTAACCAACACGATTGTCTTTGACATGCTGGCGGCGCACTTCCTCGATAATGATAGCGCCTTCTTTACCGGCGTTGCGGGCCAACTGGCGCATCGGTTCTTCCAAAGCGCGCCGCACAATGTTGATGCCGGTGTTGATGTCGGTGTCGTCATGCTTGAGGTCTTTCAGATTCTCAATGGTATTAATGAGGGCCACACCACCACCGGGTACCACACCTTCTTCGACGGCGGCGCGGGTGGCGCTCAGCGCGTCTTCCACGCGATGTTTCTTCTCTTTCAGTTCAACCTCGGTGGCCGCACCCACACCGATAACAGCCACACCACCGGCCAGTTTGGCCAGGCGCTCTTGCAACTTTTCACGGTCGTAATCGGAGGTACTGTTCTCAATCTCGGCCTTAATCTGGTTAATGCGACCACTGATGGCAGCTTCCGCACCAGCGCCACCAACGATGGTGGTATCATCCTTGGTCGCGGTTATCTTATTGGCCCGACCCAGGTCTTCCAATGTTGTACTCTCCAGCTTGCGGCCAGTCTCTTCGCTAATTACCGTGCCACCGGTCAGGATGGCAATATCCTGCATCATGGCCTTGCGGCGATCACCAAAGCCAGGTGCCTTGACCGCCAACACATTGAAGGTGCCCCGGAGTTTGTTCAAAACCAAGGTGGCCAGAGCTTCGCCGTCAACATCTTCGGCAATAATCAGCAACTCGCGCTTACCGGTTTGAACCAGTTTCTCCAACACAGGTACGATGTCTTGGGCGGAAGAGATTTTCTTATCGTGAATAAGCACGTACGGCTCACTCAGCACGGCGGCCATTGATTCCTGGTCGGTGATGAAGTAGGGGCTGATGTAGCCGCGGTCAAACTGCATCCCGTCAACGTACTCCACTTCAAAGGCCAGGCCTTTGCTTTCTTCAACCGTGATCACACCGTCTTTGCCAACCTTGTCCATAACTTCGGCAATTAAATCACCGATTTCGGTGTCGGCGGCAGAGATGCTGGCCACGTGGGCAATATCATCTTTGGTTTTGACTTCAAGGGAATTCTCACGAATAGCTTTGGAAGCACGCTCCGCAGCCATTTCAATCCCACGCTTCAAGAGCATCGGATTGGCACCGGCAGCTACGTTTTTTAAACCTTCGTTAACAATGGCCTGTGCCAGAACCGTGGCGGTGGTGGTACCATCGCCGGCCACATCGTTGGTTTTGGTAGCCGCTTCTTTGAGCAACTGCGCGCCCATATTCTCATACGGCTCTTCCAGTTCTATTTCCTTAGCCACGGTCACGCCATCATGGGTGATGGTGGGCGCGCCCCATTTTTTATCCAGAGCTACGTTGCGGCCTTTAGGACCGAGGGTCGTTTTTACGGCCTCGGCCAGGGTATCTACGCCGATTTTTAAATGTCGGCGGGCTTCTTCTTGAAAACTAAGTTGTTTTGCCATTGGGTATACTCCTCGTTATTAATTACTCTACAATTGCCAGAATGTCAGTTTCTTTTAAGATCAGGTATTTTTTACTGTCAATTTTCACTTCGGTGCCAGCATACTTGGCATAAAGTACGGTATCACCCACGCTGACATCCATAGCTACCCGAGACCCATCGTCTTTGCGAGCGCCAGGCCCGGCCGCCAAAACCTTGCCCTGCATCGGCTTCTCTTTGGCCGTTTCCGGCAGAACAATACCGCTGGCAGTCATTTCCTCTTGCTCGATGGGTTCAACAATCAATCTATCGCCTAATGGCTTGAGATTCATTCTGAAAAACCTCCTTAAGATTAAGATTTTGAATTTATTAAATTTTAGCAATCGACCGGCGAGAGTGCCAGCCACGCAAGACAACATCATACCTTGATTTAATGGTTTTGGCAAATTTGCTTTTTTATTTTTAGCACTCAATATGTAAGAGTGCTAACCCTCGGAGAAAACGTAAGCTGTCTCTCAAAAACAGGTGGTGGTCACATTGTAAGTGATACGATCCTACTTTTGCCCATCCCCCCTTTGTCCCCCCTTCCCGCGGGAAGGGGGGAAGTTAAA
>JAFGNV010000021.1 GCA_016926805.1 Anaerolineae bacterium
CGAATACAGCAACGCTTCCTTGCCCGCGTGCAACTGGAAGGTGTCAAAGGGGTCGCCCGCAATCAACTTGTTCAGGTTTGCGCCCTTAAAGTTTGTCCCGGCGCCGCCGGCAACACCCGCGTGGATCAACTCTACATCCGGATTCTCTCGGCGGTAAATCTCATAAACCGCGTTGATCCCGGCAAACTCACCACCGGACGTCCACCAGTTACCCACCAGCAACTGGCCTTTGGCCCCGCTGGCGAACAGCTTGCCTACATCTGCCTTGGCCGGGTCGAAATCGGCCATAAACGCCGCCGCATCGTCCGCGGAGGGGATCAGCAGCTTGGCCCCTACTTCAATTGCGTCGGGGTTCACAATCTTGACATACGAGGCATCGTCTGCATTGGCCTGGTTTGTGGCCGACATGATTGCCCAGTAGGCGTTCGCATCGCCGTAGAACTTGTCTGCCAGCTTACTCAGCCAGTCGTCCGCCTGCACAACGTAGTCCTCACCCTGGCCCAGCGGCGCTGCGCTGACCGGTAAGGCCGCTACCAAAAATACAAACAACAACCCGATTACTACAAACTTCTTCATTTTAGTAAATTCCTCCTTGAACTTGAGACGGTCTCTCTTAAAGAAACCATCAATGATAGAATACCATTAACAGAAACAACAGCCAACACAGAACAACATTCTCCTTGTTCCATTACCTGCTCAATTTTCCTGGGATGGCCTCGCCCCCTTTCTCAATTAAGATTAAGATTCTTTATCAACTATATCAATCTGATATAGTGCTACCAAGGGTTTGACCAGCAGCTGTGGAATAGCTGCTGGTCAAAAGAAAAGGAGAAGTTCCATGAGAAGTCTGGAAGAGTCTAATAATCATTCAGGTGACTGGCACTCTAGAATCAAAATACGCCCAGTCGAAGGAAGACTGATACCAAACTAACTTCATGGTAGTGCCAGTCACCCTGCTAAGGAGAATGATCATCTTCCTAATTATAAGTCACCATAAACGTTATGGGCAATAGTTTTTTGGCCTTGATTCGGCCACGAAACGGCCATGTGGACAATCCAACGCATTATGTTATAATCTCGTCTGAGGAAACTTGTAATGATAGACCGCACCGAATTTGAGCGACTGGTTAAAGACGCTCTGAGCAATATTCACAATTACGCTGCCCTGGAAACGCATCCCCTGGTCTCTTATTTTTCGCTTGCTCCCGACCAGCAAATCAGCCGGGGCGAACATCTACGCCTGTTACTCTTGCAGGCCATCGACCGGCTACGACCTCCAGGTAAAAATCTCCCCACTACCTCTATGGAATGGCGCCCTTATTTCATCCTCAAGCAGCGATACCTGGAAGGACTCACCATTGACGAGTTAAAAACTCAGTTGTTATTGAGCGGGCGGCAACTGCGGCGAGAACACGGGCGTGCCCTGAAGGCCGTAGCCACATTGTTGTGGGATCAGGCCGCCCCAAATGTGGACTTTTCCTTAACAACAGAACCGGATACTAAAGGAGAATGGGGCACAAATTTCCAGGCATTCCAGGCATTTGAGATTACCCAAAAGCCACTCAACCTGGGCGAGATAGTACAGGAGATTGCCCGGATTTTTCGCCAACGAGTGCAAAATGAGAATGTTCAACTCCATTTGGAGTTGCCGCCGGAACTTCCACCTGTTCTGGCCGACCGGATCATTCTGCGTCAAATCATTCTCACGTTATTCAGTTATGCCCTGGAAGTGCAATCTGGTCACCTTATCACTGCCGGCGCCGGGATAAAAGGAACCCAGGTAACATTTTGGATCCAGGTGCGCGTGGACGAGGGCGACGGCTTGTCGGTTGAAGAGGATGAAGAGGATACCTCTTTGGAATTTGCCCGCTATTGGAGCCAACGTTTAGGCGCAACATTTGAGGAAGTTTCCCCTCCTAACCATCAGGCCGGGGTGGTCGACTTAATTCTCTCGCTGCCGCAAGCCAACCAGGGCGTGGCGCTGATTGTGGATGACCAGGAAACAGCCATCCGCATGTTTCGCCGTTATCTCAGCCAGACCAATTTGGAAGTAGTGGGCGTAAAGGAGCCGGACCAGGTTTTACCCTTAGCCCGCCAACTGCACCCTCAGGTGATTACCCTGGACGTGATGATGCCATCGATGGATGGCTGGGAAATTTTACAGACCCTTCAAACCGACCCGCAAACGCAACACATCCCGGTTATTGTTTGTTCTGTCTGGGACGAACCAGAATTGGCCTTTTCCCTGGGTGCCGCCGATTTTCTTAAGAAACCCATTACCCAAAAAGACCTACTGGCTGCATTGACTCGTTTGCAGTTGATGGCGCCGGATACGACGGCTGAATCGTCTCCAACAGACTCGTGAGCAGCGTGGTCAATTCCTGCCGGGAAAAAGGACGATTCAACCAAACCTGTAAGGCCTCTTGCTGGTCGGCTCGGGCCAGGTGCGGTAAATCGTTGGCCGTGATAATGATAACCGGGAGTTGAGCCAGTTCAGGCTCTTGCCGTAACCGGGCTAATACCTCCCAGCCATTAATGTCCGGTAAACCCAAATCTAACAGAACCGCATCGGGGGGCTGTTGGTGCAGCTGCTCCAGGGCCTCTGTGCCGGTAAGAGCGGTGGTAAACTTATAGCCATTACCTTGATGTTGATCAGCCACTCCTTCAAGCGCTAGAGTTACAAAACGGACCATCGCCGGATCATCATCCACCACCAATAAGTCACGAACCGTTGGTCCCAATGCCTGCACCGTTTCGGCCAACCGCTGGCGGGTGATGGGTTTGACCAGGTAATTCGACACAGCCTCCGGTAAACTTTCAAGACGGCTCTGATTACCCGGGAAGACAAAACTGACCACGGGCACATTATAGGGCAAATCCTGCAAAACTGGCTCTATCTCTTCTTCCTGCAAAAAAGCCTGGTCAACAATGAGGGCATTCGGCAAGAGTTGGGACATCTTGCTTTGCACCTGGCTTGATTGGCTGATAGACGCCACTTCAAAACCTTCGGCATACTGCCTAATCAACTCCCCGGCCAGCGGATCCGACGAAAGAACCAGTAATAACCGCTCCTCGGCTACTTTTCCCCTGAGCGATTGCCAATGGCGCGCTGTGGCCACCTCGCCGCTTGAAACCTCTTCGGTTGCCGACGCAGATGAGTCGGTGGTAACGCCCACGACAGGTAAGGTGAAAAAGAATCGGGTTCCCTGGCTCGGCACGCCCTCGCTCTCGGCCCACATCCGCCCGCCGTGCAGTTCCACAAATCGCCGACTGATGGGGATTCCCAGGCCACTTCCTTCTCGTCGCCGCCAACTACCTTGCCCCACCTGCCGGAATTCTTCAAAGAGTTTGGGAATATCGTCGGGAGCAATACCGGCGCCCGTATCTTCCACACTCACCAAAATCGACTCTTCTTGCCGTTGCATGCGCACGGTTACGCCGCCCTCGTCGGTAAAGCGCAAACTATTGGTCACCAAATTAAGTAACACCTGCCGGATTCGGGTGCCGTCGATAAAGACCGGAGTCAAGTCTGGCTCAATGTCGGTGCGAAACCGCAAACCTTTCCGGATCAAAACAGGGTGCACCATTTCCTCCACTTCGTCTACCAGTTGTGGTAAATCGACCGTTTCTTTAAAGAGCGGCATTTGCCGGGCTTCTATTTGCCCCAGGTCCAGCACATCGTTGACCAATCGCAACAGGTGAGTGCTGCTGCGATAAATTTCTTGAACATCATCATACAATCCCGCCGGCCAGGTGGATAGATCAGCGTAAGTACCGGGCGAATTCACCATCATCTCGCTGAAACCCAGAATAAAGTTCAAGGGCGTCCGCAACTCATGACTGACCGCCAGGGCAAATCGATTACGGGTTTCCTGGGCCTCTTCGGCTTCCGCCCGGGTCAGCACCAACATGTGATTGACTCGCTCCAATTGGGAATAAGCGTGGTCCAGGGCTTTCATAACCCGCACCACTTCGCCACGATGCCGGTTAGCGTCTTCCAGATTTTCCTGGGCCAGATTAAAATTGAAGAGGGACCAGTGAGTGACGGTCAATAGGGTATGCGAAGTGGCCCAGCCCAACAGGCCGGTAAACATACCTCCCACTACCACCGCCAGGCCATACTCTAAGGCTAACGGCTCTACCAGCTGCGTTTGTGAAAGCCATCCCACCAAAACAATAATGAACCCTTCGGCCAACGCGCCCCCGTTTTGCCCCAGGGTCACTACCGCCATTAATGGCAGCAAAGCATATAAAAACGTAATCTCCGGTCGTTCATAGATCAGGTAAGCAATCGTGATCGCCAGGGATAGGCCGATTTGCCAGATAATTTGGGCCAGCAAGAAATTTTTTGATAACAACCAGAGAGAAAGAACACAGGTAATCAGAACCAGCGGGGTAACCAACCAGATACTGAGCATAAAAGTTTCAGACCAGGTTAAAGTGACCACAAAATGCCAGAGCAAATAAAGTCCACTGGTTACAAAAATAAAACTACGCGAGGTAGATTGGAGCAATTCGAGGGCGGAAGAAGCAAACTCCGGGTTGTCTCTTGCTACACGCTTAATGTACCACATAATTCTACCTCCGTACTCAGACCATTGGTGAGTACAGGTTAATGCTTAAATATCCTTTCGATAGACACGATGAATTTTGTAAGGCTCAGCCCCCACCGTATACATATCGGCCAGCATATTATCAACTGAATCGGCCATCTGCACCAAATCGGCATGTTCAAAATTCCCGCTCCCAATTGTTTTGACCAGCTCATCATACAAAATAGCATTACCACCCAGTCCTCGATATTCGGCCAAAATCCCCATCCCGTTGACATTGATCCAGGGAGTGTTCCTTAACGCTTTCAGCAACGTAATCCAACCCAGGGGGAATAACTTACCCCCGGTCTGCTGCAAAGCAATGGAAATATCCAGAAACGTCAGCACAAAACCAACAAGTTCATCCTTTTCATTTAACACAAACTTGATGTGCTCCGGCTGAACAATCTGCAACATTCGCTTTTCCAATTCGCTGGTCTCTTCAGCGGTCACCGGCACATATTCCCAGTTATGCACAAACGCCTTGTTGTAAGTATCTACCAAAGCCGGTATCCACCGCCGAAGTTCGGCTTTGGAAGAAAATGTTTTGACCCGCAAGTTTCTGCGCTTCTTGACCCATTCGCCTACCTGGATCACCCGTTTGGGCAACTCAAAGCCACTCACTCTCACATAAAACGAGGTAAAATCAATCTCCTTCTCAAAACCCAACTGTTCCATAAACCGATTGTAATACTCATAATTATAAGGAATCCCCATGGCGGGGCGATGCTCAAACCCCTTGTATAACATCCCAATCCCATCAAGGGGCACAAATCCCTTGGGACCAATCAGCCGGGTCAGACCCCGCGCCTGAGCCCACTCGATGGCTGTGGTAAACAATTGCCGGGCCACCTCAACATCCTCGATCACCTCAAACAGATAAAAAAACGCATGCCGGGCCTGATGAAAATCATTGTAATGACGATTTTCCATCACACAAATACGGCCCAACATGCGGTCGCCGTCTTCGGCTACAAAAAAGTTGGCCTCAGAGTGTCTAAAAAATGCGGCTCGACGATTGAGCCGAACCAGACCATCACTCAGCGGTAAGGGCACCCACTGCGGGCACGAGCGATATAACTCGTAAGGGAACTGGACAAAACGACGGGCTTCCCGCCGATTGGTGTGGTCAATTTGACGAATATTCATAATGGGCAGGCTCCTGATGAATGATGCTCTATCATACCACGCTAACCCCCAGACAACAAGGAGCGGGTCTGTCCAAAATCTTAAGACAGACAGAGGGCGTGGGGGGTATCCTCCCGAATCTCCCCTGGTTTGTCCAGATTTCGGGCAACTGAAGGTTGCCCAAAATTCTGGACGCGCCCCACAGGAGTATGTCATTTAGAAGCTTCACTCGACTGTGTTATAATGGGCTGATTTTTTTACTGAAGGAAAATGATGATGAAGCGGTTCTTGGCCAACTGGCTGCAACGTTTCCCTCTCTTGCGGTGGGGATTGAAGCTGGGGGTAAAGTTATTGATGCCCAGCCATCACGTGGGTGCTGTCGGCGTCGTCTTCAACAGCGCCGGACAGGTATTATTGCTTGAACATGTTTTTCGTCCCAACCACACCTGGGGTTTGCCCGGCGGTTGGGTTGAACGCAACGAAAACCCGGCAGACACGGTGCGGCGTGAATGTCTGGAGGAACTGGGGCTAGAAGTGGAAGTGGGGCGATTACTTCTCTGCCAGGTGCAGGGCAACGAACCTCAAACCAGTATCCCGCATGGTCTTGGGTTGGCTTATTATTGCCGTTTGGTCGAGGATAAGGTTGGCCCTATTGATCCGACCGGTAAGGCCTACGAAATCCTTTCGACCCGATGGATTGCTCCCCAGGAGATTGCCTGGAAACTATCCTCGCTGGAGAAAAATGCAATTACCCTGGCCCGGCAAGAATTCGAGCGTGAACAGGAGAAATTATGAGCTTGGATACCGTCGGCGGTGACACCCCCCTGGTGGAGATTTTAGCCCGTACCGAACTGACCGTTCGCCCTGGCGAATTTGTGCTCATTGGGCTGGAGCCTGACCAGCGCCCCCGTCTTGAGGCTGATTTGGCCCACATCTCCGGCAACTTTTTCCAGTACCTTGTTGAACCGGACGTGCTCACCTTGCTGCTAAATACCAGGGATTGGTCGCAACTGAGCGCCCACTATCCGGCGGCCAAAGTAGAAGGCCCCCTGCGGATTTTTACCTTCAGCATAGCCATGGAGTGGGACGTGGTTGGTTTTCTGGCAGCCGTAACCGGCGTTCTGGCCCGGGCCGGGATACCGCTCGGCGCAGTGTGCGGTTACTACCGTGACCATCTTTTTATCTCGGTTGACCAAGCCCACCGCGCTGAAACTATTTTACGGACCGAGATGGAACGCCAACGCGGGTGACAAATTGGCTGCAAAAAAACCGGGGAAATTGGCCGTACCCACTCCCGGCAACCTGTGCTTTAATGAGAGAATCTCATAGATAATAGGAGAACACCATGCCTGTTTACCCATTTATGCAGGTTGACGCTTTTACCGGGCAACGGCTGGGGGGCAACCCCTGCGCCATTTTGTTTGATACCGATAATCTCGATGCCGAGACCATGCTGGCCATCGCCCGCGAGATGAACCTTTCCGAAACCTCGTTTGTACGCCGGTCGAATGTAGCCGACGTTGGCGCGCGTTACTTCACCCCCGCCGGGGAGATTCCCCTGGCCGGACATCCTACCATTGCCACCGTGTTTGCCCTGGCCGAAACCGGCCGGATCAAGCTGACCGGCGACCACACCACCATTCTGTTGGAGTTGCCGGTTGGACCCATTCCGGTGGAGATTTTTACCAAAGAAGGCAACATCCAACGTATTGTGATGAGTCAAAAAAAGCCGGAATTCCTGGCAACCTACAACCCGGCCGAGGTACTGCCCATTTTTGGTCTAGCCGTAGACGACGTTTTGCCTGGCGTTCCTCTACAAACCGTCAGTACCGGCACGCCCCAATTGATGATTCCTCTCCGTGAATTGGATGCCCTGCGCCGGATTCAACTGAACCTGGTAGCCTACGCCGCTTTCCGCGCCCAGGCCGATTTTTTTACCACGCACCTCTTCTGTCTGAAGGGCGTAACCGGGGCCGGTCAAACTTTTGCCCGGGATTTTGTTGATCCACCCGACCTGATCGAAGACCCCTTTACCGGCTCGGCCACCGGCGGGATGGGCGTCTACCTGTGGCATTATGGCCTGATCGACAAGCCTGCTTTTATTGCCGAACAAGGCCACTGGCTACACCGGCCCGGCCAGGCAACCGTGGAGGTTATTGGCCCGCCCAACGACATCGAAACCGTAAAAGTCGGTGGCGGCGCCATAACCGTGGTGCGAGGTGAATTTGTATTGTAGAAAAAACCTGCCGGGCTTCAGAAGCAGCTAATTTATCAGGCTATGGCTCGCCTGACCGACCCCAACGCTGACTGAATCATCAAAAATTCGCCCACGTTTTCCCTGGTGACCAGGCCGACTAGGTTGCCATTGCGGGTTACCGGCAGGATGGGGCAGCCGCATTCTTGTAGCCGGGCAAAGGCCGTTTCCAGCATATCGTACGAGTCCACCACCGCAAAATCGCGGCGCATAATACTGCTGGCCGTTTCGGTTTGACCCTGCCGGGCCAGGGCAGCCAGCAAGTCGCTCCGGGTCAAAATGCCGGTCACCTGCCCATTTTCCACCACCGGAAAATCTTGCTGCGACCCGGCCAGAATGAGATCAACCGCCCGGGCCAGGGTGTCCTGCGGCGACAGGGTGTGAAAATCGGTTAGCATGGCCCGGCTGACGGGAATGCCGCTCAGGGCAGACTTCATCTGGGCCATGCTTGCTTCCTGAGCCGCGCCAATCCACACAAAGATGGCAATAAACAACAGGAAGGGATTGCTAAAGAGGCCGATAAAGCCGAACAGAAAGGCAATGCCCTGCCCAATGGTAGCTGCAATCTGTGTGGCCTGGGTATATTCCAGCCGCATCGCCAGCAGGGCCCTCAACACGCGCCCGCCGTCCATGGGAAAGGCCGGGATGAGGTTAAAACCAACCAGGAACAGGTTGACCACCATCAGCCGCTCTAAAAAAGACCCGCCGGTCATGCTGAGTTGCGTTATCGGCTCCAGACTGGCCGTCAGCCACAGCCAGCCAAACAAAAGAATCGCGATAACCACGTTGACTGCCGGGCCGGCCAGAGCCACCCAAAGCTCCTGGATGGGCTTATCAGGCATCCGTTCCAGGCGGGCCACCCCGCCAATGGGCAGCAGGGTAATGTCGCGGGTTTTGATACCGTACTTTTTGGCCGTCAGCGCGTGGCCGAACTCGTGCAGTACCACGGTGGCAAATAGGGCCAGAATAAAAGCCACCCCGGCCACCACCGCGGCCAGCGTGCCCTGTTGCAGCCAGTAACTCAGGGCCACCCAACCAATCAACAACAAAAACGTGGCGTGCATGTACACACCAATACCGGCAAATTCACCGATTTTCCAGGACCATTTCATGGGATTATCCTCTCTTTACAAAAGTTTAACAATATACGTTGGATATTGAGAAAATAAATTTGAATTTTTGCCAGGTAGAGACAGAACATTGTTCTGTCTCTACCTTATGAACATTATCTGAATAATTATAGCAGGCTTGATGATTATCCTACCACTTCCGCCTCCACTTCCGGGATACCTGTCTCTTCAAATACAATCGACTCCTCACGGTAGTCAACCCGAATGACACTTCCATCCATAAACTCGCCCTGCAGCAGGGCCATCGCCAGGGGGTCCTGCACCTCGCGCTGGATAACGCGTTTGAGCGGGCGCGCGCCAAACGTGGGGTCGTAACCCGCGTCGGCCAGATGCTTTTTGGCAGCTTCCGTCAGGGTTAGCTCAATCTTGCGCTCGGCCAGCAGCTTTCGCAGGTGGTTCAGTTGGATATCCACAATCCGCAGCAGGTCCTCCCGCGAGAGACTGTGGAAGGTAATAACTTCGTCAACCCGGTTCAGAAATTCAGGCCGGAAGTGCTGACGCATGGCCTCCATCACCTTTTCGCGGGCAGCTTCGGCACCAACCTCCATAATATAGTGACTGCCGATATTGCTGGTCATGATCACCACCGTATTCTTAAAATTGACCGTCCGGCCGTGGCCATCGGTCAAGCGGCCGTCATCCAACAATTGCAGCAACACATTAAAAACTTCGGCATGCGCCTTCTCGATTTCGTCAAACAGAACCACGCTGTAAGGCCGGCGACGCACAGCCTCGGTTAACTGGCCGCCCTCATCATAACCCACGTATCCCGGCGGCGCGCCAACCAGCCGGCTGACGGTGTGTCGCTCCTGGTATTCACTCATATCAATGCGCACCATGTTGCTCTCGTCGTCAAACAGAAACTCGGCCAGGGCGCGGGCCAGCTCGGTTTTGCCAACGCCGGTTGGCCCCAAAAAGATGAAGCTGCCAATAGGTCGATTGGGATCTTGCAGCCCGGCCCGGCTGCGGCGGACCGCGTTGGCCACGGCATGGATGGCCTCGTCCTGGCCAACTACGCGATGGTGGAGTCGCTCTTCCATTTTGACCAGCTTTTCCACTTCCCCTTCCAGCAGTTTGCTAACGGGAATCCCGGTCCAGCGGGCCACGATGCCAGCGATTTGTTCGGCGTCAACTTCTTCTTGCAGCAACGAGCCTTTAGCCTGAAACTCGGTCAGGTTGGCCTCCTGTTTGGTTTGCTGGGCTTCCAGTTCGTTCAGAGTGCCATATTTCAACCGGGCCGCGGTCTCTAGATCGGCGTTGCGCTCGGCCTGTTCAATCTGGTAGCGAGTTTGCTCGATCCGCTCTTTGGTTTCACGTAAAGCATAAATCAACCGCTTCTCATTCTCCCACTGCGCACTCAGGGCGCGGCTCTGCTCCTGCAAGTCACCAAGTTCGGCCTCAAGTTTCCTCAGCCGCTCCTTGCTGGCTTTGTCTTTTTCCTTCTTTAAAGCCTCACGTTCAATCTCTAACTGCATGATCTGCCGGTCAACCGCGTCGAGTTCGGTCGGCTTGCTGTCGATTTCGGTGCGCAGGCGGGCCGCCGCCTCATCAATCAGGTCGATAGCCTTATCCGGCAAAAAGCGATCGGCAATGTAGCGGTTACTCAATGTGGCCGCCGCAATCACCGCACTGTCTTGAATACGCACGCCGTGATGCACCTCGTATCGCTCTTTGAGGCCGCGCAGAATGCTGATGGTGTCCTCCACCGACGGCTCATCGATTAGCACCGGCTGGAAGCGACGTTCCAGCGCGGCATCTTTTTCAATATGTTTGCGATACTCGTCTAGCGTGGTTGCGCCAATGGCGTGCAGTTCACCCCGGGCCAGCATAGGTTTGAGCATATTGCCGGCGTCCATTGCGCCTTCCGCCGCGCCCGCGCCAACTACGGTGTGCAACTCGTCGATGAAGAGGATGATTTCCCCCTCGCTGGCGGTGACTTCCTGCAAAACAGCCTTCAGACGCTCCTCGAATTCGCCCCGGAATTTGGCTCCGGCAATCAGGGCGCCCATATCCAGGGCCACAATGCGCTTATTCTTCAGTCCCTCCGGCACATCGCCACGGATAATGCGTTGGGCCAAACCCTCAACAATGGCGGTTTTGCCAACACCAGGGTCACCCATCAAAACGGGGTTGTTTTTGGTGCGGCGGCTGAGCACCTGCACCACCCGCCGGATTTCGTCGTCACGGCCAATCACCGGATCAACTTTGCCTTTGCGGGCCAAGTCGGTCAGGTCGCGGCCGTATTTCAGCAGGGCCTCGTAGGTACTTTCCGGGTTCTGGCTGGTAACCCGCTGACTGCCGCGAATTTGGGTCAGGGCTTTTAACACAGCATCACGCGTCAGGCCGTGGCTATGCAGCACTGCCTCGGCCTTGCCGCCAGACTCGGTTAGCGCCAGAAGGAGATGTTCGGTGGAAACGTAGTCGTCTTTCATCTTGCTGGCGATTTTTTCGGCGTCCTGTAGAACGTTATTCAAGGCTCGCGATAGGCCGGGTTGCGACCCGCCATAAACTTTGGCCGCGCTGTGCAATTCGGTTTCCAAACTCCGGGCCAGGGTGTCAGGGTTAACCGACAGGTGATGCGCAATTTGGGGCACCACCCCACCTTCCTGTCGCAATAAAGCCAGCAGCAAATGGCTGGGAAGTATTTCGCTGTGTGCATAATCTTGGGCTAAACGCTGCGCCTCAAGAACAGCTTCTTGGGCCTTTTCGGTAAATTTGTTGAGATTCATAACCATACCTCTTCTCAAATAGACGTAATTCAAACCTTATTGTACGCAAGGCATGTTAGAATCGCGCTAGATTTTTATTAGAGGCGTATTAGCAACAACAAAAATAGGGACGCTATAAAACGTCCCTATCCTAGTTGATGCAAACTGATTCTGGCTGGATAGCGAATTACGAGGCCATCCTCATCCGGCGGGCAATGAAGAAGACGGCGATAAGCCCGACGGCAATCAAGACAATCTCCAGGCCACCAAGACCGGTTTCCGGCACCACGGTCACGCCAGCCTCCTCGGCTTTAGGGGCTGGGGTACGGGTTGGCGGGAGTTTGGGGCCAGAACTACTTTCACCCTGTCCACCACCAACGGCGGCTTCCTGACCGTCGCCCGGAATAACCACCGGGGTGTTGGTAGGAGTGGGCGCCGGGGTCTCTTTGGGTTGTTGCACAATAGGCGCAGGAGTTGCCGTGGGATTAGGTAACCGAATAATAAGGGTGGGGGTTGGACGTGAGGCTTGCTCCTGTCCCTGGAGATTTTGGCGGATGACAAACACGCCACCCACCCCCAATAAACCTAACACTAACAACCCGATCAAAGAAATGGCTAAAATGACAAATAGTCTATTTGCGCCATGAGTTTCTTCTTCCATAATTTGGCTCCTTCCTTGCCCGGCTGATTATGAGCAGACCACCAAGGCTGCCCGCAGCTTGTTGGAAACCACAACAATAATCCAAATAATATTATGTCACTATATTTTATGTCAAATAAACGAATTTTGCAAATCTGTGCGGCTGAGTGCACAAGCGGCTAATTCACCTGCTCCAGATTGGCCCAGGGAACATAGCGCGTTTGGTCATCAATGGTGATGTAAGCCCCCGGCACAATCAGACCGCTCTCGATGGGTTGTGGTTCAGAGGCTAAAGAGTCGATATGGCCGGTGGCCCCCAACCATTCACCTCGAATAATCCGCACCCGACTGCCTACTTTTATTTCGTGAACCGGCGAATCGTCGGTTGGATGGGGGATAGTCTTGCTACTGTAACCAATAGTGGAAACGATGATGGGTGAAGCCGTTTTTATTTCACCCGTGGTCGAAGCCAACACGGGAGTCTGTCCCCGGATGGAGATTTCGCGGCCACTCAGGCCTGATAACGCGCCAAAAGTATAGGGTGACATCGGCACGTTGCCAAACCCCTCGGTAGCAACCACCCGAACCCTAACGGGCAAAGTCAAGTTCAGCAATGCGGCGTCAATACTGCCCACAATTATCCCCCGCACCTTGACGGCTTCGGCCTGGCGCAACACGGCTTCATCCAGCGAACGCCCGCCCAGGATAATCGCCTGGGCCACACTTTTGTTTAGCGCTTCAACCGGGATCGACTCGAACGGCGAGTCGACCAGACGCTGCAACCGGCCAAAGGCCTCGCCGCCAAAACCACAGGCCGCTTCGACAATTGCGCCGTTGGCCTCGATGATGACGCCACGATAAGGAACTATCTTGGTGACCGTCCCGTTAATGAAGGCCTGTATCTCAATCACCGTACGCGCCGTTTCCAGCAGAACCCAGCCCGGTCCAATCGCGGCAATAGTTCCGGCAGCCGGTGCGCGCACACTGCGTTGCAAAAAGGGTAAACCACCTTTGGCCGTGGCCAACACTTCGTTGGTTTCTACCACGTCTCCCACGGCTTTGCGCATCACCCCACTCATATCCACGCTGGCCTGCCCCAAGTGGCGCGCCACCCTCAGGTAGCGGGCCACATTGATAACTCGATAGCGACGCGGTAATTCGGCGCGAGCAACTACGTCCAGCGCCTCTACATGTCGCCCTGGTTGAACCAACACCTCCCCGGCAACGGGTAGGGTGCGGGTCATCACTATTTTACTGCCGGCGTTAATCATTTTGCTCGGAAGCTGCATAACTCTTGCCAATTCCTTCCAGCCACTGTTGTAACCGTTCCCGGCGCGTTGCCTCATCTCGGGGCAGGCGCAGGGGGCGTCCCCGCGCATCAATAATGATTCCTAATTCACCCCCTTCCACCTCGGCCAAACCCGCGCGGCCTCGCTGACCTACAATGTCAAAATCGCCGGCAGGATGTATTTCTAACGTAGCCTTTTCTCCCGGCGGCAAGTCAACCCGTTGGATCGATCCATAAGGCACGGCTATTTCTAATGAATCACCCCCACCACATTCCATCTTTAGGTTGAGGGCCGTTTTCCCCCAGTATCCATAGCCCGCCGGAGCGACAACCGTGCCCAGGTTGAGAAAAGCATTGTGGGTGGCCACCTCAACCGCAGCCACAGGATGGACGACGGCGATAGAACCCAATACATTGAGGATACTGTTGGCATCGAGCACCAGGGTAGTCACCCCCCACGGTTCAACCGCATCCAGCATCATCAGTGCCGCATGAGATAAGCGGGAAACATGAGTTAACGAACGTCCGGCGCCAATCAGCAAATTCCACTGCACATCATGCCGACCCGTTGACTGCTGTAGCGGCCAGCCCACCCGGGCTTGCTCGATGGTAAGCCGTAGCGCCTCCCGGCACACCGCGTATTCTACCATCAACTCCTGGTAAGTGCTGGGGATACTGTTTGGATATAGGCATTTGTTTAGCAAGCAGTTGTGCAATTCTCCAAGAGACAGATCAAAGGGCAGCCAGCGGTGAATCTTCTCCAAGGACACCATTTTTAAGAGTGAGGCCAAACTGTGCCCTACCCCGGCATCACTGCGGATGGTCACTCCGTGGGCATCCTGGGTTTGCGTAGAAATCATGGTTGCGCCGCTACCAGTATTTGCCGCCAGCACATTCAGACCATTGTGTTGGCCGATGTAGGCAATGGCTTTATCGAATGATTTGCTGGCTGGAGCCGGGGGAAAACGAGACCAGCTTTGCAACGTCTCAAAGCCCGGCAGACGAGACATTTTCCGCTGCAAGTAAAGATTTTCCAGTTCCACCTGAGTGGCAGCCAGGTTTTCGGTGTCTAACGTTGGGCGAACATTATTCACCGCCCGCAGGTTAGCCACTGCCCCCAAAATCCCGGCAACCTGGGGCCGGGTGTCAATGTTACCGGCAAACAGAACGTCAGGTTTTTGGGTGATTGGCAAAACCTGAAGCGCCATTGAGATAACATTGGCCATCTCAATTACCGGACGCTCGGCCCCGCCATCCGTACCCCCAACCAGGAGAATTACTTCGGGGATTTCGGCTTGCACCGCCTGGATTTGGGCCTCCGGGCTACGTCGTCCACTGCCACCCTCTTGGTTCAGTGATAGCTCGGTAGTAACCAGACTGTAGGTGGTTGCTACCGCCCGTCGGGCACTGCTCAGCGAAATATCTTGCATCAACCCGGCCAAAGCCACGGCTAAGGGCGGCCCGGCGCTGGATACAACCACAAAAACATCGGTTCCCTGGTTATTGGCGTTGCGGGGGATAATCGGCCAGCCGCCGGACGAAAGCAGGGTGTGGCCAGTTTTTCTTTCAATCTGGTGGATGGCTTCCTGGACACCAATGACAATATTTTGCCAGGGAAGATCGTGGGTGCTGGAGGATTGCCCCCTTGCAACCAGGCGGTAACGGCCCTCAGCATACTCGATGAGAATGACGGTGGTGGTGGTGTTTCCGCAATCGGCAGCTAGGATGCTCTGGATTTCTGTCTTGGCCATGAGATACGTACGCAGCAATCAAGGTTGTTAACAAGTTGAAAGATTCGGGAAAGTGAGGACGAGGCTCATCCTCCAAAAAAACCGGCCAAAAATTGCAGTCGAGAAACCAACACGGCCACCCGCGAACTGACCGCATTGGCAAACAACGCTCCCAGGGTGAAGATGATCATCAAGCGACCCATCCCGGCCCAAAATCTCACCAATACTTCGCGCAGGCCGCCCAACAAACCACGGGCCCTGACCGCAAATGTAAAATAGAAAAACGTGCCAATAGTTCCCAGCACAATGATGAAGTTGTTGAGCCAGTTGACCAGTCCCGGCTCGTTTTCTGTATCCGGGTAATGGCTCCAATTAAGAGAGATATTGGCCGTTTTGAATACCTGGGGCAGCAGCGTACCAAACAGCGCGCCACCCAGGGCCAGGGCCACCCCAACCCCCAGCACAAAGGCCAGGGCGATACTCCCCAATAGCCTGGCCGCACCGCCCTGGGTGGGTCGAAGTTTGAAAATAAGCAGGAAACACAAAAACAGCGCCGGCAACACCCTGACCACATTTCCCGAGGTGAGGGTCGGCCAGAAAACCTCGTACCAAACCACCAACAGGGCGTAACCCACGGCCACGCCCACAAAGATGTGCGAGGCCAACCTGAAAAGCACGTTGTCGCCAAAGACATAACTAAACACCATCACGGTGAGGGCGGCAGCAAGGAACGGGCCAATGGTTTCGAGCAATTAATCAATCTCCTCAGGTTGGGTTTGGCTTTGGTTGGAGGATAATCGTGGCATCCACCCGGCGACCGTACCCGCCGCAATCAAAATAATGATAAGTAAATGGGCGATACTCTGACTATCCAACATCTGGCGGGCCGGGCCAAATTGCTGGCGACTGGCCTCAACCGCGGCTGCGCCGTTAATGCCCGAAATCAATCCGTCCAGTTGGTTGCTGTCTCGATACGGCTGCAAAAACGGAGCGGCGACGGCGCTGGTAGCCGCCAGTAAAAAACGCTCCCGGCCGTCCGGGGGTGGAACCATGTGTAGCTGCTCAATCCACCAGCGAGCCGTGGCGGGGTTATCGGCCAGGGTAACAATAAGATCAACCTGGCCCAAGTTGTCCACATCACCCCAATGGGTTCGCTCGGGGTCGGCAAAGGTATAGCCTTCCTTAAAATCTCTCTTGGTTGAAAGGGACGCTTGTCCCGTAACCAGCGCGCGGATAGCCGCTGCCTGGCCAGGCAAGTAGCCCAGATTGACCATGTTAACGCCATACGCCTCGGCTCGTTTTTGGTCCAGCACTTCCTGGGCCAGCGCGGCCCCCTCCGGTTCCAGGCTGATAAAAATGACCCGCATTCCCTGTCCCTTCAACCGGCCAATGATGGCCTCGGCCAGGGGTTGCATTTCGCCCTGGGTGGCTGTTGAATAATCAAAAGAAACCAAAGCCACCGAATCTGGCTGCTGCACGTCAATAACGCCCAACTGCTCGCCGATCATCTGCCGCCGCCGGTCGCCCAAGACGTCGTTGAGTTCGTCGGCTGGTTCGGTCCAGGGCGTTCCTCTTTGCAGGCCCGGCAAGAGCGGTAAGGCCACCAATATTATGAACAAGAGAAATAAACCGGCTCGGATTACGTTGCTCGAAATTGGACCAGATTGCCGGGCTACGGGCGCAGGCAGCGTCGCCGGTTGGGGTGGTTGCGTGGCAATGGTATAAAAATCCTGGGCCGCTTTTAGCACGGCTTCGGCATGTCCGTTATGCCCATTGATTCGAGGTTCTATCGTCGGAGTTGCCGTGACCATTCTTTCTACCGGCAACAGACCCGTGAGACCGGCCAGAACGCCGGTACTCTCGGCGGCCTGGCTGTCTTCGGCTTCAACCACCATCTCGGCAGTAGGAGCAGGTTTGAGCGCTTGCAGCCAACCTGAAACCGGCCCTCTTGAGGGCGGTCCGGCCGTTGGGGATGTCGCCGTTGGAGACGGGGCCGAAGCCTGACTCGCTTTGATGCCCCCTGGATCGGCGTCTTTCGACTCGGGCGCGTCGGGTTTATCGGTAGTTGGGGGAGGGGGCGGGGAGGATGGTTCCAACTTGTCGGCATCCTCGGGCGGCAAAACGGTTTTTACCGCTTCGGTGGCCTCGCGCAAACCGGTCAACCAGCCCTGGTCAGGGGGCGTTTCTTCGCCACGTTGACCCATGGTTTCAGATGAATCAGAGGAGACATCATCCAGATTGGCAGGTTTAATCCGTCCCTTATCGGTTTCCGTTTCCGGCGACTCGGCTAACCAGGGAGGGAGAGGCGGTTCTTCCTCAAACAACCAATCCGTTTCCGTCTCCGGTTCAGCCGGAATTTCGGGGGGTGGTTTCTCTGAGGATGTTTCCATGATGCCAGACAGCCAGTCAGGCATTTCAGCCTCTGTATCAGCCTCCGGCGGTTGTTCTGAGTCGGCGTCAGGTAGTTCGGTTAACCATGGGGGTAGTTCGGTTTCCTCTTCGGGGGCAGACTCCACAGACGGTTGCTCGTCTGGCGCTTCCTCCACCCCAAATAACCACGCCGGTATCTCAGTTTCTGCTTCGGGAGCAGGCTCAGTACGGTCGAAGGGCGTTTCTTCGGTGGATGCCGGTTCAGCCGGTCCAATCCCAGATAACCAGGCGGGCATCTCCCCTTCAGGTTCAGCAGCCGGTTCGGGAGAAAGCTTAGTTGGAAATTCCGGTTCGGCCCCGGATAGCTCACTTAACCAGGCCGGAGTTTCTGCTGTAATGTCGGCGGGCGGCTCAACCGGCGCGGGAGGCGACTCCTCAGTTGGCACCTGCTCTACTCCCGATAACCAGGAGGGCATTTCAAGTTCGGCCTCAGCGGGCGGCTCCACTGGAGCGGGTTCCGGTTTTCCTGTTTCCGCCCCTTGTAACTCGACCAGCCACGGTGGCAGTTCGGCGTCGGTTTCGACGGTGGGTTCAGCAGGTAGCTGGTCGGCAGAAACTTCCTCTACCCCAGGTAACCAATCAGGCATCCCGGCTTCTGCCCGGTCAACCGGCTCAACAATTTCAGGAACCTCCTCTTCTGTTTCCACTTCCGGCAATTCACGCAACCAGGATGGGATTTCCGGTTCAACGGCGGCCGTTTCCGCTTCAACAGCGGACGTCGGCTCAGCGGGTGCAGCCGGCAACTCTTTGGGTGGCGCTTCTTGCTCTATCTCCGACAACCAGGCTGGTTTTTCAAGTTCTGGACCGGCCATCGGCTCGGCAGGAACGGGGGTGGACGCTTCAGCTTCGGCGCCGGGCAGCGTTGCCTCCAAATCTACCTCCCGCAATTCCCTCAGCCAGGATGGCAGCTCCGGTTCCGTCACGGCCGGTGGTTCTACAAAAGTCTCCGGAGTCTCCTCTGCCGTTGTTTCCTCCATTCCCGACGACCAGGCTGGCATTTCGACTTCTGCCCGGGGAGCTGGTTCCACCGGCGGAGAGGGCAATTCCTCTGGTTGGGCCTCTGGCAATTCGGCAAGCCAAGCAGGCATTTCTGATTTGGTACCGGCGTCTGGAGGTATTTCCTCGGCAGGGATTTCCTCTACCCCAGATAACCAATCTGGCATTTCAATTTCTGTCTCGGCAGAAAATTCAGCAGACATTCTTTCTGCCAACTCCACCTCTGGTAATTCGCCCAGCCAGAAGGGCGTCTCAGCTTCAGTCTCGGCCTCCGGTTCGAAGGCAGCTGGTGTCGCTTCAACCGGCGTCTCCTCCGTCTCCAACAACCAGGCGGGCATCTCGAGGTCAGACTCGATGGCAAATTCATCAGAAGACGTTGGCACCTCCGGCCCGATTTCACCCAACCAGTCCGGGATTTCCAACTCAGGCTCAACCGCCGGTTCGACCCCGGCCTCGGAAGCCTTCTCTGCCGCTGTTTCTTCTGCCCCGGTCAACCAGGCCGGTATTTCCAGTTCCAGCTCATCGGCAAGCTCAACCGGCGTTGGCGACTCTGGTTCGGTTTCACCCAACCAGTCCGGGATTTCCAACTCAGGCTCAACCGCCGGTTCGACCCCGGCCTC
>JAFGNV010000216.1 GCA_016926805.1 Anaerolineae bacterium
ATAAGCAAGATTGCCTGATGGACAAAGTGCGGCTCTTTTATTTGTTAAATCTGTTTAATCTTACATAACTTTTAAAACACATTCTTAGACATTATTTAGGAATGAGACTTAAATAACTTCCCTAATTGGGACAACGGTGTAGTTCCATTGGGGTAAGAACTCATCAAACACGATTTTCATTGTTTGCTTGAAATCATCAGCCACTTTGCGGCCCGTTTCGTAAACCTTATCAATGATTTGAACCGTAACCTTTAAGCCGGTTGAAGTTCTGGTTTTTTCAATCAATTCTTTGACCAGTTCGATGGAGGTGAAGATGACCCCCTGACAAGCGCGGGTGATGTGGGGGAACAAACGATGTTCAATCGGGTTGTACTTGGAGGTATAGGGCGGATAATGAGCAATGCGGATTTCAATGCCAATTTCATCCACGAGTTTTTGAAGATCGTGCTTAAAAATGAAATGACGGGAACTGTTGCTGCCACCGCCATCACATAAGAGGAGAATGGAAGTAGCTTGGGGATAATCATAGCGCTCCCATTGAGACCACCAGTTTCTGAGGCAATCACAAGCAAACTCGCTGGTGTCCTTACTGGTGCCCAAATGGATGTAGCCACTATTTTGCTTGAGGTCATACAGACCATGAGGAATGACCCCCCCTCGCCAAACTGGTGAAATCGTGGTCATAAGTAAGCAGTGGTTCCAGGGTATAGAGATGACCATCCCGATAGAAGTTGCCCAGATATTCCTTCTTTTTGGTGTCCATACTCATAATCGGGTTACCCGCCTTTTCATATTCAGCAATCAGGCCAGCAATATTTTCAAATTGTTCGTTGCGATGCGGGACAGTTTTCAAGGTTTGTTTTTTGAGCGCTCGGCGACGCCGATAGTGATGCTTGTGCAGCAATTTGCGCACCACGGTTCGACTGACTGCAATCTCGTAGCGAGCCAACAGCCGTTGGGCAATTTCCCAGGGATGTAAGTTGGTCCAGCGCACCGTCTCGTCCATCGGATCACCCGCCGTATCGTACTTTAAGACATCCAGAAATTTCTCATCAATGCCCAGATGGGTTTCGTCATAACGCTTGCGGCCCCCGCCAGGCTGCCTTATTCGTTTTTTTTAGCGGGCTGTTCGACCGACAAGTCATTCAATTCTTGTAACCCCTTGATGATCGTTTTGCGACTACCGCCAAGGACACGGGTAATATACGCTACGCCACCTCGACCAAATTTCAGCGCTTCAACACCCGCGTAGCGTCTTTTATCTTTTTCCGATAACGTCTCATAGAACTTTTTCATCTTTTGTTCGAGTTTGGGTGGATAGGGGTTCATCGTTTCAATTCTCCCTCACGATTTGGAACCCATTGAGCATAATCCCACCACCCGAACCAAGCAATTTTGAACTACCCGTCAGAAGATTAGAGAAGTTATTTAATTCTCATTCCTTAGCTTATCCGTGATTTTCTCTGCTGCCCGGCCATCACCAAACACCGGCTGAGGGGATTGAGACGGCCATTGATGATTATTTGCTGCGTTTACGATTTGCTCCAGATCGGCATCTACCAATAAATTCCAACCGGCCTGTACAGTTTCCACCCATTCCGTTTCGGGTCGCAAAGTTGCGCAGGGCACAGCCAAAAAATAGGCCTCTTTCTGCACGCCACCGGAGTCGGTTAAAATTAAGCGCGCATGTTGCTCTAAGGCTAACATATCCAAATAACTCACGGGGGCAATCATTTTTATGTTTGAATGATCGAAATCTGTATCCAGGGCAGCAATATACCGGCGGGTTCGTGGATGCACCGGAAAAATGATCGGACTGCCTATTTCCAAAAATGCCGTCAAGATATTCTGGAGACGTTTAGGATCGTCAGTGTTATAAGGCCGATGAATGGTCGCCAGTAGAAAATTCTGCGCGTGTAAATCTAATTCAGTCAAAATAGTTGACCGCTGTCGAGCCAGGTCAACGTTGTACAAAATCGCATCATACATCACATCCCCAACCAGATGAACCCCTTGCGTAACCCCTTCTTGGGCCAGCCAATCCACAGCCGTTTGCGTGGGGCAGAACAGTAAATCGGCACAATGATCGGTGAGCACTCGATTATGCTCCTCCGGCATCGTACGATTAAAAGAGCGAAGCCCGGCCTCCACATGGGCCACGGGTATATGCAACTTTACAGCAGCTAAAGCTCCGGCCAGCGTCGAGTTAGTATCGCCGTAAACCAGCACCCAATCGGGCTGCTCTTTAAGCAACACTTCTTCAATTCGAGCCAGCATCTGCCCGGTTTGCCGGCCGTGAGGGCCTGACCCTACCTCCAGATTGTAATCCGGTTCAGGAATATTCAGCTCTCTGAAAAAAACCGCCGACATTTCCTCATCGTAATGCTGACCGGTGTGAACCAATATTTCAGTATGTGCTTGCCGCCAAACTCGACTAACAGGAGCCGCTTTAACAAATTGAGGTCGAGCGCCAATAATACTAACAAGTTTCACTTACCTTCTTCTCCACAATGTTTAGAGCAACTACTTCTCAACCACTTGGCAAAGGCTGTTCTTCCGGCCAATCCAAACAACGCAACACCCCAGGCTGAATTTCACGGTAACGCCAGCCACTCTCCGGGCAAATCATAATCCCTTCAGTATCAGGCTCCGGTAAGCGTTGCCCATGTCGACTCATCCAGCCATGCCGCTTTGCTGGCACTCCTATCATCAAGGCATAATCCGCTACATCTTTAGTTACAACCGCCCCTGCTCCAACAAAAGCATACCGGCCAATGGTTACGCCACAAACAATAGTACAGTTGGCGCCCAGAGTAGCCCCACGTTTAACTAACGTCTGACGAAATTCCTGTTTACGTTCAATTTCACTGCGAGGATTGACGACATTGGTAAAAACCATCGACGGGCCACAAAATACACCATCTTCCAGCACAACCCCTCTGTAGACGGAAACATTGTTTTGAATTTTTACGCCATTACCAATACGAACACTATCCCCAACAAATACGTTTTGACCCACAACGCAGTTATTGCCAATCTGCGCACCCTGCATAACATGGCTATAATGCCAAATGCGGGTGTTCTCCCCAATCGTGGTCTCTTCATCTACCGTGGCCGTGGGATGGGCATAGTATTGGGGAGGTGGAGCGGTAGTTTGAGACAATTTTACTGGCTGGCCACATTTTTCCAACGAGAGTTGAGCCAGTTCGAGAATTTGCAACGTTTTTTGACCACTTTCACCGTCACTTAAAGGAATCTGCCGATTGACAACACACTCCAGAAAATGAACGCACTCAGCCTTGAGTGGTTCCGCTTCCTCTAGAGGCACATAAGTGACTTCTGCTCTGTGGGCAACCGGAATCTGTCCCCCCAGCCAGTCAACCCGATGCGGATAGAGCGCCAGTTTTTCTGACCACGGACGGGTATCGTCAAAAACAGCCATTTGACGCTCACCAACCACCACAAACCGTTGCTCCTTGAACGGATGCAACCAACTCACAAAAATATGCGCCCGCACATTGTTGGGGAAGTGTAGATTAGTTAACGTCACGTCAACCAGTTGATAATTGAGATATGCCCCGCCGTGGCAACTGAGTTCTTCGGGCATAATGCCTAAAACCCGCAAAATCAGAGCAATGTCGTGGGGCGCAAAGCTCCACAAAGCATTCTCTTCCGTTCGAATGCGCCCCAGGTTTAAACGGTTGGAATAAATATACTGGACTCGCCCCAGGACACCTTGATTAACCAATTGGTGCAGCTTTTGAGCGGCAGGATGATATTCCAAGACATGGCCAACCATAAGAATTCGTTCCAAGCGCCGGGCAGTCTCCACTAAACGTTGTCCCTCGCGCGTGGTCAGGGCCATTGGTTTTTCTACCAAAACATCTTTGCCTGCCTCTAAAACCTGCAAAGTTAGTGAAGCATGTAAAAAGGCCGGAGCCGCCACAACAACCGCTTGAATATCTTCTCTGGCTAAAATATGGGCTGTATCCAGACACGTTTCTATGTCTGGATTCTGGTTTCGAACAAACTCTAACCGACCTGGATCTGGGTCACACACAGCCCGTAAACAACCTAAATTCGACCAAATCCGCAAGTGGTTTTTGCCCCAGGCCCCACAACCAATCAGAGCAACGCCAACTTCAGACATCATTCAACAACCTCAACAATAGAGTAAAATTGGGAGTATATGTAGTATATACCATCTGGACTTTGTTTCATACCCTACTTTTTGGGGAAAAGAGGATGCTTTATGGAGTTCCAGCCACACCCTTGAGCAGCAGAACGTTGGTGGCCAACCAGAAATAGCAGTAATTTAGAATTCGTTGGGATCGAACCAAGGCCCCGAAGAACAACATACTTACCACCAAACCCTGCGTTAACCGGACCATGGCCGCCGGTTCGCGAAAGGTGGACGCTGGCAAGAATAAGATAACCAAGCTGTTAAACAGCAGACAATAAATTACAGGGTGGGCCAATCCCTGCCACAACCGCCGACCACTCAGCCAGATTCCGGCCAGACTGGGAATGATGGACATCGGCACCACAACCAGGGAAATGATCAAAAAGGCGCCAAAGTGAACGGTGGCAATCTCCAACCAGCCGCCCAGGGGAATTGGGCTGAAGGCGGTAGCATTGGCTCCACCCGACCCCACGCCAAACGCGCCCAGCCAACGCCAAAGCAGCAGTTGGTAAGCCACAAACGGCGCTGCCGCCGCGCATAATCCCAGCGTCCGGCGCCATTGGCGTTGTTGAAGCGAGTAAAGCGCATAAGCAGCCAGAAAGATCAAGGTGGTTTCTTTGGCCAGCGCCGCCAGGCCAAACGCAGCCAAAGCCCACAGCCGCCGCTCTCGCTGCCAGGCCAACATGGCTCCCACCACTAATGCGTAAGCCAGGGGTTCGGTCATATCCGCACGCAGGGCTAACAGTTGCCCGCCATAAAGACCATAAACCAGGGCATACCAACGGCTCATCCGAAAATCACTTAACCATAGCTCGGTAGCCCACGTGCCAACGCCAATGGCAGCAATATTGACGATGATGAGAGTCCACGGAATCAATCCCGGTTGGCCGAACGCCAGCATCCGCGCCAGCAAGGGATAGAGAATCCGTTGATACCGATAAGCGGGGACATCAAGATATGGCGCCGCGCCGGACGGATCGAGCGCAATTTGATAGGCAAACTGCCCGTCATAGCCTTCGCTGCCGGCGGGATCGCCTTCACTGAATTGGGTTCCCAACAGGATAAAGGCTCTGAGGTCACCGTCGTTGGTCAACAGAACGCCTACTACGTAGATCAAACCGATCAGCGTGACCAAAAACGTTGGCGTCATCCATTTTCGGTTGAATGAAGTCATATTGCCTCAGCGGCAGGTAAATTCGTACAGCGTGATCCATTCATCCTTATAAACCTCTTTGGTACAGGCAGGTAAAAATTCATTTCGAAAAAATTGTAATGCATCAAGATGAAGCTGACCATTGCGCTGTATCAATCTATAGTCGACATCTTCGATGCTGAACATGAGATGAGAAACATTTTTCTCTCGTAGGTGCATGGCGATAGAGGCAACATTAACTGGTGGCTGGGTCAATCGAACCCATTCGTGTTGATAATCGGGGATACAACGGTCATCGCAATAGTAACTTCGAGTATTCCATAGCATGAAGACGCGAGCCTGAGGGGACAAATTGGTTTGGATAAATTGTTTTGCCGAATAGTCAGTCAATTCGCGCTGCAAAAAACTTTCTTTGGATTCTATTCCTAAAACAACAACAAGGGGTTGGACATCGTAGAAAAAGATCGCTGAATAAATTAAGGTTATAGCTAACATGCCCGCAATTAATCCTTTTGCTAACACTAGTCCTAACCGTTGCCAATAAGGCTGGGTAGCCAGACCAATTATTGCGGCACTAGCCAACAAACTTAAATTGGGCAAGACCGGCAACATATAGCGAAAACGACCATGAAAAAACACTGCCCAGAAAATATAGCGCAGTAAGGTCAAAACAATCAAGCGGTGAATGATCCTAAATCTGCCTACCCACGGCAGCAGAAGAACAAAAGGAAAAAGTAAACTTGGAAATTCAATTGTACCATAAACACCGACAAATCGCTGGCGCTCAAAGTACAGATACCATGGTAAAGTTAAATACTCCCACCAGCTAAAACTACTGTGTGTTGGTATACCAGCGGTTGTTTCATTTCCAAAGAAATATGGGTAGACTGGGTTATTGAGCCACCACCAATTTTTGATCAGCCAAGGAGACGCCACTAACAACGCTACGCCACCAAAAAGAGCAGACGAGCCTAATAGTGTTCGCCATCCATTCAAGCGAGTATGCCATAAAATCCACAGTCCTACTGCCGCGGCTCCGGCAAAGGCTATATATTTACTGCCCAAGGCAAAACCAACCATCGTCCCAGATAATAACAACCAGCGTTGTTGATTGCGTTCGGCCCACAACAAAATGGCAAATACGCCTAAAAATTCATACAAGGTCCAGCCCATATCGATATAAGCCAGTCCAGCCCAAACCGGAAAGATTGGCATACCGACAAGAATAGCCGCAGTCACCCAGGCTCCTTTGGGAGTCAAGAAACGAAGACCAAAGGCAAAAGTTCCTAAAACCAATAATACAGCGTAGGTAAGATGGACTAATTTAGCAAAGGCGTCGGTGCCAAAGGCCATACCACTGGCAAACAACAATTGGATAGTAAGGGGATAGTTACCAAATACAAACTCCGGTGTAGCATATATACGTTCAGCCTGGAGAAAAATCTTTGGCGCTTGTAGATGGACGATAAGTCCGTCCGGGTCTACAGGGGGCGATAGAGATTGTAACATTGCAAATATCAAGATCAGGTTCATGGTAACAAGCAATAACTTTTGCCAAAATTGCGCGTTGCGCCAAGCTCGGTATCTATCCAGTACCCATTCTGGAATGCGATTAGCACATTCTCGCCATTCAGGCCATGACCAAATAGCAATTAAAAGCAGCCATAAAAAAATTGCCAAAGGCTGGAGCAACCCTGCCAAACCAAGAAAGAGTAACCCATAGGCAATCACCCCTAGGCCGAGAGCAATGCCAAATATGGCTCGCTCAAGCGGCGTCAGATCTTCGAGCTTAAGCCAATTCTGCAGCTTGCATCCTAAACCACTTGCTAACAGCAGCATGATCCCTAACAATCCTAGAGCAAAACCACTATCTAGCAGGGCTTGAGGCCCAATATAAGTTATGGGGCGTTCAGGAAAAAGCCACCGCAGGGCTATCAAGAGTATCGCGGCTATCGTTATCCCTAACCAAGGTCGAATCATCATATACCACCTGGTGTGTATGTGTGCAGAGAAAAAATGAGGTTTATGTCAAAATCATAAATATCAGAGAGTTATTGATGCCTCAATGAGTCTTCACTCCTATTCCGTCTGAAGCACAACGGTTCGAAAAAATAGAAAAAGAACAGAAAATAAATCGGACCAATCAACAAAATTCAATCGCTGATTCTATTTAGGGCATCACAAGAAATTACATAAACATTATCTGTCTGAAAAATCTTTATCTCTTCAGGTACATCGGCTAAAAAAAATGATTCCTGCCCTGTAATTTCTTCCAATAACTGCTGGTTATAAGGCTCAAAAAAGAGCTGGCCCTCATCTAAATATTGTGGGGAATAAGTGTTGAGGTCGACAACCAAATAATCAATGTTGTGGTTTCGACAAAAATTAGTGATTACCTGGGGATCATCACTATAGTAAGCCCTGAGCGCCCCAAGAATAACGGGAACAGTTTTATTATATTCACAACTAAACAAAGCTTGCCGTTTGGCAAATAACGGCACACTATCTAATGCGCAGGGCGTGCCAGCCAGCCAGATATCCTCAGGCAGAGTTTCAAGAAACTGAAATAATGCCCGTTCAGCCTGGTTAGGATTGAGATAACTCACCTCCGTAAATATAGGGGTGTAGATTGCCCACCCCAGCAAAAAAAGTACTGCTCCCAAACCAATTAAAACCCGAACAGCAAATGATTGTTTTTTCTCAGAGATATTGGGGAGTGAATGTCCAGGTTTCCGGATAACTGCACTCCCCAGAATGCCACAAAGCAAACCGGTGAGAAGGAGTAACCATTTCATATTGAATCCGCGAATCATTGTCCACTCAGATGGGTACCAAATAACTAAGCTAACCACCAAAATCTCTATCCCCACAATTAACCAAAGTAATTTTTGGGGCTTCTGTCTGATTAAAGAAGTCACTTCTTTAACAAAACTCGCCATATTCAGTAAAACAAACATAGAACCAAACATAAACAAACCTACCCGCGTGTAACGACTGGGCCAATAGAGTAATGGTGAACCTACCAGCCAGATAACTAGCCAGGATAACGTAAACAAAATTAGACTTCCCCATAATGTTTCCCAGACTACATCGGGTAAATCAAGGGCTTTGCGCCCCCTGACCAAGTAGATTAAACCACCGATAACAGCAAAGATACACAGATTTACCAGATCCTCACCCAAATCAACCAATCCCCCACGACCAACAACAGGAAAAATAATAAATAACGGAGCTGCTCCTCCCTTTCGATATTCAGGCCTATCCCAGAAATACCAGGCGGTCTCTAACGTTGCCATAGTCTGTTCCTGGTTAACATTTTTCGGTTGTTCACTACCAAAAATACCCGTGGTCTGGGCGAATACAACTGGTGAAAGAATTAAAACACCAATACAAAAGGACATAATAAGATAGCCCAGACCTGCCTCGGTTAAAGGCATTTTACGCAAAGGCCAGTTGGCCTTTAGAACGTTTGCGCACCAGATAATCCCTCCAAAAACAAAGGCTGGGGGATAAATCAGAGCGCTTAAAAGCATGACTATCAACGTAGCCATATATTTTTGATGATATACATAAAAAATAAGCATAACAATCAAAGTCATCGCAAAAGAGCGTTGCAGACCATTGGCCATGGAAATAGCGGAAGAGGAAGCCAGATTAAAAAACAAAAATCCCATTGCCAAGATAATGCCTGCCATACGGTTATGTAGAGACTGTCCAAACGCAAACAGATACAACACGGTAACTGGGGCCAGTAAAAAAGGAAGAAGTTTACTAAACAGGATAGGCGTAATAAAGAAGCTCGCGCCGTAGAATAACAATCCATAACCCAAACTCTTGAAGGTAACAGGCACATCAGCCCAGGGCAAGCGAACAAGGGTATATCCTTGAGAATAATCTGGAAAAAGTGAAGGCTCCTGAAATTTATACATCCAATAAAACGAGCGGAAGTCTTCATCAACCCGAAACTCGTCTCCAAGGCGCGGTACCTGTAACCAAACCACAGCCAAAAGAGAAATGATCACCAGTACTATTCTTGTATCTATACGTTCCAGGCGATACTTAAAATCCTTCATTAATTGCTCCCTATAAACATGCAAGGTGAACTTGACACAACATCAGTAATGGATTCGCCTCCAAAATGATGTTATAATGAAATCTATTAATTCCAATATTCGCGCTAAGAAACGAACTATGCCACACGATAAAATAGATCGGAAAACCGGATTTATTTTGACCGGGTTGTTCGTGATTGCGGTACTTCTGATGGCTATCCCCTCCTACAATTTGTTGGTCAAACCTCGTGGTCAGGCGTTTGACCTGTTTTGGATTTGGGCTGGTGGCCGAGCTATATTAGCTGGTGGGAATCCTTATGGTCCCGAAACAACCCGGATTATCCAACTTGGTGTCTTTAAAAAAATCATCCCACCACACCAATACCAACATGGGTTTCCTCATCCGGCTCACATTGCTTTTGTCTTACTGCCTTTTATTGTCACACCTTTTTCCTGGTCGGTCTTGCTTTGGCTTTCACTGCAAATTCCCTTATTTATGGTAATCCTGATCCTTGGTTTTCGCTTATTAGATTGGTCAATACGCCCTTCCCTTCTATTTCCGCTCGCTTTATTGACAAGTTTGGGGTTTCGCTATCCCATCAATGTTTATGTGTTAGCCCAACTCCACTTTTTTATACTTTTTTGTTTCCTCCTTTCAATCTGGCTCTTCCAAGAGAATCATCCTTGTTGGGCGGCAATTATTCTGGCCTGTACTACTATCCGCCCGGACCTATCACTGCTGGCGCTACTATCGGCTTTAATTCTTGCCAGAAATTCTTCCCAACGCAACCGATTTATCATGCCCCTGCTGGCTACCGGCCTGACTCTGGCATTACTACCAGCATTTTTTATCAGCCTCCACTGGCCTTTCACCTGGATAAATGCTCTTCAAAATTATGGCAGTAATCCCTTTGCCACCTGGCCTCCCGGATTGATACCACTACCTATGCCAAGAGTCATCATATCATTATTGTTAGTTGCCTGGACCGGACGATACATTTGGTTAGAGTGGAAATATCCGACTCTATTTCACAAAAGTCTGATGGTTTCGGCAATGGCTTTATTGGGGCTTATTATCCTGCCTCAAACAGGTTCTTATACTTTAACATTTGCTTTAATTCCAGCAATGGTTCAACTCCGCTACGCCCGCTTGCGATGGCTGCAATTATCAATTGCTACCAGTCTGCTTACTCCCTGGTTTTATTTTATGCTTGGCAAACCTTTTGATCGACTCATCTTTTTGCTTATACCACTCCAATTTATTGTCTTTCAGGAAATTGTGGTGCATGTAAATCAAGGGCCGACCAAGTAGCCAATCTTGATCAACTACTGTTTCGGCAAAATATACACCTGATACGCCCTCATAACATCAAACACGGGCTGCAAAAAACCAGCCTCCAGTTCGGCGAGAATGGCCTTATCAACCGCTTCGGGCGACTCGTTGAGCACAAATTCTAAACCGGAACGATGGATCAGTACGTGGCTTACCCCGGCCTGTTGCCAGGCCCGGATAATAGCTTCGGCGGAACCGTATTGATTAACCAGGTGAGGAAACGTGTCCAGAATGCTATCTGGCCGGCAATCACGTTGGCAATAATAGGTCCGGGGTTCCCACAAAAATACAACCGTTGCTTCCGGCGGTAGAACCTCGTCGATCTGTTGCATGGTTTCATAATACGCCCCCAATCGGCGCGTAAGATAAGCGTCGCGCGTTTCCAGACCCGCCAGATAAGGCCAGGGATTGATGTCCAGGGTGAGCAATCCTCCATCTACCACCGTGAGGGCCAGGATCAGACCAAGGGTTATGTTGACAAAACGGCTCACCGAAAAACGCGACAAATCAAAATTCGGCAGGTATGCCCACAACCAGCCCGCTATTGGCGTTAACGCCACCAGCCCCGGCAACAACAAGCGCGATTGCCACAGCGAGCGAGACCACATTACTCCCACCATCCAGAAAATATAGTGGGCCAGGGCATAAAAAAGCAAACCACCCAGCACGGCCCGGCGTTCGACAAACCGGCGTGAAAAACCGGCCCAGATGATTAAGGGCAAAAACAACAGCAGCAGCGGGCCGGTGCGACCATCCCAGTAATTCACATCGCGCACGCCCAGGGTCAACAACCAGGGCAAAACCAGCAAAGTACCCGGCCGCCAACCGATGCCTGTCCCGGCCGCAGCGTACCAGTCGGCTCGAAACTCATTCCAGTATTGGCCACCAAACAAACCAGATAAAAACGGATAAACCGGGTTGCCAGTGAACGCCCAATTTTTGGTATACCAGGGCAGGGCAACCAAGAGCGCCGGCAGTGCGAAAGCGACGAGGTTTTTAACAGCAAAACGTAAAACGTAATTTAGAAAACGTGACGGGCGACCCGAACTACCTGTTCTATGTTCCCTGTCCTCTGTCCTCTGTCCCCTACCCCCTGCCCTCCGATACGAATACCAGATAACGAGTCCGCTCAAGACCAGCGGCGTGACAAAACTGGTATACTTCAAGCCCATAGCCAGCCCGACCAAAAGGCCGCTCAACACCAGCCAGGAGAATTGTGAATTGTGAATACCGGGAGTGTTGCTTTGCCGATTTGCAGTTTGCGATTTGTAATTTGTACTTTGCCCCTGTCTTTTGGGCGTAGGCGGTGGCCACAAATTTGTTGGTTGCGATTGGCAATTTGTCCCTTGCCACCGTAGCACGGCATACAGCGCGGCCAATTGATAAAATACCAGGGCCAGATCGTTGTAGGCCCACCCGGCGAGCGTACTTATCATTGGCATGCTGGCAAAAACGACGACGGCCAACCAAGCGGCCCGCCAACTCAAAAATCGGGCGGTAGTAAGATACACCAGACCGGCTAACAAAAATCCGTAAACGGTGTGGATTAGTTTCGCGGCAATGTCGCCACGCAGGAGCATGGCCCAGGCAAATAACATTTCCATCAGCGAGGGAAAGTTGAGATGCGGCAGGTCGAACCCGCCGATAATCCGTCCAGCTTGCAAATAGAGGCTGGGGCCGGTGAGGTGATAAAAAAGGCCGTCCCAGTCGGTGGGAGGCAGCAAGGCGACAAGCAAGGTGAATAGGGCGATAAGTAAACAGTAGACAGTAGACGGTAGACGGTAGACGGGAGTAGGCAGAGGAGAGAAGGGAGAAGGAAGGGTAGAGGGGGTCGGAGGAAAAGTGGAACGGACAAGACGATGGCGGCGATATGCCTGCCATAAACGCCAGAGTTGGGGCGCGGCCAGGCCGGTAAGAACCAGGGTGACGAGATAGGCAACCACAGGTCGGAACAGCCCCAGCCAGCCAAAGGACAGGCTGAGCAATCCCAATACGCCCAGGCCAAGGCCGGCACCCAGCACCACCACTTCTCCCAGGGAAAGGTCAAGCCGCAAACGTGATAACACCCATACCCCCGCGCCAAGCCCAATCAACGCCAGCCAAGCAGCGGTGAGCAGATTGAGCAGAACTTCTCCCACCGCCTGCGCGTTGATAGCCGCAAACGGTTTTTGCACGGCATAGAAAGTGCCGAGGACAAAGAACGTCCACAGAATGAACAGACCAACCAGTAGCCACCTGGCCCGCAGACTATTCATCGCCCGCAACCTTTGCAGCCACATCCTCTTGCGCCGTACGCCATAAGGCTCGCCAATCAAAGGCGTAGAGCAGGAGCAAGAGCGCCGGAACTAAACCATGCATCATCACGTGTTCCCAATTCCCCTCCAGAAGCGCCATAAACGTGCCCCACATCAGAACGGCTAAACCGACTTCAATCAAGACAACCGTTGGGTTTATCCACTTTGTCGCCCTAAATGGAGAATACAAAGTCAGACGTCGAAAAAAGAAGAAGAGGGGCAGGTAGAGAATCACCTGGTTGGTGGTAGCCGAGCGGAAGGTAATGAGGCTGCCCACAATCAGGGTCGACATAATGGCCCAGGTATAGGCCCCAGGCCAACCTCGTAGGGCCAGCCACCAACCGGGCAACAGCGCCAAAAAGAAAAGAGCCGACAACCCCACCGTCAACGGCGCAACAATAGCGGCAGGCAAGAAATAATGCAGCAAATTTTCCAGCGGCGTGCCAAAAGCAACGTAGTTGCTGTAAGCGATGGCATTGCGGACAAAATCGAGCGGCCAGGTAGGAATTAAGAGCATACTGCTGACTACCAAAACCAGCAAGCTGACGGTGAAACTGACGATAATGCGCCAGCGCTGTTGAACCAACGTCCACAATAACAAAAATACCAACACCAAAATTACCATCTGCGGTTTGATGGTGGTCAACGATAAAAATACACCGGCCCAAACATCTCGACGCTGTTCAAGGCTCCATAACGCCAACAACAAAGCCAGCCCCACCAGAATGGAGAACTGCCCCAAGATGATGGCGCGGGCGCCATTGTAAAAGAGAATGCCCCACAATAGCGTGGCCCACCAGAGCCATCGTGGTGGACGCCAGCCAGATAGTTGAATAGACAACAAGATAATCCCCATGAGCATGAATTGCAGCAGCGTCATCCAGATGGCCCGCGCCCAGGGATACGGTAACAGGCTAAGCGGCAGGTAGAAATAAAAGGTGTAGAGCGGGTAGGCAAAATAGGCCTGATCTTTATCCTGGGGCGTGGTCAGGCGACCAAACATGGCCAGTTGAGCCTGTTCCGCCACCGAACGGTCGAACGGATTGGTGCCGTTGAGTAAATATTCACGCCCGCCCAACCAGCGGACAAAAAAATCGTTGCCGCCCGGAAATTTACTGGTAAAAACCGTATAGAGGGCAAAGGACTCAGCCAAAATCAAGCCACAAAGAAGCACAATCAAAACAAACCATTGACTGAATGATTGTTTTCTCAGGCGAACTGAACGAGCATCGGCCGGGTTAGACATGATTGTTGTTAACCTGTTTCAGGGCATGGTCAAATCAACCAGCCACAGCTGCATACCACGGAAATGTTGGTCATCAATGATATGGTTCACGTTGGCGGCCAGCCATTGGACCAAATTTGGATTACGGTTGGGATCATCAGTCCAGTAACCGTTGGGGATGAGCGGTTGCATGGGATAATGGGTGGGACGGCGGGTATAGGGATAGACCACCCAAGCCCGCTGATGCCCTGCCGTGAGCGGGTCAATGGGAAACTGCTCCAGGTTCAAACTGATCGGTTTGGTCGGAGCGTGTCCCCGGTAATAGTAGTCAAACGGGAATTTGATGTGGGTGGTATAGAGCAACACCACATCGTGGGGTTGCTCGTGCTGGGCAACGTAGCCGGCCGCCGCCCGCCAGTCATCCTTTTGAAACGCAGGATCAAGATAGGTAGTCAACACCAAACCATAAATACTGGCAATCACCAAGCCACTCATTAATGCCACCCGCCAGCACGGCGGCGTGACTCGACTGGCGCCAAAGGCAAGCAGCAAGACCAGACCGGGAATCACAAACGAGAGATAACGGTCGGCATAAAACGAGCGGCGCTGCGACACCAGCCATGTTAGCAATGGCGGCAGGGTCACCCAGAGGGCCAGCAATAACCGGGCCTGTTTGAGCCAAACTTGATGAGGGGCCATCCGGCGAAAGGCAAAGACCAAGGCCAGGCCGCTGACCAGCAGGGCTAACCCAGAAACCAGCCAAAGAAACTGACTGCTGCCAATGGTGAGATTCCAGTAAGTTATCCCCAAATCAAGGAGGGTGGGTTGAACCAAAAAACCAATGCCAAACGTTTGTGCTTCGCGGGTGGCCGTGGCCACAAACCAGGGAAGCAGCGGGATAAAAGCAATTGCCTGAGTTATGGCCCAGGGACGCAAGCGACGATGGTAACGTTGAAAGCTCAGCAGGATGAAAACAAATTGAATGGTTGGAACGAGAAAGCCAAAATAATGAATACTGAAAATCAGCGCGTTAGTGATGGTCAGAAGCACCCAGTAGCGACGTTGATTGGTACGGATGGCCTGCCAGAAGACTACCATACTGGCTATGGTCAAGGCGCTGAGCAAACTATACATTCGCGCTTCCTGGGCCAACCACCCGTGGAGTGGATTGAGGGCCAGGAGTAAGGCGGCCAGCAAACCCACCTGCCGGTTAAAAAAAATCCGCCCGCTCTGGAAAACCAGCGGAATACTGATTAAACTAAAACCAGCCGCCCCAAAGCGCTGGCCAAACTCGGAGACACCGTACAGGGCCAGGGCACTTTTATGGATAACGTAAAAAAAAGGAGGATGGACTCCATCACTGAGCAACGCCCGAAACAGGGTGGGCCAATCAGCCAACCCTACGACCAAACTGAAACTTTCGTCAAAGGCAATACTCTGGCGGGTTAGAACCGGCCAACGGAGCACAGCAGCCAAGAGAACAATGGCGATCAAACCGCCCTGTTGAGGCAGCGCCTTATTTAGACGGTGGCGGGGTATGGTTCTTACCATAGAAAACACGATACTTGATTAATGTCCAAATCGCAATCGCCCCATCGTACCACTGAATCTTTTTCCCCTCGTCCCAGGAACGTGGATTGTATGAGATGGGCACCTCGTGAATGACGACATTCCGCTGCAATAATTTGGCCGTCACCTCGGGACAGAATTCGAAGCCATCCGTTTCCAGGCCGATGTCGCGCAGTAAGTCAGTGTTGATGACTTTGTAGCCGGTGGCTTCGTCGGTGATGTGCGCGCCGTAAAGCCGATTGGCAAACCAGCTCAACAATCGTCCGCCCCAATAAAAAGTAAAAGTTGATTTTGGATTACGCCGAAGATTACGCGAGCCATAAACAACCTGCACGGTGGGATCGGCAAACGGAGCTAACAGAGAAGCGTAATCAGCCGGATCGTATTCCAAATCGGCGTCCTGCACCAAAACCAAATCGCCGGTAACCGCAGCCAGTCCCGTGCGCATGGCCGCCCCTTTGCCTCGATTCTGTTCGTGCCGGAACAGGCGCAGGGGAGGCTGTCCGCTGTTTTGCAAGCCAGACAAAATAGCCGGAGAGGTGTCACCAGAGCCATCGTCAACCACAATAATTTCGTAGGCCAGGCCGGTTGCCCGGACACGGGCAATGATCTCGGCCAGGGTTGTTTCTTCATTATAAACGGGAATTATAATTGAAAGCTTCATTTAATCATTCAGTTTTCCTGTTCTAAAATTGAATATTAAAAACAACGCCCCCAAACCTGATAGGGTCGGCATGGTGAGCTTGTAAACATACTCCGAGATGGTAATCTGCAAGCCGGAGGCTCCTGCAAACAGCATTGGCCCGATAAAGGCCAGCAACCCGGCACCAAATAAACCAATCACGCCGCCCCAAACCCAGGGAACCAGATGAGGGTACAACTGGTAGCAGCCACTCAACAACAATACGGCCAAACCACCGACCATAACCATATGTAGCATGCCGTACAACGGCACCATCAGCGCATTGACACTGATGGCCCACGCCATCAACCCGGCGAAAATAGGCGAGGTTGCCGGAATGTTGCGCAGACGGATGGTCAACCAGAGAGTCAGGGCCAGCAGGGTTAAACTGACCAACTGGTACGGATTCCAGACAAAAACATCCAGCACCGAACGAGTCGACTGGTATCGCTGTAGCGTGCTCAAAAAGGTCGTCACCCAGTTGGGTTCCCATAACTCGGCCAGTCCCCACAACATCAGGCCGGTTATTCCTAGCCCCAGCCAAAAACGACGACGTTCCGATTTTAAGATGGTCCATATCAACAGGCAACCCAACGGGAGGAGAATTGCCTGAGGCTTGAATAACATTCCCCCGGCCCACATCCCGGCCCCCAGATATTTCTGCCGGTGAAGGGCTAGATAGGTAAGAGCCAGAGCCAAAACCCCAACCGCGTTAAATTGGGCATTGAGAGTGTGTTGTAAAACAGGCACGGAGATAGTGGATAGAACCAATAAAACCGTCAACCGATTGACCGAAAGGCCAGGCATCAGCAACCGCACCAGAATGACAATCGCCAACCAGACGCTCCACAAACCCAATACCGTCCAGATAAAGCGCGCCGCCTCATACGGAATCAGGGCCAGAGGGCCGGTAAAGAGTAAGAGGTAGGCCGGATAATAATACCCTAATTGGTCGGCCAAAGGCCAGCCAACTATACCCACCAGCTCAGAGGCATTGTTCCAGTCGTACAAACTGCGTCCCGTTGTCAGCAGCATTTTAGACGCATACCAGCGAGGGAAAAAATCGTCGGTGAACCGTTGACCGGGTAGGTTGATAAAAAGGTAGGCTATGCCAAAACTGTATAACATCCCAACCAGGCTCAAAACAATATATTTTTGTCGTTCCTGGGCATCTTTTGCTTCCATAAATAGACCCGCTTACGGCAAGCGGTACCATTTTTATAAGTTTATTTCATTTATCTTTCGCCGTGATTTCCGCCCAATGGTACCGGCTCATCACCTGCTGCAATGGTTTGCGAAATTGATCGAACTTCACCAGACCCCGGCGATTCAAGAGAAATTTGAGCATCGTCCACAAGGTATTCAGGCCATAGATCACACTGTTTTTGAAATTCACCGACGAGGCCTCGGCAAAATAGCGGGTGGGCACGGCAATCTCGCCAATCCGAAAACCAAAAGCCACGGTTTGGGCAATCACTTCGGTATCAAACAGAAAATTGTCGGAATTGAGCAGGAAGGGAATGGTAGTCAGCACCCGGCGATGATAAGCCCGAAAGCCGGTGTGGCATTCGCTCAAGTGCTGGCCCAATACCAGATTTTCAACCATAGTCAGAAAACGATTGGAGATATATTTGTAAAGCGGCATCCCTCCGGCCAGGGTGCCGCCGCCCGACAAGCGGGAACCCATCATCATATCAAACTCATCACCCTGGATAGGAGCAATCAACTCGGGAATGCGGGTCGAATCATACTGGTAATCAGGGTGAAGCATCACCACAATTTCCGCCCCGGCCTTGAGCGCCTCCAGGTAGCACGTTTTTTGGTTGCCCCCGTAGCCTTTGTTTTGCACGTGCACAATGGTCTGCAAACCCAAACGTTGGGCAATCTCCACCGTCTGGTCCTGGCTCACATCGTCTACCAGAATGATATGATCCACCACTGCCATCGGAATGTCGGCGTAGGTTTGCTCTAAAGTTTGGGCGGCGTTGTAAGCCGGCATAATCACAACCACTTTCATGGAAACCTCCTCCAGCTACTGAGGATAGTTGATTTGGTAAAGGGTCACAAACCGGTCAGTGTAAAGTTCCGCCAAATACTGGTCACGAAACGAATAGAAGGCGGCAATGTGTTTGGCCCGGGGACCAGCCGGGCTACGATCGCGCAGCAGGGGTTTCAAACCCTCGTGATTGACCAGAAGGTGGGTCGCCCCCAAAGTTTGTATCTGGGATAACACCCGATCGATGGTTTGATAACGATAGACCCAATCACCCCAGCGATCATAGATGGGGTCCGCCAGACAAGCACGCTGGCAATAATAGGTTTGCCCCTCCCACAAAAAGATTACCTGGGCCTCAAGCGGTAATTGGTTATTGATGACCTCCATCGAATCGTAAATGTAGTTGACACGGCGCAAATAGTTGGCCGGTGGCTCCAGCCCCAGTATCGTTGGCCCAGGATTCCTACTAAAAGGAGTCAACACGCCGATATGAATGGCCAGGGGAATAGCCAGCAACACCAGCGGGGCTGTGCGGGTTAAGGCTCCAAGCCAACGATAGGAACGGGTGATCTCGAACAAATAGGCCAACGTCCAACCCGCACAGAGACTCAACCACGGCAGAATCAAAAGCAGGTAACGCAGTTCTTGCATCATAACCGCCCACAAAAAAAACTGGGCCACGATATACACCCATAAACCAATCAGCAATCTGGGCGGCTTCAGAAATAAGGCAACCATTGCCAACAGCAAACCAGGGTTAAAATAGCCGTGCGGCGTGGCCGAAAAATCAGCAGGGTAGAACCAGACACGCACCGGCAGCAGCAAATAATCCATCAGAGTCTGGCCGCGACCAAAGGTATCCACCCAACGGGACCATTCTTCAGCCCGGTAGGTATTCCAATTAACTCCACCTAAAAAGAAGGGAAAGATAGGATTGTCTAACCACAGCCAATTTTTGATGTACCACGGTGCGGCCAGGGCCAGGGCCACGCCGCCAAAACTCAACGCATCGACCAGCAGTCTCCGCCAACCGCGTCTCAGTTGAACCTCACGCCATAACAGAGCCAATCCTAAAGCCAGGACAGGTCGGAAGCCGTAATATTTTAGACTCAATCCCAAGCCGCCCATTATCCCCGACAAAAACAGCCATCCCCAAATATCTGTGCGCCACCACCTTACCAGGGCATAAAGGGCCAGCGTGGCAAAAAACACAAAAGCCATATCCGTAAAGGCCCAACCTCCAATTAACGTCACCTTGGGCGAGGCCAATAAGATTAATACCGCCAATAGTCCGGTCAGCCGACCCCAAAAACGGCGACCAAAAGCATATACGGCCAGCCCTAACAGGACAACACTGGAGAAATGAAGCATTTGGGCCAGCCGGTCCGTTTTCAACATCAAGCCGATGGCGTACAGCATTTCAAAACCAAGCGGGTAATTGGGCTGAACTTGTTGGGGAAACGGCAGAATCCGTCCGGCCTCAATAAAAGCTACCGGCGCTGAAAGATGATACATCAGGGCATCGTAAGCATCAACCGGGGCCAGCGTAGGAATGGCCGCTACAAACAACAACCCGCCTATCATTGCCACAGCTACCTGGACGAAGGTGAGGCCCGGCCCGCGTAAAACCCGAATAATCGCTACCGCTATCGCCCGCCACACCCCCCCTGCCCGGCCCCACTCTCGCCACGCGAGAAAGGCCAACACCAGCAAGCCAATCATAATGGCGACCAGGTTAAATAGATGAACCAGGCCGAGCCAGACCATTATGGTCATCATTGCGCCCCAGCCAAGAGCCACCGAAAACGGTAAGGCCTCAACCGGAGTGGCGAAAGTTATCCTCAACCGGTCGGCAATGGTCAGTCCGATAGCAGTTGCCAGCCACAATAACACGGCCAGCAAACCCAGTCGCCAGACATGGTCGAGCAAGATCAGAGGCGTGGCTGTGGTCAATGGCAAAGCGGCAACAAAAAAATGAATCGGGGTCAGAGCGGCAACCATCAGCAGACCTATAATACCGCCAACCAACCCTCGCCTCATCGAGATGGTCCTCGGCTACGAACAAAGATTATCGCCATGTTATCCTGATAGATTTCTGCCCACTCGGAATTCAGTTTCAGTAATTTGGCCAGCGTACCATTAGTCTCGACCAACACCAAATTGATGCCAGCCTCATCCAGTGTCTGCGGCCAGCCCTCGTTGGCCGTCATCACGTCGATATAGCGCCGGATGAAGGCATCATCGTAAAGGTCGGTTCGGCCATCGATGTAAACCGGATAATCCGGCCACAGTTTGAAAATAAGGTAGCCGCCCCAATTGTAGTTATTGAACATAGGGCCGGGCGGTTGCCGGTTTTTGATAAATTCAACCGCCTGATAGGGCAAACTCTCCTGTTCCACCTTTAAACTGGTTTGGGGCAATAACGGAACGGAAATCTTGACCACCGCCGCCATGATAATCAGCCCTAACAAAAGCCAGTTGACCACAGATGTCAAGCGAGATACGCGGGCCGTGGAATGAGTGGTGAGCGAGGCAAAAGGAACGCGTTGATACCCCCAGGTCTCCCACTGCCGGGTCCAGGCCACATCGGCGTAACGGGCCAGGATAGGCGTAGTTATCAGGCCAAAAATGGCAATGTTACGACCGGCAAACAAGGCCCAGCCGGTCCACAAGGCGGTCAGGGCCAAATCTGTCCAGTCGGCCCGGCGACCGGCCCGTCCCAGGGCCACCAGCAACAGAACCAGCATCAGGATAAACGGTTGGGCGTGGGGCAAGTGAAAATCGGGACTTTGCCATTCCTGGATAAAATCGCGCAGGGCGCCGATCTCTACCGTTTGAAAGGGGTACAGCCACATTCGCCAGGTATGCGGATTGATGACCACCACGGCCAGACTGAGAGCAATGACCAGCAACAGATGTTTGAGACCAACCCGGCTCACCACCGGGTCTTCCCGGTGACGAGTCAGGTTATTCAAGGCCTCGCCAAGCAGATAGGCCAGCATCAGCATAAGGCCAATGGCAAAACCGCCATGAATATTGGCCCACAGCAACATAATCAAGGGCAGCCAGGGCAACAACCTGCCCCCGCGCCATTTGAACCGGTGCAACAGATAGGCCGTCACCGCCGTGAGCACAAAGGAAAGCATCTGCGGCCGGGCGATCCAGCCCACCGACGAGACCACCGCGCCCAAAATCATGGCAAAGGCGGCCACAAAAATATTACCCTGGATTTGCCGCCACGCCAGCCAGAAGGCCAGCGTCGCCAGGGCGGCCACGGCCAGGGCCAGAGCGGCCCACCCCCCCAGGGCATAGAATCCATACCAAAAAATTTGGGCCAGCCAGCCGTGGTCAATCCACAAGGCCCCGGCCATAGAATGAGAAAAGAGATCGGTGGTCGGAATGGTCCGGTTCTCGATGATGTATTGTCCGGCCCGCAAATGCCACCACGTATCCGGCGAAAATGGTATTCGGACGGCCATGGTAAAAATAGAGATAAAAACCACGGCCACCAGCAACCCCGAAACAGAAAGCGCAAAGGGATGATTTTTTCTTTGATTTTGGTTCGACGCTTGCTGCTTCACCCTTTTTCCCTCTGCAACCTAATCAAGTCAAATTGATTTTCGGACATAGATGACGGCAATCTCGTCACCATAAATCTCTTGCCAGCCCGGCTGACGTTTTAGAAATTTGGCCAGCACGCTACCCTTCTCGATAATCACCAAATTAACGCCGTCTTCAGCCAGGGTCTGTTCCCAACCCTCCCCGGCCAACATTACGTTTAAATAACGGCGGATAAAGGCATTGTCATACAAATCCGTCCGCCCATCAATATAAACGGGATAATCCGGCCACAGCTTATAGATGAGATACCCACCCCAATTGTAACTATTGAACATGGGGCCGGGTGGCCTGTTTTCCCGGATAAATTGGACCGCCGCGACCGGCAGGTTCTCCTGTCCTGGTTCGGTGGTGGCCAGGGGCCAGAGGGCAGAGCCAATCTGTAGCGTAGCCGCCAGCATTACGGCCGCCAATAATAGCCAGTTCAGATAGATCAGCGCCGGCTGTCGACGCGTAAGCGACTTTCCCGGAACCGGCAGGTATGCGCCTGCCGCTGCATCGGCATAGCGCGCCAACACCGGAACGGTCAACAAGCCGAACAGCCCAACGTTACGCACGGCAAACAAACTCCAAACCGTCCACAAACTCACCAGGGCCAGATCCGTCCAATCAACGTACCGGGACGCGCTACCCATGGCGACTACCATGAGCAGCAACATTATCACAAAGGGCCAGGTCATACTGGCGTGGAAATCGGGACTACGCCATTCCTGGATAAAATCGCGCAATGCGCCGATGCCGACGGTTTGGAAAGGGTACAACCACATCTGCCAGCCGTGGGGATTAATGGCAACCGCGATAAAGCTGACCGCCGCTATCCCCACCAGCAGGCCAAGCTGTCGCCACGAGAGCGCCGGGTCGGGCCGATCCACAGTATCGGCCCGAGGGCGGGTCAGCCGGTTGAGAGTTTCACCCACCAGATAGGCCCCCACCAGCATAAAGGCAATGGCATAGCCGCCGTGCATGTTGACCCAAAGGATAACGATGATCGGCAGGCTGTAAATCCAGCGTGATCCGGCGCGTTTGTATCGCTCCAGCAGCAGCAACACCAAACCCGCCAGCGCAAACGAGATCATCTGGGGTCGAGCCACCCAGGTTAAGGCCGAAGTAAGCACGCCCAAGATCGTGGCAAATACCCGCAAGTAGAGATTACCGGGCGTCACCCGCCAGACCAGGGCAAAGGCAACTGTAACCAACGCCGCCAGTCCCAAACTCACTCCCATCCAGCCAGTCCCCGCAAACAGGCCATACCCCAACACCTGGGCCAGTTTAGGATACATCCACTCCCGGCCGGTCTGGGTGTGAGAAAAAGGATCGGTGGTGTAGATGGTTTGATTTTCAACAATGTATTGGCCAGACCGCAAATGCCACCAGGTGTCCGTGTCGGCGGGAACGCGGACGGCCATGGTGAAGATGGCCATAAAAAGGATGGCGGTCAACAACCGGGGGGTAGTGAGCCAATACAATAATCTTTTCATTACCAGGGCAAATAGATAAACTATTGATTACTGATGAGGAAACAATTCTTGTGGCTGCCAGCAGAGACCCTATCGGTAACTAAAGTTATTCAAATAATGTTTTGGGGTAGAGACAGGACAATGTCCTGTCTCTACCCGGCAAAAATCCAAAGTCTTTTTCTGAATATCTATACCTTGCTTCTTCTATTCGTTTTTGGGCAACCTGGAAGTTCTGCTTGACCAGTTCTTAACCCTTGGGCCAACCGCCACACTTTGCATTTTAACACAATCACCTTACCTTCACGTATGGGCTAATTGTCATATTACTGCTCAAAAACTTCGGCCAGACGCTGTTTAAGAAGTTCTGCCACCACTTCATTGCCTTTAACATTCAAATGAATATCCTCATCAAAATAGAGAGGGGCCGCTTCAACCCCGGCTCTCCGGCGAAGGTCCGCGGTGAGATCAATCACGGGAATGTCATTCTCCTGGAGAAATTCGGCCAGGCTTTCATTCAGATGGTCAAACCGGGCCTGTAAGTGAGGGCTAGCATATACCTGTTCTCGGAAAGGCAAAATAACCACCACCAATTGTGTTTCATCACCTTGAGCCGTTGTTTGCCGATTTGCCTCCAAAATGGCTGTTTTGGCCCGGTCAAAACCAACGGCCACTTCGGGAATGGCCAGATCCGTGTTGGTCAGCCACCAACTCAAGTTGGGATTACCCCTGGTAGTTTCGTCAGCAGTGATGAGATTGTAAAAAAAGAAACGATTATACCAAAAGAAGGAACCCAAAATGTAAAGGGCCGAGTTTTCGACCAGCCAGGTTCGCCCCGGACTCTGCCAAAACTCGGTGTTGCGCGCCGCGCCGCTACCAAACTGGCTTACCCGCCAGGCATCTTTCACGTCGTTGGCAAAGAAAACCCACAATACCCATTTTGGTTTCAGCGGCAGACCATAGTGGGTTAGCATTGTGGCCTCTTGCTGCGGGCCGTAGCCTAACACGCTTAGATTGGCAAAGTCCCGGTCCAATTCCTGTTCCAATAGCTCAACCCAACAAGCCCCCAGCTCTACCCCGGCGCAATTGGCAAAGGAATCGCCAACTACCACCACCAACGGCTGCCCCTCATCAATCCCATCATCGCGGAAGCCGATACTCTCATAGCCCAGGGAGACCGTCGAAATTGGATAGGATTGGTTCTCAAGAGAAACTGGATAATCGGCAATATCAGGGGTAAATTTGTAGCCCAGTTCATCATCTGGACTTAAAACGTTGTAGGGAGGATCTACCTGAAAAATCGAAGACCTGACTTCAGAAGGTATAAGCCCGGGCGCCAGGTGCGCCGCCACTTCGATGAGCAGGAGCGGAAATAGAATTCCCATCACCAGCAGGACCATGCTTAAACTCAAGATCGATTTGAGTCTGACCTTTACGGATTGTCTCATAACTATGATGGGGTCGTTTCGTCGGCCAATTTCCTCGACTGGCTCTCCTCCCCCACCGGCGGCAATGGCGACACCGCCACCGGCCGGACGCGTTTTAACACCCGGCTGGCAAACAGACGCAGCACCGTGTACATGGCTTTGTAGATTTCGCGCTGAGATATTTTCGACTGGCCCCGCTCGCGGTTGGCAAAGATAATGGGAATCTCACCCACACTGTAGCCCAACCGCTGACACCTGAAGAGCATCTCTACCAAAAAGGAATAACCGTTAGAAAAAATCCGGTCAAGATCAATATTGAGCAGCACTTCCCGGTGATAACAGCGAAAACCAGCCGTACAATCACGAGCCTTTAACCCCAATACCGTCCGGGCAAAGGCATTGGCGCCCCAGCTCAAAAATCGACGCCGTAACTCCCAATTCCGCACACCACCTTGGGGAACATATCGCGACCCAATGGTGATGTGATAATGATCGGCCAGGGCCACCAGCCCCGGCAAATACGTGGGATCGTGCGAAAAATCCGCATCCATGGTGATGAGACGGTCTGCGCCTTCGGCCAATCCCTGTTGCAGCCCGGCAATATAGGCCGTGCCCAGGCCCAGCTTGTCCTGCCGGTGGATCACCCTTACCCGCTCATCCTGCTCCGCCAGCCCATCCGCAATTTGCCCGGTTCCGTCCGGCGAGTTATCATCCACCACAATCACCCTGGCCTGCAAATGATCCAGGGTCAGAATCTGCTCAACCAAATCGGTAATATTTTCTTTTTCGTTATAAGTTGGGATAATCACACAAACGTTCAAAGGATACACCCTATCAATCAATTTGCTCATGAAGCAGGTTAGATGGAAGTACAAAACTCCCCGACCTTCTGGCTTCATTGTAGTAAGAATAAGCAACTATCTTACCACAAAGCAACCTGTTGGGCCATTCGACAAACGCTCAAAAATGAATCCATCAGGAGGAAACGTATGTCTAATCAAAGCAAGGTCGTCGTAGAAACCATTACCAGCGAGGTGCTGCGGCCCAACCCTTTGGGCGACCCCTACCTTCGCCGCGTGCCGGTCTACCTGCCGCCCGGCTACGCCGAAAGCAACGCCCGTTATCCGGTGGTTTACCTGCTGACCGGCTTCACCGGGCGCGGCACCTTTATGCTCAACGATTCCGCTTTTGACGAAACCATCCAGGAGCGGATGGACCGGCTTATTGCCGCTGGCCAGGTACAGCCCATGATCCTGGTTCTGCCCGACGGCTTCACCCGTTACGGTGGCAGCCAATATCTCAATTCCAGTGCCACCGGCCGTTATGAGGACCACCTCATTGACGAACTGATTCCTTTTATTGACCAGCGCTACCGCACCCGTGAACTTCGCGCCATTGCCGGAAGATCCTCCGGTGGTTACGGCGCGCTGGTGCAGGCCATGCGCCATCCCGACATTTTCAGCGCGGTAGCCTGCCACAGCGGCGATATGTATTTCGACGTCTGCTACCGGCCCGACTTCAGCAAAGCGCTCGACGCCTTTGATCGTAACGGCATCAACTCCGCCGAAACCCTGCGCGATTTTCTGGCCAATTTCCAACCCAAAATGCACCCCAAACCGTCTGGCTTTTTCGACATCATTCAGATTGCGGCCATGTCCGCCTGCTACTCCCCCAACCCCGGCTCTCCCTGTGGTTTTGACCTGCCCTTTGAATTCTACACCGGCCAATTCCGCCCCGAGGTATGGCAATGCTGGCTCCAGCACGACCCTCTCACCATGCTCCAAACACCGGCCTACGCCGACGCCCTCCGCCGGATGAAACTGGTTTTTCTCGACTGCGGCAACCGCGACGAATACGCCCTGCATTACGGGGCGCGCTGCTTCAGCCAGCGCCTGACCCAACTGAACATCCCCCACACTTACCAGGAATTCGACGGCGGTCACCGCCACGTCCACTTCCGGTACGATGTCTCGCTTCAGGCCATCTCGGACGCCTTTTTTGACACCCACCTATAATCCACTATAATAAACATCTATTTTTTATACTGGACATGTATCCTCAGTATATCCAAATTTACGTAGGACGGCATCCCTACGCCGTCCGCTGACGCATAGGATGCGCCAGCTACCGTCCAAAAATTGGATCTACTGATCCTCTCAATATTTGGGGGTAGGGACAGAATAATATTCTGTCCCTAACGAGTAAATATATGAATTCGCCCCTATTTATTGAGAAGATACCTGGACATTATTAAAAAGAAAATGGATAAGACTTACCCAAACGTGTCATCCATTCGTTTTTTCGTTCCCAAACTGAGCTTGGGAACGAGAGAAAAATAGAACGCGACTACATCATGGCCTACGCCCAACATGTTCCCGCCGCCGAGCGAACCTTACGCCTGCTAGAAATCCTGGCCGCTGCCCCCGCCGGACTCTCCGCCGGTGAGCTGGCCGACACGCTGCGCATCTCGCGTAGCAGCCTGTTTGCCCTGCTCAACACCCTCAAAACTCACCATTACGTGGAGCAAAGCGACCAGCGCGGCCGTTACCGGGCCGGACCGGCCTTATATACCCTGGCCCCTTCCCGGCATAGGGGGTTGGCCGGTCTGATGGACGCCTTTCATACCGATCCCGAACTGGGCATGCTTGATGAAACCATTGCCCTGGCCCAACTCGATGGCCCGGACCTTCTCCTCATCGCGCTGCAAGAAAGTCACCGTCCGGTACGGGTTGTGTTCCAGATCGGCCAGCGCTGGCCCGCGCCAACCACAGCAGCGGGATTGGTCTTGTTGGCCGGCCTGTCCCCCGCCGTGGTTGAAGACAACTTTTCCGTCCCCATGTCCACCCTGGCTCAGGTACAAAAAGATGGACACGCCCAAACCGACCACGCCGAATTCGTCGAACTGGCTTATCCCATCTGCCCAAACGGCCACCAGCCTGTCGCGGCCCTGCTGGTCGCCATCCCGGCCTTTCGCTGGCCGCCCGAACCCGGCTTGACGCAATCCCTGCGAGCCGCCGCCAGCCGCCTGTCCTATCGTCTGGGCGCGTCTGTATATCAACCCTACGGCGAAACCCGCCTTGAATCTATCGGGCCAACCGTACCGCTAGATACCGACGAAATCAACCGTTTTTTGCAGCAGGCCTGGGGCGCACGGCTGGCCTGTCTTCGCAAAAACGGCGCGCCGCACGTGGTTCCGCTCTGGTATGAATGGGATGGCCAGGCTTTTTGGGTAACGGCCTCGACCAACGCCGCCTGGGGTAACTACCTCCGTGAAAACGCCTGGGTCTCGCTGGCCATCGACGAACCCTGGCCGCCGCTGCGGCGGGTGCTGGTTACCGGCAATGCCCAAGCCGTGGCCAACCACCTCATCAAAGGCGGCATTGCCGGTTTGAGAAACCGTTTGGTGACCCGCTATCTGGGCCAGGGGGCCGATCCAACCGCTATGCGGCAACTGGAATGGCAAGCCTTCCGCATCACGCCCCAAAAAATCATCGGCCAGCGTGGTTTAGGGAGATAGGGATGCCTGATTCAGCCGTTGATGTTCAAATCGAACACGTCAGCCAGGTTTTTCGGGAGCAAGGTCGCCCGTTGGCCGCCCTGGACAATATCAACCTGACCATTGCCCCCGGAGAATTCATCAGCCTGGTGGGGCCAAGTGGCTGCGGTAAATCTACCCTGCTGCGACTGGTGGCCGGACTGCAAGCGCCCACCACCGGCCAGATTCGGCTGGCCGGACAGCCGCCGGACGGGCTGCGCACCCGCAAACAAATCGGCTGGATGGCCCAGCAACCGGCCCTGCTACCCTGGCGCACCGTGTTGGAAAACGTGCGCTTGCCGTTGCAGGTCAACCGGCAGGCCCGGCCAGCGCCCACTTCACCGGAAGAATTGCTGGCCATGGTCGGCCTGCCCGAGTTTGCCCGGGCGTACCCGGCCACCCTGTCCGGCGGCATGCAGCAGCGCGTGGCCCTGGCCCGGGTGCTGGCCATCGGCGCGTCGCTGTGGCTGATGGACGAACCGTTTGCCGCCCTCGACGAACTGACCCGCGAAACCCTGGCCGGTGAACTCCTGACCATCTGGCGCCAATTCCGGCCTACCGTGATCTGGGTGACCCACCATCTTGCCGAAGCCGTGCGCCTCTCCGACCGGGTGATCATTCTGTCGCCTCGCCCCGGCCACATCTGTGGCGCCATTCGTATCTCTTTACCCCGTCCCCGCGACGATACCGGCCCGGAATTCCAGGCAATTTTGCGGGAAGCCCGGCGGGTGATGGAAGTAAGGAGTGGTACATAGGAAGTGAGAAGCAAGTGACCAGTAGCAAGGTAGCAGGTAACAAAGTAGCAGGCAACAAGGTGCCACGCATGATGCGGCGCGTATCACCTGTTCCGCCTCACGTTGCGCCTCTTGCCCCCTTTACGGCGCGCTTCATCCCCACCGACCGCGCCATTGCGGTGCTCATTGTGGCCGTGGCCTTGCTGGCCTGGGAAATGGCCGTCCGGCTCAACCAGACGCCTCTTTACCTGGTGCCGGCCCCCACGGCCATTCTGCAAAAACTGCTGGCCAATCCCTGGCCCTTGCTGCTGGCCGGCAGCGTTACCCTGGCCGAGGCACTGGCCGGTTTGTTACTGGGTACCGCGGTGGGGCTGGCCCTGGCCCTGCTCTTGAATTTTTGGGCCAAATTGGAGCAGGGCGTTTTGTCGCTGGCCATCCTGGTCAAGGCCACCCCTTTAATTGCCGTTGCCCCTATTTTGACCATCTGGCTGGGCTTTGGCCCGGCCCCCAAAATTGTGGTCACCGCCCTGCTGACCTTTTTTCCGGTGCTCATCAACGCCCTCAGCGGCTTTAGAGCCGTAGACAAAGCCATGCTGGATTTGTTACATTCCTGGGACGCCAGCCCCTGGGAAATTTTTGTCCACCTGCGCTGGCCTATGGCCCGGCCCTACCTGTTTGCCGCGCTCAAAGTGGTCGGCCCGCTGGCGCTCATTGGCGCGGTGGTGGCCGAGTGGATGGGCGCTTCCAGTGGCCTGGGCCGCGCCATGTGGCTGGCCTATGCCAACCTGAACATGCCCGCCCTGTTTGCCGCCGTGTTTGTGCTCACCCTCATCAGCATCACCCTGTATCAAGGAATTATTCAACTGGAAAAACGATGGTTGTTTTGGGAGAAATAACGGAGAGGCGAGACAACTCGAAGGGTGGAACAGTTGCTCCCAAACATCAATCCGAGTTGCCTCGCCCGTACTATATAACCCGAGGTCAATCTATGAAACCTAAATCACTCTATTATCTTTTAATTCTTGCGCTTCTCCTCACCGGCTGCCAGCTTGCGCCCAAAGCAGCCGGTCAATCTCAAAAATCCCTCACCTTTATGGCCGGGTATAAACCCCAGGCCAACCTGCCGTTTGTGGGGGTGTACGTGGCCCAAGAAAAAGGCTTTTTTGCCGACGAAGGCCTGGCCGTGACCATCCAGCACTCGGCGGGCGGCGGCGAGCACCTGCAACTGCTGGCTGCCGGTCAGGTCGACATCACCACTCAGGATGCCGCCGTGCTCCTGAAACGCCGGGCCGATCCCGGCCTGCCACTCGTGTCGATTGCCCTCATCGGCCAGCGCGGCCAGCAGGCGTTTGCGGCCCTGGCTGATTCCGGCATTAGCACGCCCAAAGATTGGGAAGGAAAAAACGTGGGCTACAAAGGCACCCCGCCACCCGACCTGCTGGCCCTGATGGCAGCGGCCAGGGTGAACCAGGCTAAAGTCAACCTGGTCAACGTGGGTTTTGACCCCCGTGCCCTGACCGAGGGGCTGGTTGACGTGTATCCGGTGTACAAATCTAACGAGCCGAATCTCATCCGCCAGTGGGGTTATGAAGTCAAGATGTGGGCCGCGGAAGATTACGGCCTGCCCGGCCTGGGCCTGGCTTACGTGACCACGCCCGAGATTATCAACCGGGACCCGGACCGAATGGCTCGCTTTATGCGTGCCGCCCTCGCCGGAATTGAGTACGCCCGCCAGCATCCCGATGAGGCGGTAGAGATAGTGATGAAATACGCCGGGGACCAGGCCGACCCGGCCCACATGCGCTACATGCTCGACACCGAACTGGCCGACGCGATTTCCCCGGTGACCGAGGCCCACGGTCCCGGCTGGCAGACCCTTGAGCAGTGGCAGGCCCTGCACGATATGCTGGTGGAATACGGGGCCATTGAAAAACCCATTGACGTGAACCAGGCCTTTACCAATGAGTTCTTGCCCTAAACTGCCGGTGAGTAGGGGCCATCCAGGGTTTCAATCACTCTCCTGCAAAAACCAGGTTTTTGAAAAATCAATAGGGATGACAGGTTGATTTCGACTAACAAGTGGGACTGTATTATGAATTCAAGACCTAAAAAACCTGGCTTTTAGCCTGTCTGTCCCATTGACAGTCAAAGGTCTTTTTTCAGTGGAGTCATTTGAAACAATGGCTGCAACACAACCGCGCCAACTCCCACCCTGGCCGGAGACCTGCTACACCTCCTCTCCCAACTCCTCGGCGATTTCCCGAAACTGCGCCAGAGCCGCCTCCAAATCCTCCACAATTTCGACGGCCAGGGCGTCGGGATCAGGGAGATTGGCGGTGTCTTCCAGGCTTTCATCCCGCAACCAAAAGATGTCGAGGCTGAGTTTGTCGCGGGCGGCCAGTTCATCGTAGGTGAAGCAGCGCCAGCGGCCATCAGGATTCTCCTCGCTCCAGGTGGCGGTACGTTGATGACGATTGGCCGGATGGTAGCATTTTACAAAATCATCCAGGTGAACGCGGGTGAGGGGATTTTGTTTGAGGGTGAAGTTCATATTGGTGCGCAGGTCGTAAATCCACAAGTCCTGAGTGGCGCGTTCTTTGGCTTCGCCGCGCACATCAAAAAAGAGTACATTCGCCTTGACGCCTTGGGCATAGAAGATGCCGGTAGGCAGCCGCAGCAAGGTGTGGACATCACAAGAATGTAGCAAGCGACGGCGCACAGTTTCACCAGCGCCACCTTCAAAAAGCACGTTGTCGGGTACGACAATGGCCGCCGTGCCGCCGATACCCAGCATACTATAAACGTGCTGCACAAAGTTGAGTTGCTTGTTGCTGGTGGTGGCCCAAAAATCCTGCCGCTCGATGGTGAGGGTTTCGGTTTTCTTTTCACCCAACTCGTTGATGTAGGTGACGCTGCTCTTTTTGCCAAAGGGCGGATTGGTGAGCACCATATTGAACTTGGCAGCGGGCGCGCTGCGCAAGCTGTCGTCCACGTGGATGGGGCTTTCAATGCTGTCGTGGCCGATGCCGTGCAGGTAGAGATTCATTACGCACAGCCGGGCGGCGTTGTCCACAATTTCCCAGCCCTGCAAGGCATCGTGATTGAGGCGGTGGCGCTGGTCCCGGTCCAGTTTATTATGGGTGCGGATGTAGTCGTGTGCCGCCAGCAGAAAACCCCCGGTGCCGGCAGCGGGGTCGGCGATGAGCTGGCCGGGCCGGGGCTGCATTACGTCGACCATCGCCTGGATGAGAGGGCGCGGCGTAAAGTATTGCCCGGCCCCGGATTTAATATCCTGAGCGTTCTTTTCCAGCAGCCCTTCGTAGATTTCGGCTTTCACGTCCACGGTTAAACCCGACCAATTTTCTTTATCAATCAGGGCCACCAGCCGTTCCAACTTGGCCGGGTCTTGAATGCGGTTTTGGGCCTTGCGGAAAATGGTAGGGATGAGGCCCGTACCCTTGCCCAACTCGGTCAATATCTCGCGGTAATGGCTTTCCAACTCGGCACCCTTGCGGGCGGTGAGGGTGGGCCAGCGATACGCTTCGGGAATGGGGTTAGGCCGGCCAATTTCGGCCCGCTCTTCGGCCATTTTGAGGAACAGCAGGTAGGTCAGTTGTTCCAGGTAATCGCCGTAAGAGACGCCGTCGTCGCGCAGAACGTTGCAGTAGTTCCAGACTCGTTGGACTATGGCGGCGGCTTCTGACATCAAAATAGCTCCTGTTTTTATTGAGATTGTTCGACAAGTGCAACTATGTCGGCAAAAACTTTTTCAAATCGTTTGCTCGACAATGATTTTTCTGAATAGGTAATGCCAGCACTTTGGCAATTTTGGCTATCGTTATAGGTCTGAATAAGCCTCTTTTTTGACCACTTGCGGCGAAGAGCTGGAATGATGTACAACTTATTGGTGTAAAACTCCCAACCTTCGCCGGTAGAGTCGACTATGTTATAGCTCATATCCGGCGTCAGGTTTACTTTGTCGATCCTACGCTGAAACTCTGCTTCTGACTTGGCCGTGATGAGAATATCACCAATACTACAAATGACCGGGAATTTAGGTTTTCTAAACAGATAATCTATCTTCATTTTCTCAAACCTCCGGCTTTTGCTTCCGGTTGCTGCCTGTTATCTCCAGACAAGAGATCAACCAATTTCTATTCCACAATGTTGCGCGATTATGGTTAAAACTCCATCCATGTTGGTTTCAATATCATAATTGCTAAACCGGATGACGCGCAGCCCTCGTTGTTCCAGCCATTCTGTGCGAGCGGCATCGTACGCCTTTTGAGCCGGGTCGGCGTGACTATCACCGTCAACTTCAATGACCAGTTGGTGTTGGTGGCAATAGAAGTCCAAAATAAAACGAGCAAGCGGGTGCTGGCGGCGAAATTTGAGCTGGTAGAATTGCCTGCCGCGCAATTGCTGCCACAGTTTTTGCTCTGCCGGCGTCATTTGGCGGCGCAGTTCTCTGGCGCGGGCCAAAATAGTTGGGGGGATGTGTTTGGTTGGTTCTTCAAGTTCTGGCATTGGTCTTCCTTGGTTGTGCCCCCCCCCTGGCTCCCCCGTTGGGGGGAGGACTAGGCAAGTCCCTCCCCGGGGGAGGGATTTAGGGAGGGCAACCTCCGCTTGTCTCTACATCCGCGTTCTCACCCGCACTTGTGAATAATGCCCCCCCTGGCTCCCCCGTTGGGGGGAGGACTTTGCAAGTCCCTCCCTGGGGGAGGGATTTAGGGAGGGCGTCCCTACTTCTCCCCCCGTTATCCTCCCCAACAACACCGACACCGCTTAATCTTGCGATAAAACCGCCCCGAGTTCTTGGGGATTAAAATCATCGGGCCACACCGTATCATCATTGTACGTGGCAGCGGTTAATTTGATACGTTGCAGTTCAGCACCTCGCAAATAGGTTTGGGACAAGTTGGCGTCGCTAAGATTGGCCCAGGATAAATCCGCTCCACCTAAATTTGTACAGTCCAGGTTGGCTTCATTCAATTTGGCGCCTTTTAGATTGGCAGCCCCCAAATTAGCGCCTTCCAAATTGGCCCGAACCAGAAATACTTGTTCCAGGTTAATCCCCCGCAAATCAAACATAACCAGGTGAGCATCATTAAGATTTGCCTTTTCCAGATCAAGGATTGGATTGTCCACACGAATCAACTTCGATTCGTACAAAAACTGGATAACACTCCCTTTTCGATAACCACTCAGGTTCCTCAACGTGGTCAATGTTCTGGCCCGGGCAATGCTGCGCACCCCTGAGTCTTCTGGGGATGTTTGTAGCCCTTTTTCCAGGAGCAAATCGGACATTGCTGCAAAATAATCGCTTAATATTCGTTCTTCTTCACTATTACGGGCGATGGCTCGTTCGCTGCGCCGCTGGGCGCGGTTGAGAAGGTAGCCGCCGGCGGTCAAGACAATTGGGATAAGCAGGAGATTAAGAACGTTCCAGAGGGGTTGGTTGAATGACCAGACTGCCATGAGTAGGATGGTAACAATCAGGGTTATGATCAGGATGCCAAATATTTGCAGTGTAAGTTTCAATATTTTCATTCTCTACACTCCCAGCAACTTCCGTTGACTACTCCGCTTCCCCCTTATCCGCTCCAACAACACCGACGCCGGTTCATCATCCGGACTCTGCGGCATCAGCTCCCCGGCGAAGGCTTTTTTGAGGATGGCCTGCCGTAGACGCCCGGCACGGGTGAGATTGGCGGTGATGGCCGCCTCCACCCCCGCCACCACCGACAGCCGCCGCTCCACTTCGGCCACAATGCGTTGCTGCTCGGCGAGGGGAGGAAGGGGAACTACCGTTTGCCGAATTATTGACAGATTGAGATTAGGTTGAACCCCACCAGAAGACAAAAGCCGAATGTCTTCGTAATTTTTCTGGAAAAATATTTTCACGTACGGCTTGATGGAGAAACTTTCATCAAAAATTAGTGCAGCAAGGGCTTGATTGGTTGCCGCATCGATCTGAAGTTCTGATACTTTGCCTCTGGTTTTGCCCTCTCCATACATCGCTACCAACAGTGTCCCCTTCGGGAAGAGTTTTGCATTGGTTTCAGCGATTGCTCGTTCTGTGATGAATTCACTCGCCTCATTCACGAATAGTTTGTTCACCACCGCACTTGTCACCCAGGGTACGGTACCATCTTTGTAATAAATGCCTTTACCTCGTTTCGGAGTTGCACCAGTTCCAACTTCTACAAGTTGGTCAACACTCACCCAAACCCAACCCTCCGGCAATTCCGGCAGACCGGCGGTGTTGGGAGGCTGGGGTTCTTTGTATTTGCCTTTACCATTCCACTGCACACGGCGCTCCCTCAGGATACGTTCCAGCAGCATCGCGGCGGGTTCGTCGCCGGGGTCTTGGGCCACCAGCCGACCTTCGCAGGCGGCTTTGAGCACGGCGGCGCGGTAGCGTTTGAGCCGGGCTTGCACTTGTTTCAGCGCGGCCAGCCCCGCCTCCAGCCGGGTGAATTGCGTTTCAATCGCCTCGACGATGCGGTGTTGTTCGGCTAGTGGGGGAAGAGGAATCGAAGATTTCTCTAGGAAACTCTTAGGAACACGTAATTGTCCAGCAGTACCCGCAAAATTTGCTTTAGCCTCTCTGCGAAAATCCTTTTGCCTAATAAAATAGAAAATCCATTTCGGTAAGACACCTGACTTTGGATTGAAAACATGAAACTCAGTAGAACCAAATCCTCGTTTGTTCTTTAAATCCAGCGCAATTGCAGCCTTACCGTTTTCCATACTCGGTGTAATTTTGGCAAAAAGAACATCACCTTCAGAAAATGGCGTAAATCCCTTGCGAACTTTTTTTAAGGGGCGTTCCTCGGGGGTAACTATTTTTCCAGTTTCAGCGTCAACTGCTGCCATTCGCAAGAAGGTGACTGGTAAATCATCAGGTAAGTCTCGGAGGGCAGGGTCACGAAAGTTGATTCTAGAAATCTCCCCGAGCGTCGTCCATTCCCAACTTTCAGGAAGCGGTCGTCGGTCGTCGATGGTCATACCGTCAATTCCTCATTGAGTTCGTTAAGCAAGGGTTCCAGGTGCTCGCCAAAAAGGCTCTGGGCGGCAAACAGGCCGCCGTCATCGTAAAACTCTTCGTCCAGGTCGGCCAGGCTCAGGCGCAGGTTCACGCCCACGGCCTCGGCAATGTGGTCCAGCCATTGGCGCTGTTCCGGGCTAAAATTGCGCCCGCCGGCTTCTTGCGCGGCCAGCCACTCGGCGTAGCGCTGCTGCACCCGCTCCGGGTAAGGCACCAACTCGTCGTCCAGTTGCACCACGGCCCGCACCAGGGAAATAAGGTTGGTCAGCAATTTGGGGCCGCTCAGGGGGCGTTGGTGGTGCAGCCGGGCGTAGGCGTTCCACAGGGCTTCGGTGGTCCATTGGGGCTGGGCGCGGTTGAGCGCGGCCTCCAACTCTTTGAGGTGCTGCCAGGTTAGTTGGCCGGGGTGGTAGGCGGCGGTGGTTTCTTTCACGGGCAGACCTGACAGGTCTCTCAGACCTGTCAGGTCTTTTTTAGCCGGGGGGATGCGGGGCATATTATAAATAATCTGCAACGCGTCAATCTCATCTTTGTTGTCTTCAATAAATTGCCGGAAGGAGCTGACCATCGCCCGGGTCTGGTCGGTGGCCTCGGCGCTGAAATCGGCCTCCTCCACGGTGTCCACGCTCACATCGTCAATGATCTGCTCGTTGCGGGTCTGCACGGTTTGCAGCAACTTGCGCAGGCCGGGATTGCCCAGCAGCAGCCCGGCGGCTTCGCGGCGCAGGTGGGCGGCGGCCTGCTGCACAGCTTCCGGCGGCGGCTCCACCTGCCCGGTAGCGGCCTGGGCCTGGCTGAAATGGGCATCGGGGTCGGTGGCGTCAAACAGTTGGCGGGCCAGGTCGGCCACGCTCAAGCCGTGGGCCGCGGTCTGAATATCGGCGGCATCCTGCTCCGAGAGCTGCTTGTCCAGGCGGGTCAGGCGGCTGGCCAGCGTGCTGAGGGTATCGTCATCCGTGGCTCCTTTGGCCACCCGGTCCAACAGGGTTTTGAACGGCACCGAGGGCTGGCGCTCCAGCGGTTTGGTATCAATTTTGGGGTGCTCCACCACGCCCACGGTATCCACAATCACAAAATGGTCCTTGGCCGGGGCGTCGCGGGTTACTTTTTGCAAATCGTCGGGGTGGATCACGCGGGTGCCGCGGCCCAGCATCTGCTCAAATAAATTGGGCGATTTCACCAGCCGCATAAACATCACAATCTCCACCGGTTTGATGTCGGTGCCGGTGGCAATCATATCCACGGTCACGGCAATGCGGGGGTTGTAGGCGTTGCGGAAGCGTTTGATAAGCGTGTCCGGCTTCACGCCCGTCACCTTGTAGGTAATCTTCTGGCAAAAATCGTTGCCCTCGTTAAACTCCTCGCGGATAATGTCGACTATACGCTCGGCGTGAGCATCGTCTTTGGCAAACACCAGGGTTTTGGGCACAATGCTGCGGCCCGGATACAGCTTGCTGAACAGGTCGGCCTTAAATTGGCGGACCACGGTGCGGATCTGGTCTTTGGCTACCACCTCGTTATCCAACTGGTTGGGGGTGTAGGTCAGGTCTTCGTCTAAAATGGCCCAGCGCTGAGCGCGGGTCAGGCGGTCGCGCCGCTCCACCTGGTACCCGGCGCGGATAGTGCTGCCCTGCTCGGTAATGCGGGTGCGGATTTTGTACACCTGATGATCCACGTTAATGCCGTCCACCACGGCCTTTTCCCGCGAGTACTCCTGCACCAGGTTTTTGTTGAAAAAGCCAAAGGTCTGTTTAGAGGGCGTGGCCGTGAGGCCCACCAGAAAGGCGTCAAAATATTCCAGCACCTGCCGCCACAGGTTGTAAATAGAACGATGGCACTCGTCGGTAAAGATCACGTCAAAAAATTCGGGCGGGATGTCGCCATTGTAAGCCACGGTTTTAGGTTGACGCCCAAACTCGCCGGCAATCTCGTCCATCGCCTGCTCTTCCAGGGTGGGGTCCAGCGGCTCGCCGCGCAAAATAGCGTAGAGGCGCTGGATGGTGGAGATGTCAACCGTGTCGTCGGGATCAATGGCGTTGCTGGTCAGGTGGCGCACGTTGTAAATTTGGGTGAACTTGCGGCCGTCGTCGGGCGGGGTGTACTGCTGAAACTCGTTGTGCGCCTGACGCCCCAGGTTGCTGCGGTCTACCAAAAAAAGCACGCGCCGCGCCCCGCCAAACTTGATCAGCCGGTAAATGGCGCTGACGGCGGTGAAGGTTTTGCCGCTGCCGGTGGCCATCTGGATCAGCGCGCGGGGCCGGTCATCGGCCAGCGATTGCTCCAAATTGGTGATGGCCTCAATCTGCGGCTGCCACAAGCCCTGCGTCACCAACGGCGGCATCGCATAGCACAACCGCGCCCGCAGCGTATTGAACCCCGTCGGGGCGACCACAAGGGTCGCCCCCACATTTTGCGCGGTCGTCACCCACAGTCGCAACGTTTCCGGACGGTGAAAGGTAAATACCCGGCGGCTGCGCGGGTTGGGGTCCAGGGTGTTGGTAAAGCGGGTTTCAATGCCGGTGGACTCGTAGAGGAAGGGCAGCACCCTCCGCCCCCCCTCGGTCCCCCCCACAGGGGGGGAAGTGATCCAGGAGGGGACAAAATCGGGCAGTCCCTCGCCGTATTTTTTGGATTGTGGCTCCACGCCAATCAGGGTGGTGCCGGCCTTTTTGGCCTCCACCGCGCCAATGGCCTGGCCGTCCACAAACAACAGGTAATCGGCAAAGCCGGTTTTCAGATGAAACTCCCGCACGGCAATAGCCGGCAGGGTCAGGTTCATCTCGTCCATATCCTGCACCATCCAGCCGGATTGGGCCAGGAGTTGGTCGATGTGTTGGCGGGCGGTTTGTTCAGGCGTCATGGGTTGTTCTCCGGGGCAATCTGAACACCGAGTTCGGCGAGTTCTTCCGTCACCCAATCGGGATAACTGTCACTCTGCTCCAATTCTCGACCTTGTTCAAGATCAACTTTTGCTTGCTCTATCTGTCCCATTTCAGCATAAGTCAACCCCCGGTTAAAGTAGGCAAAAGTATACGCCGGATCGATTTCAATGACTTGGGCGTAATCGGCAATGGCCGCCTCATAATTACCCAATTCTCTATAAGCATTCCCCCGGCTATTGTAAGGCCAGGTCAATGGATCGTGATCAAGTTCAATGGCCTGGGTGTAGTCGGCAATGGCCGCCTCATAATTTCCCTGTTCAAAGTGGGCATTCCCCCGGTTATTGTAGGGCCAGGCCAAGGCCGCGTGATCCAGCTCGATAGCTTGGGTATAATCGGCAATGGCGCTATCGTAATCCCCTTGCTCATAGTAAGCAAGGCCACGATCGTTGTAGGCAACGGCAAAAGTCGGGTCAAGTTCAATGGCCCGGGTGTAGTCGGCAATGGCCGCCTCATAATCACCTTTTTTGTAAAAGGTAAACCCCCGATTATCGTAGACCCAGGCGAGCGGGCTATACCCTAACTCAATAGCCCGGCTAAAATCAGCAATAGCCGCCTTAATATCACCCTGTGCCCTGAACGTAAGGCCACGATCATTGTAGGCCGGGGCGTATGCTGGGTCCAATTCAATGGCCCGGTTATGGTCGGCCATGGCCGCTTCATAATCGCCCAGTTTGTAGTAAACAAAGGCCCGATCGTTGTAAGCTGTGACATAGGCCGGGTCCAATTCAATGGCCTGGGTGTAATCGGCAATGGCCGCGTCATAGTCGCCTTTTTTGTAAAAGGTGAAGCCTCGGTTATCGTAAACCCACTTGAGCGGTTTGTAACCCAGTTTTATAGCCTTACCAAAATCAGCAATGGCGGCGTCATACTCACCCTGCGCTCTGAGGGCAAGACCACGGTCATTGTAAGCTGACGCATAGCTGGCATCCAGTTCAATGGCCTTATTGAATTCGGCAATAGCGGCCTCATAATCGCCTTGTTTGTAATAGGCAAAACCCCGGTTATCATAGGCCAGAATATTGGTGGGGTCCTCGGCCAGGGCTTGATTGTAATCAGCTATGGCCGTCTCATAGTTGCCCTGCCCGCGGAACGCATTTCCTCGATTATTATAAGGCCATGTAAGAGGCTGGTAATTTAGTTCAATGGCTCTGGTGTATGCATCAATCGCGGCATCATAATCGCCTATGTATTCCTGATTGATCCAACCTAATCGAAAATAGGCATCGGCTAATCCTTGCGGACAAGCATCTTCGGCCAGGGTAGCCATGCCCCGTTTAATCACTTCCACAGCTTTCTCATACTGGCCGTCAAGATAAAAAGATTTCCCCACACTGGATAAGGCAAGAAACGTTATTTGCCCCGGTAAGTCGGTTAGAATAAACTCTGTATAAGAACTGGGATTTATTATCTGGGTTCGCTGGCTTTCCCTGATTTCAATCTCAAAATCCTCAAGGTCCGGTTGGGTGAGATCAAGGAAGTTGACGAATATCTCCACCCCCGAGTCTTCGCCCCAAATAACCATACTGGCCTTATAGCGGTTGCCCAAGGTTTCGGCTTCTTCACGTTGGTCGGCGGCCAATTCGGTGGGTTCGATTTCTACCCGCAAGGTATCCAGGCCCAGTTCTGCGGCGGCATCTTTAATGGCCCGCCGAATCTTCACATGCGGTTCGGTTTTGGTGGCGCCGGTTTCATGGAAAGTGGCAATCACAATCAGGGTTTCATTGATGGTGGCAGGGGCAAAGGCCAAAGGCGTGGGGGTGATGGTTGGGGTGGGGGTTGGCACAGGAGTACGGCCAGGCGTCGGGGTGATGGTTGCAGTTAGGGTGGGGGCATGGGTTGGCAACGGGAAGAGCTGGCTGCGGATACCCAAGGCGTCATTCACAATTGCCACCAACCCGGCTATCAGGGCCACAATGACCCCGGCACTCACAAGCCAACGCCACCCAGGAGTATTCGGCGGCCCGGGACTGGGTTCGGGAGCTTCATGGATATTAATGGTGATATTAACCGCTGCCTCATCCGTACGCTGGTTGATGGCGATCAGGAGTGGACTCAATTCCTTGCGCCACTCGGCTTCGGTGATGTCTCCATTGATGACCTGCTTGGTGAAAGCGATGGCCGTTTCGTGATCGGCAATTTGGTTGAGCAGGGCAACCGGAACGTCACCCCCGTATTTAGCCTCACGCTCGCGGAGCGTGTTGAGGTTGTTATTTAGTTTTTGAAGGGTGGTTTTGAAATCGGTCATCCAGCCGGGGCTTTTTCTGTTCAGCTATCCAAACCCTAAAGGTCTCAGGCGAATCCGTGATTCGCCCACCTTGAGGGTCTTCATACCGCAATGAAGTTACCAACTTCATTAACAGTATAACACATTTAACCTCATCATACCATCCCTCCGCCAACATCTCGCTGCAAAAATGCCCCCATCAACCGCGGACCGTCTCCCCAGATACATTCGAGAAAAGTATCGCCGCGTTAGTCCCCCCTTAATCCCCCCTGTGATAAGATGGGCCAAATTTGGCGGCAGGCTTACCGCCGGGTAAGATTTCTACAGGCAGATAACGTGGGGAGGTGATCGCCACCATGTGGATCGAGCGCGTAAAAATCTGGAAGTGGCTCTGTTGCGCCGGACTGATCGGCGTGTTGGCGGTGGGCTGTAGCCCGGACATCGCCCCGGCCCCCACCGCCCGGCTGACGCCTGAGCCAATTGCCACGCCCCTTTCGCCAACGCCTGGCCCCACGGCTACTCCCCGCCCCGTCCCCACCAAACCCATCGCCTTAAGCGACGCCCCCACTCCCACCCCTTCGGCCACGCTCGTCTTCAGCCGCCAGGGCGATATATTGGCCTTGCCCACCTTCACCCCCAGCCCAACCAGCATCGCCATTCGCTGCACGGTAAGCGGAGATGCCTCGACCTTGAGAGAAGGCCCTGGCGCTGACTACCAGCGCATCACCACTCTGCCGCCAAACCAGGTAGTCTCAGCCCGCAAATGCTCGCCCGGCGGCCAATGGCTGCTGGTCGAAACCGGTCAGCAGGAGGTTGGTTGGCTGGCTGCCGCCGGCCTTAACTGCCAGGCGGATCCGGCTACCCTGCCTATCGCCCGGGGCGTCGTCGCCCCAACCCGGCCAACCCCCACCCTCACCCCATCTTCCCCGGCCACCCCAACCCCTGTCCCCTCGCCTACGACTCCACCCGACACCTGGCGCGGCGAATACTACGATAACCCCAGCCTGCTGGGCGAGCCGGTTTTAATTCGGGAAGACCCGGAACTCGACTTCAACTGGATCCTGGACAGTCCCGCGCCTGGCATTCCGGCCGACAACTTCTCGGTGCGCTGGACCAAGGTCATCGATTTTTTTGAAGGGGGAGACTATCGCTTCTTTGCCGAAGCCGACGACGGCCTCCGGCTGTATCTGGACGGCTGGCTGGTGATCGACGCCTGGCACACCTTTCTGGGCGTGCCCTACGTGGGCGACTTTAGCGACGTTGGGCCGGGTCTGCATACGGTGGTGGTGGAATACTTCGAGTCCGGCGGCCATGCCAAAATCAAAGTGTGGGCCGAAAAAACCCGCTTCAGCGACACCGCGTGGCAGGGTGAATATTACAACAACTCAGACTGGCAAGAGCCGGTCTTTCTGGTTCGCTACGACGAAAATCTCGATTTCCACTGGGGCCAGGGCGCGCCCGCCGACGGTATGAACCGCGACCATTTTTCCGTTCGCTGGCGCCGCACCTACTTTTTCGAGACCGGGGATTACAAATTTTTTGCCGAAATCGACGATAAGGACGGGGTGAAAATTTACCTGGACGGCTGGCTGCTGGCCGACGGCTACCGGGAGGACGACGGCGCCGTTAGCGGTTACTTTGCCAACGTCGGCGCGGGTTATCACGAGGTTACGGTAGAATACCACGATAAGGATGACGACGCCAAAATCAAGGTCTGGTGGGAGAAAGACTAAGGATTTGTAAAAATATAACTTCCTGCATCGGTCAATTCAATCCCGGATTGGACCGGGGACGAATCGTGTAGTTCCACTGCGGGGACGAATCGTGTAGTTCCACTGCGGGCACACATCGTGATATTCGATGTTGAGAACATCCCTTTGCTCGTCCGGCACCTTAACACCTGTTTCATAGATCTCAGTACAATTTTGCGCAAAATTTGTTCCGAGTTTTGTAGGGGGGACAGAACAATGTTCTGTCCCTACAAAAATGGCATTTCTACTCGGAACGTATTTATGAAATCCTGTACTTAGTCACAAGATGGGCTTGCGCCGTCAGACCAGTCTGGGTTTTTGTCTCTCGAATGTAATGCAGAACATCATCAAACGAGCGCAAGGGGCAACCAGCCCACGTCTTGCTAATCTTTTTCCCCTCCCCCAAATTGGGGGAAGGGCCAGGGGTGGGGGCAAAATAAAAACATCTCATCACTTACAATTGAACCACTACTGTCAGCTCTTCAGCCAGTCTCTTTGAGCGCCTCCAGAACTATCGGGATTGACTCTCGCCAGTTCTCTGGCAGCACTTCTGAGATTTCAAACGCCAATCCCCGGCCATCGGGGGCGGCCTCCTCCACTCGCTCCAGCACCAGCTTCTGCAACTCGCGCCGGGGCAATTGATAGGCCGACACATTGATATTGGACCAGAAAAGTTTGTCCCGCCAGACCGTCCGGCACGCAGCCAGGGTCTGGTCGCCTTCCGGCGGTGGGGTTAGCGACTCGATCAGGTCGATGGGCGCGCGAGCGATCAGGTCTTTGCAGCTTGCCGTCTGGCCGTCGTAATGACACCCCACAATTTTGCCCGCCTGCTGCAAAATGGGGAAACATTCCTGGTAAACCGGCAATAAAAACTCCCGGTAACGCTTTGGCCCCAGGGTCTCGGCGGTGAAGTTCTCCAAATTAGAAACAAAGCGTCCCGGCCCCTCGGCCACAATCTCTACCTTACGCCGGAAGTTTTCCAGCAATGCCGTGTAGAGTTCCCGCACCTCTGCCTCGTAATCAAACAGGTGAAAGCTAAAATTTTCCAGGCCCGCGTAGTCAACCAGGATTTCCTGCAACGGCGTCCGGCCCAGCAGAGACCAAGTGACCCCGTAAGGTTCAACCTCTTTTTCGGCCTCGCCAAATGTCTCGTAACTGGGCGTAAGGGTGGTGTGTTTGACAATATGCGTCATCACCCGGTAATCGGCGGGCGTTTTGAGCCAATACTCCTGCTGCCAGTCGTTGGCCCAGGTAGCCGAGATTTCGCCCACCGCCGTGCGCCAGGTCACCCGCCGCCGATGAACCCCGTTTTCCATAAAATTACTTTGCCGTACTTCAAGGCCCCGGCACTCTTGTTTAAATGGTTCTTCCTTAAAGGTCACCCCCAGACCATTGGCAAACATTTGCTTCCAGGCCAAGTCATGCTTAACATCCTGCCATTTGGTATGATAAACCGTGTAGGGAATCTCGTCCGGGCGTTCGCCCGCCCAGAACGCTTCTAATCGTTCACGGATATTCATCCAGTCTCCCCCTTGGCTTCAGGTCAATCTGGCGACCCCACACGTCGCGCACTTTTTCCAGATAAAACATATAGTTCTTCAGCGGTACTGTCGGCGGCACGCGGTGATCGGGGAAGCCAATGTAACCGCCTTCTTCCACCAGCCGGGCCAACCGCTCAACTTCCCATTCAATTTCCTGTTCAGAACCGGCCAGAATATTCTTGTCCACGCCACCCATCAGTAGTAAATCTTTACCGTACTCCCGGCGAAACCGGATGGGATCGGCGCCCCAGGTGCCAATCTCCACCGGAAACATGCAGTTGATTCCCGCCTCCAGCCACAGGGGAACCAGCCTGTCAATTTTGCCGTCGCAATCCACCCAAATCACGTCCACGCCGTGCCGGTGCAGCAGGTCGGCAATACGGCGATAGTGCGGCACCAGGTATTGGGCAAAATGCCTGGGACTCAGTAACGGCCCGGCATTGTAGGCCATGTCTTCCCACATGCCGCAGCCGTCAAACTGCCCGCCCGTTTCCAGAATGCGGGTTAGCACGCCGATGATGCAATCGGCCACGGTGGTGACCATCTCTTCAAACCAGGCCGGGTCGTCGTACACCACCAGCGAGAGATTTTCCACACCCATCCAGTCGCGCAGCCGGCCGTAAAGACTGCCGCCGTGCAGAAACACCGGATGGTCTCGATGGGGGTTGGTCCAGATTTTAATCAACTCATCCCAATTATCCGGGTAGCGGCCAGGCGTGGTCGGGTTCAGGCGGGGTTGGTAGTGCCGGCGCCAACTGTCGCGGTCAACCAGGAGATGGCCCACGTGCATCGGGATTGAGGCGGCCACTTTGTTGCGCAGCACCCGCACGCCGTCGGCTTGTTGCACCACCTCGCGCTCGCCCCGGTCTTCGATAACAATCTCCTCAAATGGCGGCCAGAGCATCACTTCCACCCCAACCTCCATTGGATTGGCGGCCCCACTGCCCAGGCTGTAGTCCATGCCAAAAAACTCGGCGCTGTTGGCCCGGTTGACATGTTTGGGCAAGCCTTGCTCGCGCCAGGTGGGCAGGGTCTCATCCCAAAAATTAAAATCCGTAATCGGGGCGCGGTCCCGGGGCTGGTAGTGCATAGTGGCCTTAAAGCGCTCGCGGTCGTTCAAGCCTGAATCTCCTTTTGACCTGTGATTATAGATCACTCCCGGCCCAAACAGAAATGCGAAACAGGTGGTTTAATCCCACCCCGCGCTTGCGCATTCTGGAAGGTCTGGTAAAATCCCAATTTTAAACCATTTAAGGTGACAGTCACTTGACGGGCTAAATACTGAATTTAATGTTTCAATAAGCCACTACATTTAGTAGGTAAAAGTAACTGTCACCTATTTTCCATTTTTACCCTCCCTTTTCGATTATCAGGAGAGAAACCCATGCAACTCGAAACTAAAAGCCTGACCCTCCTGGAAGAGGCTCTCCAAACACTCGAGGCCGGCTTTGCCGCCCTGCCGGAACTGGATAACGATATTGACCTCGACCGCCTCAGCAATGTCTTGCTGGAAGTGGCCACAAAAATGCAGGATAACTACCCCTACTTCCATCCTTACTATGCCGGGCAAATGCTCAAGCCGCCGCATCCGGTGGCCCGGCTGGCCTATATGCTGGCCTTGTGGCTCAACCCTAACAACCACGCCCTGGACGGCGGTCGCGCCAGTTCTCAGATGGAAAAAGAGGCCGTGGCCGACCTGGCGGCCATATTCGGTTGGAAAGAGTTTTTAGGACATCTTACCGGCGGCGGCACAATGGCCAATCTGGAGGCCCTGTGGGTTGCCGGGCGGTTAAAGCCGGGGCTGAAGGCGGTGGCTTCGGAGCAGGCGCATTACACCCACCGCCGCATCTCGGAAGTGCTGCAATTAGATTTTCAAGCTGTACCGTGCGATAGCCACGCCCGGATGGATATTGACGCCCTGAGCAAAATCCTGGACAAAGGCGATGTGGGCACCGTGGTGGCCACCATCGGCACCACCGGCCCCGGCTCGGTGGACCCGCTGCCGGAAATACTGGAACTGCGCCAAAAGTACGGCTTCCGTCTGCACGCCGACGCGGCTTACGGCGGTTACTTTACCCTGGTTGGCAATCTGGATGAACCCACCCGCCAAACCTATGACCTGCTGCCCGAAGTAGACTCCCTTGTGATTGACCCGCACAAGCACGGTCTGCAACCCTATGGCTGTGGCTGCGTTTTGTTCAAAGACCCTGGCGTGGGCCGCTTCTACAAACACGACTCGCCTTACACCTACTTCAGTTCTTCCGAGTTACACCTGGGCGAAATCAGTTTGGAGTGTTCCCGCGCCGGGGCTTCGGCGGTAGCATTGTGGGCCACCCACCGGCTGCTGCCGCCTATTCCCGGCGGCGAGTTTGCGACCGGCCTGGCCAAATCTCGCCAGGCGGCCTTAACCCTTTACCACAAACTCTCAAACGACCACCGTTTTTTAACTATCCTCAAACCGGAATTGGACATTGTGGTTTGGGCGCCTCATGCCAAACGGACCAGCGACATCTCTAACTTATCAAAAGAAATCTTCCAGAGGGCGGCGGCAGCCAATCTGCATTTGGCCACCTTTAACTATCCGGCCAGGCTATTAAAAGACATCTGGCCTGGCGTAATCCTGGATCAGGATTACGTCACCTGCCTGCGCTCCTG
>JAFGNV010000022.1 GCA_016926805.1 Anaerolineae bacterium
ACTTAACACCCTTGTCCACTTTTTCCCGACTAATTGTCGTTGACCCCGCCGAGTGTGCCTGCCCAGGCCGATTTATGCAACACTCTCTTGAGGCGGTTGTGACTCAAGAGGGTGGGGTATTGCGTATTTCGGATTGCCTAAATATAATAAGCTCTGGCCAAAGCTTTATAATGTCCTGAATTTTGCTAACAAAGGAAGAATATGGAAACAGTCAAAAAATTTGCGGTCAATCATCCCCAAATCACTTCGTGGATTGTGCTGGCTATTGGCATGGTGATTATTTTGGTTTGGTCGGCCCGCGATGTGGGTTTCACTGCCAGTCAGTGGGTGGCTCTGATTATCACGACAATTCTACTCGCCGGAGCCTGCGTGTGGATTATCGGCTGGGAAGATGATGAAGATGAAGAGGAAGAGACAGCGGCCGAGAATGAGATAGTGGAAGCCCAGACGGAATCCCAGGAAGACAGCTAAAAGCTACGAGACAGAAGTTAGAAAAGAAAAGAGGAATAGTAGTTACACATTTCTAATTCTACAATGTCACATGTGAGGATGATCGTGATGATCGTAACGGTTATTCAACCGTAACGACCATTTGTCGAGTTAACTTGGCTAATTATCGGGTTACAGTTTCAAAACTGTAACCATCAGTGGAGATTCCTCCCTCTGAGATCCTAATGTGACATAGTCGAACTAATTTCTTTCCTCTAATAATCCCCCGTTGGATCGACAAAATCATATCGAAATTCTACCAGCATAAATTGATCCGGCTCCAGGGTCACTCTGAGTTCGGCTAAGTCCACCAATTGCACGATGTATTCCCCTGGCGCCAGCCCCCCAAATTCGGTGGCATAATCGCCCAGTTCTGGCTTGGTGCCGGTAAGTTGAGGTGAGCTTTGCCATCCTCCACTGCGCAAAATGACGGGATGGTCTTTTAGCCCGGCGGCCCGCACCCCAATGGTGCCGATAACCCCATTGACAGTTTCCGCCACCCGTCCCTGCCAGGCAAAGGCGGGAGTGGGAGTGGGGGTAATAGTTGGTGCGGGCGTTGAGGTAGCCGTTGGCATGAGTTGGGTTAAGGCCGTTTGAGTGGGCGTGGCGGTTGGTTGGCGTGGCAGTGCGCCTTGTCCCATCAGTGGCGGGAGTTGCGTTCCTGCCTGGATAGCATACGTGGCGCTGGGGGCAAACACAATTTCGGCCAGACCCATCCCATCAACAAAAAGCTGCTGGCTGGCCCCGGTGTTCAGCGCCTCTACCAAATACACCCCAGGTCTCAGGGCGCTAAATTCGCAGACCAACCCGCCCAAAATGGGATTCGGTACCACTTCGCAGAGCTGGTCGGTGCCGCGCACCGAGCGCAAGGCAATAACCTGCCCCACCTGACCTGTCACCCAAGTTCTAATCACGGCTTCATTTTTAGAAACGGCCAGAGGGCGGTTGGTGTTCTTTTGTATCCGCGCCTGCCAGCCAGTGATACCCGGCGGCAGAACCTCCACGTCAAAAAGAATGGTTGCGCTTTCTTTATCAAAAAGAGTCACCGGCAAACTCAATCCCAGACCCTCTGGCGTGATCACATACTGACCCGAAGCAAGATTGGGGAATACACACGTATCCCGGTCGCCGCCATCCTGGCCCGTGATGCAGCGCCTTTCACCACCCAGATTGCCGTTGACGGTTCGCAATCGGACCGGCATCCCCTGCAAACCGGAAACCCTGACTGTAATTGATGAACCGGCTTCTGTATTTCGTCGTTCCGCAATTACGCCCAGCCAACGCGTGACCGGCGTGGGACTGGACAAGGGGGTTGGGGTATGGCTGGGCATAGGCGTTATGGTAGGGGTGGCGGTATCGGTGGGGACTGGGGTGGCGGTTGGCGTGGGCGTGTGTGTTGGTGGGCCGGGGGTGGAGGTGGCTGTTGGTGGTAGCGAGGTAGCCGTGGCGGTTGGCAGGGCTACGGGATAGAATTCAACCCGGGTGACGATATTGGGCTTGAGTTCTACCTCAAAGCGAGCGTTCAGGCCCAGGGGTTCGATAATGTATTTCCCCGGGGTCAGGCCGGTAAATTCAACCACATCCGGCCCTAACTCTTCGGGTTTTTGTCCGGTGTTAGCCGTGTTAATAACCTGAGCCACCGTAGAGAGTTGCACGGGCTGGTTGCTGCGGCCAACAACTTGTACCAACAGCCGGGCAAACGGTACGCTGTCGCCAATGGTATTGCTGGTCAGGCGTCCCTCCCAGGTTTGACCGCCCAACGCGGTGGAGGTGGCCGTGGGTTGTCCGGCTTGGGTAGCCTCGGGAACAGGTATCTGGACAAACTCAATCACCGCCAGATTATAATTATCGGCGACCACATTCAGGCTGACGCCCAGGGAGGGTACCGTGATCGTCCACGTTCCGGCGGTAATCGGGGCAAATTCGGCCGTGTAGGGGCCATATTCCGGTTTACTGCCGGACTCGCTTGCAATCAGGTAATCGCCGCTGCGCAGTTCAATGCGCACGCCAACCAGGCCATCTACTTTGACCCTAAAAATAGATCCCTGTCCTTCGGTGACGCCCAAGGTGTTACTCGCCAACCGGCCAACCCATATTTTGGGGGCAGGCGTGGCAGTAGGCGTGGGGTTGCGGGTGAACGTGGCGGCAGGTGAAGGGGATAACGTGCGGGTAGGGAGACGGTCCCCGGTGGATTGGGCCGCAATCGTGAGAACAGGCTGACCAAAAGAAAAGAGTCCGCCAATAATTATGGACATAATAATGACGAACGTTATAAAAATGTGGCTAATCAGGTGTTTTATTTTCACAGATAGATAAGCAAATATCGTCTATCGGCATAGGTAACATAAATATTATACGCCTGGCCAAACTATTCCTTCAGGCGAGGTTATTTCCGAAGACAATCATGACAAGCCACTTTGTTTTTGGAATCCCAAAATTTTTGCTTGCATCTGTTGTTGTTTCAGGTTAAAATCAATTGTCAGGAGGCATAGTATGGAAATCTTAGGCATTGATATTGGCGGTTCCGGCATCAAGGGTGCGCCGGTTGATATTAAGAGAGGTATCTTGGCGGCAGATCGTCATCGAATCCCCACCCCGCAGCCCTCCAAACCGGAAGCTGTAGCCGAGGTGGTGGCCGAAATTGCCAAATATTTTGAATGGCAAGGGCCGATTGGTTGTACATTTCCGGCCGTCATAAAAGACGGGGTGGTTTATACGGCTGCCAACGTTGACAAATCCTGGATTGGCGCCAACGGCCAAAAAATATTACAAAAGACAACCGGCTGTCCGGTACTTCTACTCAATGATGCCGACGCCGCCGGTATTGCCGAAATGAAATTTGGAGCGGGTAAGGGCCACACAGGGGTGGTGGTTGTGGTCACCTTAGGAACCGGTATTGGCACGGCTATTTTTGTCAATGGTCACCTGATTCCCAACACGGAATTTGGTCATATAGAAGTGCGCGGCAAAGATGCCGAGGATCGGGCTTCGGACCGGATTCGCAAAGAAAAGAATTTGAATTGGCGCAAATATGCCGACCGGGTGGACGAGTTTTTAGGCCGCCTGGAGGCGCTCTTTTCCCCCGATTTGTTTATTATTGGGGGAGGGGTTAGTAAAAAGCATGAAAAATTTATTCCCCTGTTGCATACCCAGGCCGAAGTCGTTCCGGCCCAGATGCTTAACGAGGCCGGGATTATCGGTGCGGCTCGGGCGGCGCGGTCTCTGGTAAAGTAGCGCCCGCTTCTGCTTTAGTGAAAAAATAAAAACGCCCTCGTGTTTGACGAGGGTGTTTGTGCAGTTACTGAAACCAACCTAATTTAGGGGATGCTTTTCAATAACCTCATAAACTGTACTGAGCAATTGCTCAATGTCAAAAGGTTTCTGTAGATAACGGTCCTTCCCAATTACTTCATTACCTGCCGCTGCATCTTGTCTCTGATCTCTGGCCGAAATAATGATAACCGGCATATGCGACAGGTCTTCATCAGCTTTCATTTGATGATAAATCTCCCAGCCGTCAATATCAGGCAGCATCAGGTCAAGTAAGAGAACGTCGGGCTTCAAACTTTTTAGCAACTCCAGCCCAAGCTCACCTCGTTTGACCCCCATCACGTGATGGCCTCTTCTCTCCAAGATAAGCTGGAGCAACCCCCGCATTTCCGGATCGTCTTCTATCGATAGAATTCGGATTTGGTTGTCCACGTTATGATTCCTTTTTGCTGCTGCTCTTTACATCTTGTTGCTATATAGATTATAGCACAAAAACTAACAATTGCCTTTAGGAATTTTGGGTTGCAGACCATTTAACGTTATTAACCTCAACCTATGGGCTTGTTAACCTGGCGTGCCATAGTAGAAATACCCCACGGCCAGCCGCCTTACCTCTTTTCTAATTGCGACACGACAGCGGACCATAGTATAGTTTTGGTCCAATTTCAAAGGGCAGCATATCGTAGAGTTTAAGTCATACAGTAAC
>JAFGNV010000023.1 GCA_016926805.1 Anaerolineae bacterium
ACTTAACACCCTTGTCCACTTTTTCCCGACTAATTGTCGTTGACCCCGCCGAGTGTGCCTGCCCAGGCCGATTTATGCAACACTCTCCAGAGAAGATTGTGACCGCCTTTGGCCCGTCGCAAATAGGGGGCCAGGTCTGGTTGCAACAGGATAAAACCGACCGGTTGCTGATTCACTTCGGCCAGCCAGCCGAACAACGGCCAGCGCCCCACCCAGCGAAAGAGAAAAGCCGTCTCTGCGGCGTCCGGGGGTGGAAAGTCGGCCCAGGTGGGACAGGCGGCGGCCAGGAGAGGTAGCAGGTTGGTGGTGAGACGATGCGGTACCAGGGGCAAAAGTTTGGCTGGTCTGGCCGGAGCGGGCGGGAGTTCCAGCGGAATATCCAGTTGATAGAGTTGGCTACGAGCAAAGGGGCGCATGACCAGCCCCACGATTTCGGGCATGTAGGGGGGATCATAAGGCGTGTGCAGGGGGGCAGACGGTCCCAATGGTCTTGCAGCAGGCCGGCGCCCAGATGCGGCGATAGTCCGGTGGGGCCAATGAGGCGGTGAATGCCCCTGGCTGCAAGTGGTTCCATCAGATAATTCACCAGGCAATCCAGGGAGTCTCTATCGTTCACACAGCGCAATAGGGCCAGGTAAGCGGTATCATCGGTTCGCCGGGAGTCGACCAAAACCACGGCCGTCGCCACGGTTCTCTCCAGCATAACCCCCTCCCAGGCCGCATAAGCGGGATTACCGCGTCGCCGGGGCAGGGCCTCGACTTTCACCATCAGGGGATTCAGCCGGGCCAGATGAGGATTGCCAGCCGGTTCCAGTTCTTGACGCAAGGTGGGATAATAAGGCGGCACCCAGCGAGGATCATCTCGATACAGATGCCACCCGTTGCGGGCAAGGCTGCCTCTACCCCACCGGTTTTGGGCAATCTGGAGGTGATGATTAAAGTAGTTGCTGTTCAACGGGCATTATGTCTTTTGGCTCACATCCAGAACAAGTGCAAAATCGTGTTTAATTTTGAACAGAGTATATACCTCTCCAATCTCCCCCGAATCGAAAGGAAGCGCTACCAATCCCTCCGTTAACGGGGGAATAGAGGGGGTAGAATCCTTCATGCATTCGTATTTAACATGAGCCACAAACTAATTATGCAATCCTGGCGGCGTAAAATCAAACTTCAATTGCCAAAGTTGGGTTCTTTTGTCTCCACGCCGGCCTTCGCCCGTTGAGTAAACCTCGCTCAAGCAGCCCTTCCATAATCTGCACCACATTCAGCGCGGCGCCTTTGCGCAGATTGTCGGCCACGCACCACAGATTGAGCCCGTTTTCAATGGTCGGGTCCTCGCGAATCCGGCCCACCAGCACAGCATCCCGGTATTCCGGCTTATGGACGTCTTGGGCCACGGGATAAGTTCTTTCTCGGCGGTCGTTACGGAGATTGTCCGGGTCGGGCTGATCCAGCACAACCATCCCCGGAAAATCGGCCAGAAGTTGCCGCGCTTCAGCCGCAGATAATTTGCGTTCCGTTTCTACATTAATGCTTTCGCCATGGCCGACCAGCACCGGCACCCGCACGGTGGTGGCGGAAATTTTGATGTCGGCGTTCATGATTCTCTGGGTCTCCCAGACCATCTTCATTTCTTCCCCGGTATACCCATTTTCAAAGAATTTGTCAATGTGGGGAATGTAGTTGAAGGCAATGGGCCGGGCCATAATCGTGGGATCGTACGGGATGCCGTTGAACGACTTCAAGGCGTAATGAGTCTGGTTGAGTAATTCTTGATTTGCCCGCACGCCCCAGCCAGAGACACTCTGATAGGTAGACACCACCACCCGTTTGACGCCCGCGGCCCGATGCAACGGTGCCAGTACCATGACCATCTGGATGGTCGAGCAGTTGGGGCTGGCAATAAAACGATGGTTCGGCCCGACGGTCGCCATGTTGACCTCCGGCACCACCAGCGGTACGTCGGGGGCCAGCCGGAAATCCTTGCCGTTATCGATGCAAATGGCCCCGGCGGTTGTGGCCCTGGCACGCCAACTCACGCTGGCCCCATTGGCGCCTTCCTTACCGGCAAACAATACCACATCCGCGCCGTTAAAGCTATCGAGCGAGATCTCTTCTACGCGGTACTTATCTCCGGCCAGAATTTCGACCCGCTCCCGCGTGGCGCAAACGCGCGGCGGCCACTCGATCGGCAGATTACGCTCCTTCAGAATGGAGACGATTTGTTCGCCCACCATTCCTACACCAACAACTGTTACTTTTAACGACATTTTTGTTCCTCCCGTGATAATAGTGAATTGTGAATTATGAATGGTTAATGACTAACATTAGTGATTTTTTAAATCATTCATTTTGCAGCAGCTTCTGATGTAACCCGGCAGCCCCTCTCTAATTCCCCTCACAGGAGGGAGAACTGGCCAACCCACAGTGGGGGAGAAAAATGGCAGAATTGATGGGGGTCGTCAGTTTGTGACAAAAAAAGCCCCAATCCCGCGCCGGGTAGCGCAGGATTGGGGCTCTCATTGAGCTTAAGGTGCCAGAAGCTGCGCTACAACTCCCCGGAGCGGGTAGTGACGCGGTTTTGCACGGTAGTGATAAAGCTGGCTACGGTCAGGTTGTTCTGGCGGGTGTTGTTACGGCGGCGCAAGGAAACGGTACCGTTTTGGACCTCCTGGTCACCCACCACAAGCATGTAGGGCACTTGCATGAGTTGGGCCTGGCGGATTTTGGCATTCATCCGTTCCGCCCCCAGGTCGGCTTTAGCCCGAATCCCGGCGTCGGTCAGACGCTGCTGCAAGTGAACCGCGTACTCGTTGTGCGCGGCCGTGATAGGAATGACCCGGGCCTGTTCGGGGCTGAGCCATACCGGAAATTTTCCGGCGTAGTGTTCGATCAAAAAGCCCATCATACGCTCGTGCGTGCTCAGCGGGGCGCGGTGGATGCACAACGGCGTCTCTTCCTGTCCCTCGGAATTGATGAAGGTCAGATTGAAACGTTCCGGCACGGCAAAATCGACCTGGTTGGTGGCCAGGGTGAATTCGCGGCCAATGGCGCTCCAGATTTGCACGTCAATTTTGGGGCCGTAAAAGGCTGCTTCGTCCGGCACTTCTACAAAGGGCACGTCACCGTTGGTCATCGCCCGGCGCACCATTTCTTCGGTTTTACGCCACAACCGTTCGTTGTCGATATATTTTTTGCCCAAACCGTTTTTGTGGTGAGTACTGAAACGCATCACGTATTTTTCAATGCCAAAGATTTCAAAATACTCCCGGTACATCTGGATAACATCCATGAACTCTTGCTCAAAGTCGTCTTCGGAGCAGTAGATGTGGGCGTCGTTCATCTGCATCGAGCGCACCCGCATCAGGCCAAACAACTCGCCGCTTTTTTCATACCGGTAGCAGGTGCCGTACTCGGCCAGCCGGACGGGCAGGTCACGGTAGCTATGGGGTTTGCTGGCAAAAATTTTGTGGTGGAAAGGGCAGTTCATCGGCTTGATGTAGTAGCGCACGCCTTCCATCTCCATGGGCGGGTACATGCTTTCGGCGTAGTAGGGCAGGTGGCCGCTGCGCAAAAACAGGTCTTCTTTGGTCAGGTGTGGGGTGCGGACCCGGTCATAACCGTGTTTAGTTTCTTGTTCTTTGGCCAGTTTTTCTAACTCATCAATAATAACGCCGCCGTTGGGTAGCCACAGCGGCAGGCCCGGTCCTACGTCTTCGTCAAAAATAAAGAGTTCCAACTCTTTGCCCAGCTTACGATGGTCGCGTTTTTTGGCCTCTTCCAGTATTTGTAGATACTGGTTGAGTTCTTTCTTGTTGGGCCAGGCGGTGCCGTAAATGCGCTGGAGCATGGCGTTGTTTTCATCGCCGCGCCAGTAAGCCCCGGCCACGCTTGTCAGCTTGAACCCATCCGCCGGAATCTGGTGGGTGGCCTCGATGTGCGGGCCACGACACAGGTCTTCAAAACTGTCCTGGGTGTAGGTGCTGATGACCGGTTTTGTCTCGATTTCGTTGCCGTACTCGTCAAGGCTGCCCTGCGCCAGCCCATCGATGAGTTCCAGTTTGTAGGATTGGTCTTTGAAAATCTGGCGGGCTTCGTCGGCGCTGACTTCTTTGTAGGTAAAGGAATGTTTGCCCGCAATGATCCGGCGCATGCGTTTTTCGATTTGTTCCAGGTCTTCCGGTACAAAACTGCGCGGTTTACCATCTTCATCCGGGCCCAGGTCAAAATCGTAGTAGAAGCCGGTGTCAATGGGCGGGCCGATGCCCAGCTTGGCTTCGGGGTAAAGTTCCAGCACGGCCTGGGCCATCACATGAGCCAAACTGTGCCGGATTCGGTAGAGTTGGGCATCTTGGTTGTTTTGTTGATTACTCATAAAACCTCTTTAGGCGTGAAGTTTTGGTATACCAGGAAACGTATTGCGTATTACGTATTGGGTATCTGATCTACACAATGCAAAATGCGCATGTCTTACGTTTTATTTTTGACCGTTTCCAGCGCCATCTTCTCAAATGCGGCAATATCCTGGGGGCCTAAATCCTCGCCGCTACGCAGGCGAACAGACACCTGATTGGCCGCTTGCTCCTTATCGCCTACCACCAGCATGTAGGGGATTTTCTGTTGCTGGGCCAGGCGAATTTTATTGCCCATGCGCTCGCTGCCCGTGTCAACTTCGACCCGCAGGCCGGCAGCCGTTAATCGCTCGGCGACTCTCTCACAGTAGGACCCGTGTCGGTCGGCGATGGGAATGAGCACCGCCTGTACCGGCGACAGCCAGACCGGGAAGGCTCCGGCGTAGTGCTCAATCAACACGCCAAAGAAGCGTTCCATCGACCCCAGCAGGGCGCGATGGACCATGTAGGGCCGGTGCGGCTGGCCGTCCTCGCCGATGTAGGTCATATCAAAGCGTTCGGGCAGGTTGAAGTCGAACTGGATGGTGCTGAGTTGCCACTCGCGGCCCAGGGCGTCGTTGATTTTTAGATCAATTTTGGGGCCGTAGAACGCCCCGCCGCCGGGATCGATGTCGTAGGGGATCTCGGCCCGCTGTAGAGCTGCTTCCAGAGCTTTTTCGGCGTCGTGCCATTGGGCCGGATCGCCCACAGCTTTGTCGCCCTCGGGCCGGGTGCTGAGATAGGCCTGAAAGTCGGCAAAGCCAAAACTGCGCAGGATGTGCAAGCAGAAGTTCAGCACAAAGTCAATCTCCTCCGGCATTTTGTCGGGCTGGACAAAGTGGTGGGCGTCGTCTTGGGTGAAGCCGCGCACTCGCAACAGGCCGTGCAGTACCCCGCTGCGCTCAAAACGATACACCGTACCCCACTCGGCCATGCGGATGGGCAGGTCGCGGTAACTGCGCAGCCGGTCTTTGTACATCAGAATGTGGAACGGGCAGTTCATCGGCTTGAGATAATAGGCCTGGCCTTCGATGTCCAGCGGCGCGTACATCGAGTCTTGGTAAAAGTCCAGGTGGCCGCTGGTTTCCCACAACGTGCTTTTGCCGATGTGGGGCGAGTAGACCAGATCGTACCCTTTGGCCAGGTGTTCGCGGCGGCAAAACTCTTCGGCTAGGTGACGCATCAACCCGCCCTTGGGATGCCACAGCACCAGGCCGCCGCCCAGCATGTCGGCCTCGGTGCTGAACAGGTCCAACTCCTTGCCCAGCCGCCGGTGGTCGCGCTTTTCGGCCTCTGCCAACCGGTGCAGGTAGGTTTGGAGGTTTTCCGGGTTTTCCCAGGCGGTGCCGTAAATACGCTGCAATTGTTGCCGCTTTTCGTCGCCGCGCCAGTAGGCCCCGGCAGTTTTGAGCAGTTTGAAGGCGTTAGGGTTAATCTGACCCAGGTGGTCAACGTGGGGGCCTTTGCACAAATCCTCAAAGGTATCGTGTTTGTAGGTACTGATGACGGGTGGTTCGTCGGTGGGTTCGCCGTACTCGTCTACGCCGCCGGCTTCCAATCCTTCGATTAGCTCGATTTTGTAGGGCTGGTCGGCAAATAGTTCCTTGGCTTCTGCTGCGCTCAACTCCCGGCGGTGAAACGTGTGTTTTTGTTTGACGATATTGCGCATCCGTTTTTCGAGGTTGGTCAGGTCGTCCGGGGTGAGGGGCCGCGGCAGGTCAAAGTCGTAGTAAAAGCCGTCCTCAATGGGCGGGCCAATGGCAATTTTACCGGTGGGAAACATTTCCAGTACGGCTTGCGCCATCACGTGAGATAAACTGTGGCGAATTTTGTACAATTGTGAGCTTTGATAATCTGCTTTACTCATCGGTGTCTTCTCCTTAAATAAAAACCCCTCACCCATTTTGGGGCGAGAGGTCTGATTCCACGCGATTCCACCCAAATTCAACAGCGGATTTATTGATTAGCCGCTGTCCTCATTGGCAACCGATAACGGGGTTAACCGGAACCTGATACTGGCGGCGGAACGGTTATCGTTCCACGTGGCGTTCACAGGTTCACTCTCGAGGGGTTTTCGGCGGCGCTCGGTGAAGCGGGTTCTCAGCCGGTGACCCGCTCTCTCTGGCACGTCTGCGGCCGCGTACTCGTCTCGATCGACGTTTTTAGTATGGGGGCATTGTAACACATAGGCGAGATGGAGTCAAGGGAAACCTAATCGCCATATTTGGCCTGTTCCCGGAGTTGTTTCTTTTTCTCCTGGGCGGCTCTCAACTCTTTGCGGCCCATAATGGGTGGGGCAGCAGCAGAATTGTGACCGCTGTCAGCGGTCACGTCGCCGCCGCTCTCGCCGCTGGCGCGAATGGTCGGCGCCGAGATTAATCGCTGCACCTCGGTGCTGTGGCAGGCGGGACACTCGATCTCCGGCAGTGTTTGGCTGATGGACCGGATCAATTTGTCAAACCGTTCGCCGCAGGCAGCGCATTCGTACTCGTATATGGGCATTCTAAATCCTTTTGATTTTTGAACACTATTCTACCTGAGTATACCTTAAATCCTGTTAATCCGGTAAATCCTGTTCTTTATTTCTACAGCCGATCCTCCGGCCCCACCGGCAAGATTACCAACCCGTTGAGCATTTTGGGATAAAAATCGGTGGATTTTTGGGGCATGCGCTCACCGGCCGCAGTGCAAGTCCGTACTTCTTTGATGCCGGTGGGGTTCATCAGTAACAGGTATGCCGCCTGACCCTCCTTCACCGTGGCAAAGCCCCGGTCGGCATTACGGATAAATTCCACCTGTTCTTTAATAGCCACGGCCTGCTTGTCAATTCCCAGCACCCGTTCGATGAACAGTTCGTGCGCCACCGTGACATTGAGCAAACGCCATTCGGGGATGTGCCCCGGTAGCAGATCCTCCATCACCGTGGAACTGCGTAAGGTGAGCAGCGCATACTGGCCATCGAAAAAACCAAAGCCCGGTTGCGAATTGCGTTGATTATCGGCCAGGGCTGTTTCCAGGGCGGTCCGGTCGGGCAGAATCGTTATCTTGAAATACTCCTTAGCCCGGTCGAAGATTTCAGTCTGGCTCATTTGTTTGTTGGCGTGAATGAGCCGGTGGGTGGGTAAAATCACCAGGCCGGGATCATCCATACTCACCAGGGTCACCAGGCGGTAATTGAAACCGGTCTCTGGAGGCGTGTCAGGATATCGGGCTTGCATTTCTCGACGATAATCCACCGCTGTCTCGTAACGGTGATGGCCGTCGGCAATGATAATGTTGGGTTTAGCCGCCATTGCCTCGACTACCGCCGCAATCACATCCGGATTGGTGACGGCCCAGAATTGCTGGATAACTTCATCCTCAAAAAGTTCACGGAATTCAGACGGCGGACTTGACTCGATAGTCGGATTCAATAGCTCGTTGACGTCTCCTCCGGCATAGAGCATAAAGACGCCCCCAAAATTTGCGGTTGTGGCGTAGATCAGGTTAACCCGGTCGGCCATTGACCTGGGTAGCGTTCGCTCGTGTGGCAAAACAATGCCGTCCTGGTAGGGAGTCACGGCCAGGGCCGCCATCAATCCCTGGCGAGTCTTGATTCTGCCATCCGGCAGAGGAAAGGTTTGACGGGTCACATACAACGCCGGAGTTTGTTCTTGGGTTAAAATACTTTCGCGTAGCCAGAGTCGGTACGTATCTCTGGCCCGGGTATAGGCATTATTCGACGCATCGTCGGTTGGGCATTCTTTACCCTTAACCGCGCGAACGATATTGTAGGGAGATAGGGCATAATACTTATCCTGCAACTCAGGGCGAATGCGGTCGTGCGGCTGGCTGACAACTGCCGAGAGATTGGGAATTTTGGCCGGGTTGTAGCGTATCCCCCGGAAAGCTCTGATGTTAACCATGTCCCTCCTCTGGTTACTGGAATCGGTGTCCGGAATCGGGCTTCATTTTGCCTGAAATCGGTCAGAGTGGCAAACCGGCGCTGGTGAGTCAGTTCAAATTAGGCCATAATCTCGGCATAATCTCAGTATTTACTTGACATTACAGATTTCCTGTTCATAATTGGTTGATGATGTCGGATGGAAGGAGGCTCTCCATGAAAGCATTTATTTTTGCTGATGACCCTGATGAAGGTAATTTGCTCAAGACAATCTTGGGGTACATTGGACTGGAGGTGACAGTTAGTTTACAACTGGAACCTGTTCTGGAAAACTGGCCCCAGGACTCGGCTGAACTGGTGATCCTGGCTGCGGATGATAACACCGTTCTGATGAAAAAAGTGGTTGATGTCCGGGCCACAACCCAGGTACCACTGTTAACCATTGCCGATGCCCTTCCCGAAGAAAGTCTGTGTGCCATGCTGACCACTGGGGCTGATTTGGTGCTGGAACGGCCAGTATCACCCCGGGTGTTGGCCAATTATGCTCGGGTGCTTCTGCGACGATCTGAAACGGTTCCGGCCTTTGTTTTGACTTCTCTTGAACTGGACGAAATAACTCTGAACCCCTCAACCCGAACCGTGACTGTAGCGGGACAGGAACCACGACGCCTGACTCATCTTGAATTTCGGCTGCTATACGTACTTATGACCAATCGCGAGCAGGTTCTCCCCGCCGATACCATTGTTGACCGGGTTTGGGGCTATAACGGCGGCGGCGACCGTGACCTGGTGCGGGGTCTGATCAGTCGTCTCCGCCGTAAGTTGGAGCCTGACCCCGAACAGCCGTGTTTTATCCAAACGATTACGGGTGTAGGGTATATGTTTACCCTGGAACCTCAGCCGGATAGCTTTTAAACAGAATTGGTAGCTTTTAAGTGGTAATTACACGCCAATTCTACGCTGGTTACATCCTTTTTGTACATCCTTCTGCTATAATGCCCCCTGCTTAACGAACAAGGTCGATTTAGATACCTGTTACTTTTTAGAAGGAGAGACAAAATGGAAGGTACAGATTTAAGGGCATGGGAAGCTACTCTTCGTTATCAAGAGTTATTGAAAGAAGCAGCGCAAGAACGGCTGGCCAGGCAAGTAGCTGCTCAACAACCCGGGTTCCAGATGCGGATGCTGCAGAATCTTGGTAATGCTTTGATTTCCCTTGGCCAAAGCTTGAAAACGCTATCGCTTACTTTGTAAGCAGTTTTTTCAAAAAAATACTCTGGCGACCCACGTTGAGGTGTCGTCTGCCGGGTGGCCACCTGAGAAATTGGGTGGCCACTTTTCATTTCTTTGCCAAATATTTGGCGGGAGATCGTTGTGATCAGGGTGTAATCAGAATTTTCATCGACTCCCCGGCTTGGGCGGCCAGATTGATTGCTGTGCCAACTCCGTTTAGATCAAACCGGTGGGTAATAAGTTCTTCGACGTTCACCCGCCCCCCTTGGATCAGCTTGAGGGCCTGTCTGGTTTCGATATGGGTGCAGGAATAGGTGGAAACCAGGCTGATTTCCGAGAACAGAAGCTGGTGTGGGCTGATCGAGAGTGTCTCCTCCGGCGACGATGGCGCAAAAAAGAGAACGGTTGACCCACCCCCGGCTAAAGTCAGAGCATACTCCATTGCCTTAATGCTGCCGGCCGTGACAATAACTACATCGGCTTTGCGTTCCTCGTTCAATTCCGTGAGGGCGTTCCGCACATCTTCCCGGGCATCGATAACATGATCTGCTCCCAACCGACGGGCCATCTCCAACCGGAACGGCGAGAAATCGGTGACGATAACCCTTCCCGCGCCGTAGATATTGGCCAGTTGCATATTCATCAGGCCGGTCACCCCGGCGCCAATTACTACAACCGTGTCTCCCGGCTGAAGGCCGGCCCGCTCAATGCCCCTAATGCACGTCGCCAGTGGCTCAATCTGGCTGCCCTGCTCAAATGACATATCGGATGGAAGTTTAAGCACGTCTCGTTGCACATTCAGGGTGGGCACCCGGAGATATTCGGCAAAACCGCCCGGATCGAGATGAGTGGCCTTAAAGGTGGCACAGAGCGTATAATGGCCGCGAATACAGTGATGGCAGGTAAAACAGGGCACGTGATGGTGCACAAAAACCCGGTCGCCGACCTCGAATTCGGTCACCCCATCGCCAACTTCAGCCACCACTCCGGCCGGCTCGTGTCCCAAAACTTCGGGCGCCTTTGTTTTGACATACCACTCCATCAGGTCACTGCCGCACAGCCCGCAGACTTTTACCTGAATCAAAATCTCGCCCGGCCCTATTTTGGGTACCGGCATCTCTTCTACCCGAATGTCTTGCCGGGTGTAGTATCGGGCAACTTTCATTAGTTTTTCTCCTTGGGCGGAATAATACACAAAAACCTAATTGTTCCTCTTCCACACAGCCATCAAATGGTGATGGCAACTTTAAGCGCATCGCCGCTGGCCACTAATTGGAGGGCTGCCTTCAGTTGTTCCAATGGCATCTCGTGGGTGATCAAGGTTTCAGCCTCGATCTGTCGGCTGGCGATGAGGGACAGGGCGGCGCGAATGTAGCGAGGGGTGTGATGGAAAACGCCGATGATCTTCAACTCGTCGTAATGCAGCCGCTGGGTATCGACCTTAATCTGCGTGCCCGATTTACACCCTCCAAAAAGGTTGGCCAGCCCTCCGGGACGGGTCATAGCGATAGCCTGTTCCCAGGTTTCCGGCAAACCCACGGCCTCAATAGTCACATCCACGCCTCGCCCCCCAGAGGTTAAACTGCGGACTGCCGCCACCGGGTCCGAGACCGAAGTAACATCCATTATCTCGTCTGCCCCCAGTTGCCCCGCCTTTTCCAGTCTGAAAGGACTACGGTCAACTGCCACAACCCTGGCTCCTTTGAGTTTAGCCAGCCGGGTGAGCATCAGGCCAATGGGACCCTGGCCAATTACGCAGACCGTATCGCCCAATCTGATTTCTGATCGCTCGATGCCGTGAATGGCGCAGGCCAGGGGTTCGGTGAGGGCGGCCTGTCTAAACGTTACTCCATTAGGAATAAGCAGCAGGTTTTTTTTGACGATCCGGGCCGGGATGGTGATGAATTCGGCGTAGGCCCCGTTCAGAAATTCAAGGTTCTCGCACAGGCTGAGTTGACCTTTTTGGCAAAAGAAACAGCGGTTGCAGGGCGCCGAGTTAGCGGCGACCACCCGCTGCCCCACCGCAAAATCTTTCACCCCGGCGCCCACCTCGGCGATGACCCCGGCCAGCTCGTGCCCGAACACGGATGGGATTTCTCTAATAATCAGTGGGTGACCGCGTTGATACGTCTTCAAGTCGGTGCCGCAAGTGAGGGCAGCCTTGATTTCTACTACCACCTCGCCCGGCCCGGCCTGGGGCCGGTCAATCTCCTCAAAGCGGATGTCGCCCGGCGCATAAAACAAGACGGCTTTCATGGTGATTCTCTCCTCTTGTTGATGAGGCGTAATCTTAGCACGTCTTATCTGTCCGGGCAATTGGGACACTTTGGAAGACAGTTATCAGTGGGCGGGCATAGGGATGCGCCCTACGATAAATTTGGATCTACAGAAACTTACTCTTTTTGACAAAGGGTGTCAGGGTTGGAGGTTATAATATCTGTTGACCACATAAAAGGGAAGAGGTGAGAGCAACGAATGGCTGAATTGACTCGATAGATGGCTATGGAGATGCAATACATCGGACGATTAGAGCGTCCATTGCTCACTCGGTTTGTTGAACTGAACCTTATAGCCCGGCCTGGCCCGCAGCGCCGCTAACAGTTCTTCAAGATAAAACTTGGGCAGGTTGGGTGAAAGATAAACTGCCCCTGAGAACAGTTCTTTATCATCTTGGAGGAATCCAGTTTGGCGGGCCTCGGCCACAATATCCTGGCAGTCCGTCCACAAATAAACGCCCAGCGTAACCCAGACGCCACCCGGAAAGTGATAATCGTTCAACACATTCAGGGTTTCGGTGATGGTTTCGGGCGTTTCTCCAGGAGCGCCGAACATGACCGAAGCGCCAAAAGGAATTTTCGACCGGCTCAGAGCATCCAGCGACTCGCGGACTTGCCGGACGGTGTAGCCGCGTTTCATACGTTGGAGCATTGTCGCAGAGGCCGATTCGATGGCAAGATTCACATAGAAGCAGCCGGAATCTGTCATTAAACGGCAAAAATCAGGGGTGACGCCAATCGGTTTGAGGTCGCCGGTACCCCAGCTAAAATCAAGTTGCTCGTCAATAAACGCGTGGCAAAGAGCTTTTGCGTGCTGCCCAGGAACGTTAAAGCTGTTATCGCAGAACATAATTTGCCGGCTTGAAGTATGCGCCAGAATATGACGAATTTCGGCCAGCACCCGCTCTGGTGATTTCAACCGGTAACGCTTGCCTTCCAATTTACTGTACGGGCAGTAGGTGCAGGCAAAGGCGCAACCGCGTTTGGTAAAGATGGCCGGGTCCACTTTGTACTCGGCATACTTTTCCAGATCAAAGAGATCATAAGCTGGCAGAGCCATATCCTCCCAATCTTTTACCCGGCGGGGCGGAACGGCTTCAATGCGCCCGTCCTTTCTGAAGACGCAGCCTGGTACCGTGTAGATATCACTGCCCTGCGCCAAGCGTTGGAGAAAAAGCGGAAAGGATAACTCGCCTTCGCCGCAAATGCCGTAATCTACGTCCAAATAATCCAGCCAATCATAGGCGTAATAGTTGAAACCTGGCCCGCCCAATACAATCCTGGCCTTAGAGTTTTGGCGGATTACTTCGGCAATTTCTTTAACGCGAGGACGCAGGTCTAGATGCCGGGTGCCCCACGCAGCCTTCGCATCCAATATATCACCATGCACCAGCCGAATCGAAATCCCCACCACATCCGGCTGAAAATTGTTCAGCTTGGCGGCCAATGAGCCGGTTGATTCAGCGGCAAACAGATTTTCATAGACATCAACAAGGTGTCCGGCCTCACGTACAGCGCCGGCCACGTAAGCCGGGCCGGACGGAGAGGCGCCAGGTAAGGTGTTTGAAGAGATAATGAGCACTTTCATGATTGTCCTTTTTGAAGAAGCCGATACCCTAACTCTTGGTTAACACCTGGCCCAGACTTGCCGCCCAACTGCGAATTGCCTCCCAATTACGAAAATCACCCTCTTTTCCTCTAATGATGATCCTCACAAACAGCCATCCGAAGGGTGCCAACTTACTGTAATCCAATTTGCCGGCCAAAAAGGCGGCGCTGAGGGGTTTAACCTGGGGCGCTTTCTCCAGAACCGGGTTAAGATAACTGGCGGGCAGGGTGTATTTTTCTTTAAAACTCAACTTCCCGGCGACCTTTGGGGTTGTGCCATGTGAAGGATCGAGATAGAGGGCGGTTGAGCCGATGGTTTCTTCATCCGTCCTGGTCAGGTTCAAAGAGGTGAAAAAATAAGCCACTGGTATCCGGCTCAGGGTTTCCGCATGCTGCTCTACAAAAGCCATTGCTCCTCGATGCCAGCCCATAATCATGGGGCCGCCTACAATAAC
>JAFGNV010000217.1 GCA_016926805.1 Anaerolineae bacterium
CATGTCATTTTGAGCGACCAGAGGGAGCGAAAAATCCCTAAAACGTGGACTTGCCAATAGAATTTTTGGGGATTCTTCACTCCGCTTCAGCCGCTGCGCTTCCTTCGCTTCCAAGCTTCGTTCAGAATGACATGCGTAAGTCCTGTAGTTTAATTCTCTATCAGATATGTTATATGAGCAATCATACGAACAGTCGTAGTCCAAGCTACGAAAAATCGCAAAAAAATCGTATCTATCGTATTTGTCGTATTGAGGTTAGCATAACAAATCAACACCCTCTTCGTCAACGCAAAGTTGGCAAGTTAGGGCATCCTAACGTGGACAGGCCGCAACCAAAAAGGGATACTCCAACAGAAGTTTTTGCCCAATGCACAAGGATTTCACGGGTTAGGCCCAGACCGGCTGATAAAACTAATTCTGGTCACTTTTACGTTCAACACAATTCACCGAGACGAGCGCCAGCCCCAAATCACGCATCCGGTTCAACACGCCGTACAACGCAGCCTGATCCAGAAGCGGGCCGGATAGCACCGCTTGACCGTCGGGCTGATTTTCGATTTGCAGCCCGCCAAACCAGGCGCTCCATTGTTTCGACAGGTGGCCTTTCACCCGTATTTCACAATAGATTGGCTCGGTCACAATTGTCCCTTTCTGAGTTATCAGTTTATGATAAAAAAGGGTGGAGTGTCATCCCCCAAAGGATTGATAGAAGGGGTGGAGAACAGATGGTTGGGTGGAGGTGTGCCGGATGATCTCAGCGACCTGGGCGGCATGGAGGCCGATGATAGGCTTATTTACGCCGCGAAACACTACTCACAAGGCCCAGCTTACCGTGCCGGATCGCTTTGGTTTGAATGGCATCGGGAACAAAGAGTCTTACTGCACCAGTTCCAACTCTCTGCCCCGGGCTACAGCCTGTGTCCGAGAAGAAACGTCGAGTTTGCGGTAAATGTTATTGACGTGGGTTTTTACGGTGCTCACCGCTACCACCAATTCATTGGCAATTTCCTGGTTCGACAAACCGGCGGCAATGAGGCGTAACACTTCGAGTTCCCGCTCGCTCAACGGCTCAACCAAAGGTTGAGGAATAGAGGCTGAAGGCTGAAGCGATGCAGTATACGAAGAAGAGACCTTACCCTTTTCTCTTCCGCCTTCAATTTTCAGCTTTGCCAACAACTCGGCCATCGGGGGACCGTTTTCAACAAAGATACGCTTCAGACCTTCCGGCTCAGCCAGGGAGAGAGCCTGTTCCAGCACCGAAAAGGCGCGGAGGAGCTGGCCCTGCTGTTGGTAGGCCAGAGCCTGGAGGACAAGAATTTCAGCAGTGAGCCAGACCCACCTTGCCGCTTCTGTTTTTTTTAGAAGAGAGGTAAGGACGGCCAGGGCATCCTCCGGATGGCCTTGGGCCAGGAATAGCCGGGCTACCACCAGATATTCTATGGCGCGAAGGAAGGGCGAGAATTCAGCCTCGATTTCTAACTCCCGCAGGTTGACCTCCCTGGTCAGGTTTCGTTCTTTGGCCCAGCGGGCAGCAGCCTCCAGACGAGCAGGGAAGTCATTGCCTTGTGCTATCCACAGACGTGCTTGGTAGATTGCCACCATCTGGTCGTCAATTTGCATCGCGTCAAATCTTTCCGCCAGTTGCCGGGCTTTCAGAATGGCCTCATCGGCCCCCTCCGAGTCGCCTTGCATCTGTTTGACCAAGGCCAGGCCAAGATACCCCTGCAAGCAAGCGGCCTCCGACCAGCGGCGAGTCAACTCGATCCCGTTGCTGATTTGCCGCTCGGCTTCTGCTAATTCGTTCCACTCCATCATGAGCCAGCCCAAACCCGTGAGGGCCACCCCGGCAATGGGCCGCAGACGGCCTTGTTTATCCTTGGCCCAATCCAGGGCTTGTTGCAGCAATAGCTTTGATTGATGAAAGCGTCCTTCAATCATGATCGTTTGAGCCAGCCGGCATTGGGCCAGAACGGTAACAATGACATTACCGGTTTGTTGGCCCACCCGAACAACTTCGGTAAAAGCTTCGGTTACCGCCGGGATATTGCCCCCCCAAACGTGAACCAACCCCACGCTGGCCGCCACAATGCTACGCATAAACAGGCTATTCTCCGGTAGCAGTTTCAGCGCCTGTTGCGACAGGTCAAGCGTAAAGTGCGTGTCTCCCTGCAAGGCCGCCAGCCACACCCGAAAAGCCAGCACTTCACCGGAAACCGAGCCGGCCGCTTCGGCGGCAATAGCGTCTTGCAGCCGCGCCTCCGCAGTTTCAATAGGGCTGGCGTTTAGAACCAAGGCCCAGGCATGGTAAACACAGAGCAGAGGTCTGGCCCGTATTACCTCGTCCGGTAACGCTTCTAGCCAACCCTGCAACGTGGCTACCTCGCTGCGGATCAGGATAACATCGGCTGCTTTTTCAATCAATTGCGCCGTTCGCTCGAAATCTTGGGCCAACAAAGCATGCTCAATGGCCGCAGCAACTAACCTGTTCTGTTCGTACCACCGGCTGGCACGCCGATGCAGGTCGGCCACCCCATCAGGAAAATCTTGTTGCAAGTGACTGCGCAAAAAATCGGCAAAGAGGCGATGGTAACGATACCACTCCCGCCGATCATCAAGGGGAAACAGGAAGAGATTGGCCTGCTCTAATCGCCGCAAAATGGTTTCACTGTCTGCCCGCCCGGTAACCGCATCACATAACGAGGCCGTCAGCCGTTCCAGAATAGCCGTGTGGCATAAAAAATTGTGAATTTCTGGAGATTGCTGGTTCATTACTTCTTCGGCCAGGTAGTCGATAACGTGGCGATGACTACCGCCAAAAGCGGCGATAAAATCGGCTACGTGCTCGGTCGCTCTACCCCGGATTGACAGCGCGGCCAGTTGTAGTCCGGCAATCCAGCCCTCGGTGCGGGCTTCCAGGGCTGCTACGTCTTCCGTGGTCAGGTTCAAGCCCATAACCTGGTTGAGAAATTGGGTGGATTCAGCCAGGGTAAAGCGCAGCTCGGCTTCGCGAAGTTCAATCAGTTGGCCACGCGTACGCAAACGCGGCAATGGCAAGGGTGGGTCGGCCCGACTGGCAATAACCAACTGCATTGGCCCGGGCAGATGATCGGCCAGAAAAACCAGCGCCTCGTGGATGGTTGGCTGCTCGATGACGTGATAGTCGTCCAGAACCAGGATAAAATCGGTGGAGATGGCGGCAATATCATTGATAAGCATTGTGAGAACGTTTTTGATGGGTGACGGTTGAGGTGATTGCAGCAAGGCCCGGATGTCTGCGCCAAAGTCCGGCTGCAAGGTTTCCAGAGCGGCAATGAAATAAATTAGGAAACGAATCGGGTCATTGTCGTCATCGTCCAGAGAGAGCCAGGCTACCGGCAGGTCGATTTGCCGCAACCAATCGCCAACCAGGGTTGTCTTGCCAAATCCGGCCGGGGCAGAGATGAGGACGATACTTGGTTTGCGTTGCAAGCTCTGGTTGAGTCGTTCCAGCAGGCGAAGCCGGGGCACCAACTCGGGGCGGGGTGGAGGAATATATAATTTGGTGGTCAAAACTTGGGTGGGCATAGGTTCATTATAGAATGATTGGCCGGAAATTCAAAAAGCATGCTGGTTGTCACCAATAATTGAGGGAAATGCATCCCCCAAATTTACCCTTGCAATTTTACCGTCCATCGGGTATAGTAACAGAGTCAAGCCGTTCTATGCGGATGGAGCGACCATCGACAGACCGGGTTGGCTGTCGCCTATTTACCTTTTAACTTTGCCCTTAATTGCATTGTCAAAAAAGGCGACAAAAAAGGAGCGCCGCCAGGCGCTCCTTTTGTATTTAATCTTACATGTAATTTTATTACAGTGTGAAGGCGCCAAAGATTTCTACAGCCTTATTCCGACTCGACCAGCCGGATTTGGGAACGAACTGACCGATTACACCGACGGATCACAGGGCCAGGGCTGATCAACCGAACCGATCATAGTGATCAAACTCTCAAACAAAGTGCTGCAATCTGGACACTGTTTGAGATGTTGTTGCACCAATGCTATCACCTGGCATGGCGCAGCCCCCGCTATCAGCATTTCGGTGTACTCATCCAACAGGTCGTAACATTCCTGGCAACCGATTTCGTCTTCTTCGGTTTCAAGTGCCGATTTTAGGATTGTTTGCCACACTGGCTGGGTCATTTCTGTTGCTCCATTTGCGGCTTCTATCTTATTAGACGTGGGACGGTGGGGCATTCTTACTCATCTTCGCTAAACAGGCGCAAAATATAGGCCGGGTCCCATCCTAACTGCTGCAAGCCTCGCTTTAATTTGAGACGAGCATCGTGCAATAATTTATAGATGTTATTGATATTGGTATCGAGCAGGCGCGCCACTTCGGCCATAGGAATATCGTCGATGCGGACCGCCATCAACACCTGGCGTTGGCGGTCGGTTAAATCATGGTTAACCACTTGAGTAATGGCCTGCCACACATGCCGCCGTTCGCTTTCGGAATCGGGATTACTGCCAGGTCCCGAGTCAAAAGCCAGAACTTCTTGCAGCGATGTGCCGGTTTCGGTGATAGCATCCAGGGATAGATCGCGCCACCTGGCTCGACGCAACTCGCTGATGGTGTGATTGGCGGCAATTTTGGCGGCCCAGGTGGTAAATTTACTTTTGCCACGAAAGGAGTCTAAACCGGTCCGGATTTTGAGCAAGGCATCTTGAACATAATCCTGACCCATGTGCTGCAACTCGCTTTCGGCCAGATGGCTCAAATCGCTGCGAGAGCGAAGATAAACCATTACCGCTCGTTGTAAATACTGGCGCAAATCTTCAATTGCTTCGGCCTGGTGTAGGCTGCCATCATCGAGGTGTGCCAGCCATTGTTCGTTGGTGCGTTCCATAGTGAAGTCTATTCTACCGTAATCGGCCAGCTTTCCAAAATAACGTGGTCGCCCATAATCTCTCCTGCCTTTATGACCGGCAAGCGGCTGAAGTCGTTGGCATTGTACAGGCCAACTTCCAGCCAATATTGGCCCGGCAGGGTGTCGGCAGGGATGAGTAAATTGTAGGGGTCGGTAAGATACTCATCAACCAGCCAGCCGGTGGTGGGAAATTGTCCCCCGCCCGGAATCTGGTCTTGCTGCGCCACAATTTGGCCGTGATCATTTAACAGATGCACAAACACAGACCAATTCCGCTCAAACGGGCCAATGGCCTGCCAGTAGAGAGTCAGGGGAAGCTGCTGGCCGGGATTCACGTGAGACCGGGGCAGGTCGAGGCCCATCAGTTTGGCCTGATCACTGAAATTCACGTCCAGGGCAATTTGGGCCTCGGGCGGCTCAAAGAGATGGGGGCGGTCGATGGTGGTGACGGTGGTCAGAACCAACGGACTGCTGCCATCCGAGGATAGCCAGCCCTGATTCGGCGTGACCAGTCCCACGGCCAGGTGATATTCGCCGGGAGGCAGGGCCGGTGGCAGGGGTACATCGTGCGGATCGCGCAGGAGGGTGTCGCGCTGCCAGTCGGTACTGGGGCGAATGGGATCTCGTTGATACGTAACCACAGGCTGTCCGGCCTTGTCTTGCAATTGAACGGCAACGGCTAGCGGTCCAGGCCGGTCGGCCAGCGATTGCCAGAAAAGAGTCAGGGGTAACGTCTCGCCTGCTTTGAAAGGACGGTTGCCCAGGCTGTATCCCACCAGTCGCGCTGCCTGGCCAAAGCTGGTGTCCGCATTGAATTGTGTCGGCAGAGCCGCGATGCCGACGGGTGGCTGGGGGTCAACCACCTCTACCTGGGCCAGTTCCAACTCGACCCCCTGCGGCTGGCCCTCGGTGTCGAGCAGGTCAAGAGGGTGGGCGTCGCTGACGCGGCGGATGCTCAAGAGCAGCCGGTACCGGCCCGGCGGAGTTCCGGCGGGAATAAGCAGGCCGTGCCGATCGATGAGGGTGTCGCCGATGGCCAGATCGGTAAAAAAGGTCTGGCTGGCCCGGGGATGGCTGTCGCGGATGGCCCAGGTGCGGCCCTCGGCACCGGCCAGGCGCAGGCTGACCAGATGGCTGCTGCCCAGGCTGTTTTCCTTGCGCCAGGTGAGTTCAACCGGCACAATGCCCCGCCCGGCTGCGGACGGCTCGCTGCCAACGCTGGCCGCCAGCAGGGAGAGTCGACCGGCAAAGTTGGCCGTGGGGCCAGGGGTGAATGCGTCCGGCGGCGCGCCGACCAGGGTCAGTTTGGTTTGGGGGCCATACCATTCCAACAGGGCCGGAAATCCCAGTTCGGCCATAGCTGCTTCGGCCTCGTTTTCCCAGACGTGACCCAAAGTTTGGTGCGCCGGGAACCACAGTCGTGGCGATGTGGCCAAAATGCTGGCCAGGTCTCGCCTGAGTTGGGCATGACCGGCAGAGCCGGCCCAGCCTGCTCCCCAACCGGGCACTGCAAACAAGCGGGCATGCGGGGAGGAAAGATAGGCATAATAATAACCAAGTTGCCACTGATAGCTGGCCAGGAGCGTATCGTCAGGCGCAGCCCGGGCGGCAATGTCTTTGAGCAAGGGACGGTAGTCCTGGTAGGGGTAACGGGGGATGGTGTAAAAACCGATCAGACTGACATTGATTACCAGCAGCATCGCCAGGACAAACGTGCCCACCAGCAGGTATTGGCGATCCCACAACCAGATGATGCCGGCGCCAATCAACAACCAGTAGGCCGGGGCGGCCAGCAGCAGTGTCCGCTCAAAAAAAGGCGGGGTAAAAGGAAAAACCAGATTGATCAGATAGCCCAGCGCCAGGGGCGTCAAGAGATAGAAGAGCAAGAGCGAGCGCCGGGGACGGTCAGATGAAACCACGGCAATAAGACCCAGGGCCGCCACAATGACAAACGGCAGAGCGGCCCAAATGTATTGCTGTAAATTGTTGGGTAAGTGGCCAATACTGAAAGCCACAAAGTGATCGCCCAAGAAACGGACGATATCAAGAGGAATATAACTTTCAATATCGGCCTTGTTGGCCACATAGTTTGTCAGGCGCGGTCCCAGGTAAATGAGCCAGGGGAGGTAAAACGCGCCAACCCAGAGAAGAGGCGACAGAGAAGCGAGGAGAGAAAAAGAGGGGAGAGATTTTTTTGATTCTCGTTTTGCCAATAGGTAACGCAACAGGAGATAAAGGCCCTGCCCCAGCACCAGCAGGGCCGCGTAATAATGGGTATATAGCGCGGCCATGGTAACCAGAACGTAGGCCGCCAACCACCGGCGGCGACGGTCATCCTGCCAGCGTCGCAAACAATAGATCGACAGCGCGCCCAGCAGCGTGACCAACTGGTACATCCGCACTTCTTGCGAGTAGTAAATGGCCAGCGGCATCACCGCCGCAACCGCCACTCCGGCGACGCCCGGCCGGGCATCGCCAAACAGACGACGCCCCAACCCGTACAGGGTGGGGATCAGCAACGTGCCGGTGAAAACGGAAAAGACGCGTGCTTCCTCCGGCCCAACCCCGGCGAGCCACAGCCACAATTTCAGCACAATGTAGTACAGCGGCGGGTGAATGTCGATGGCGGTGAGAGCCAGCAACTGCGGCAGCGACTGCCCGGCAAAATAGAAGCTCCAACCTTCATCGCCCCAGAGGGGTTGAAAGTCGAGCCTTTGCAAACGCAGGCCAAAACCAATGAGGGCACAAAGAAGCACCCAGTGGCCGGGTTGATTTCTGAGGCGGATGGTGTGTAAACTGGCCAGGAACTTCATAGACTTTTAGGCTCAAGTACAAGTGCAAATATCCAAACGCAAACAGGAAATATTGGCGCGGTCGCCCTCACCCCTGCCCCTCTCCCGGGGGGCGAGGGGAAAAGCTGCTCCCTCCCCCTGTGGGAGAGAGTTGGGGTGAGGGCTAGATTACGTCTGCATTTGTTCTAAACATGAGCCGACTTTTAGAATGCTTACGTTGGAAAAAAGACGTACAGCCCACACTGGACATATTCTAACCATCTCTGGGGATAAGGCAAGCCCATTTTGAAACAATGTCACCGCACCACCGAAATATCTTGCCACGCCGTTCCCTCGTCATCGGAGACGAGAATCTGGCCTTCAGCCAACCCAATAAATCGGAAGCGGTCAACCAGCCGCAAGAATGTAATGTCAATCTGTGGCGACAGGTCATCGTTGAGCGACTGCCAGCTTTGCCCCTGGTCTGCACTTTCAAAAAGCCCGCCCGGCCCGCCGACGATCAAACCGCCGTCTGAAGCGTAGGCCATTGTTTGTACCTTATTTAATTGCGGAGGCAGAGTCTGACTGAAGATATCCCAGGTTTGACCCAGAGGGTCGATTTGCCACAATTGCAGTGGAAATTCGGAGGCGAGGGTGAGGTTGTTATCGGGAGTGGTGGCGCCAGCGGCGACGGAGAAGGCGTCGCCGGCCTGGCCGGGTTGAGCCTGCCAGTTCTGCCCGCTGTCTTCACCAACAAACAAGGTATTGTAATAATCAAACCAGGCATAGGCGATGCGGCTCGATGGGGCAAAGGTCAATAGACTGACCGGCCCTGCTTCCTCCGGCCGGGACAGCCCTTTTTGCCAGGTTTGGCCGCGATCGGTGGAGCGCAGGATGGCGCCGGATGTACTGACCAACAGGGTATCGTCGCGGGCGAAGTTGGGGGAGAGGGCAATCTGTTGAGCCTGGAGAATGTGGCCCTGTTGAGGCAATATTTGCCAGCTCTCCCCGCCGTCGGTGGACTGATGCAGGCTGAAGCCGGTAGCGGCGTAGATGGTTTGGTCTCGTTTGTAGGCCGGAGAGATTGCCAGGCGATAGCCCTCAAACGAGGTGCTGCGCACCGGAAAATCGGTGAGCGACCACGTCTGGCCGCCATCGGTGGATTTGAAGAGGCCGTGTTGGTGGCTGACGGCAAAGAGAGTCTGGTCCTGGGCATAATTTGGTGATACGGCCAGGTCGTCGATGGGGAAAAGGGTTGCTGGCGGCTCCGGCTGCAGCCAGGTTAAGGTTTGGGGGGAACTGCAAGTAACCCCTGCCTCACTATCGCCAAAGAGCAGATCGCCATTGGCAGCCAGAGCGACGGCGGTGATGATTTTGTCATCCGGCGGGCCGGTCCAGGGCTGCCATGTTTGCCCGGCATCGGTGGAACGGTAGAGCCGCCCCGAGTCCTCGCCGCGCAGGTCGGTAAAAAAGAGATACACGGTTTGATCATTGGCAAAATGAGGCGAGAAAAGAAAACGGTTGGCCTGGAATCGGTCCAGATCGGTCAGACCCACTCCGCCGGGTTGCCAGGTCAGGCCGCTGTCCGGGGAGCGCCACAGGGTGGCGCCAAAGCCAAAGGCGGTCCGATCATCGGGGGCAATGGCCAGCAGAGTCAAGGGCATATCCAACACCTGCTGCCACTCAGATAAATTTCCATCCTCCGCGAGGGTTGCCCGGAATACGCCGGGCATGGCCTCAAACGACTGGCTGGCCAAAACCACGCCGTTGCAGCCAATGGCTGCCGCCCCGGTATTGCTGCCGGACCCCGGGGCATTCGGGTCGAGCTGAGTCAGGGGAGTCCAATGCCGCCCGCCATCGACGGTGGAGTGCAAACCGGCATAGGTAGTGTCGGCCAACATCAGGCCGCCGCCAGGGCCAGCATCCCCCCCGAAATTTGGCGAGATGAAGAGCCGGGAGACTCCCAGGTCGATCAGGCCGGTCATCGCGGCGGTCCAGGTGCGGCCGCCGTCGATAGAGTGGTAGATTCCCCCCGTATGGCCAGAGTACTCCAGGGCAGCAAACACGGTCTGGCCGTCAGGGCTATGGGGTGGAACCGCTATATCTGCTATGGAGAAGGGCGACAGGGTTTGCGTCATATCGAGCCAGGTTGCTCCCGCGTCGGTTGAACGGAAGAGGCGTGGTTGACCCCAACCGCCCTCGTCGCTGTTGATGCGGGCCAGCAGGTGGCCGTTGGCCGTGGATTCCAGGGCTAAAATAGCGCCAGTGGGCGTTCGCCTGCCGGGCGTGAACACTCCCGCCGCCTGTAACGCTAGCAGATTTTTTTGATGGGATACCCCGGTATCACCTCTGGCAATCAGAAGCTGACCGTCGTAGCCGGTCAGGTACAGCCGGTTGTTGACAGGATCGAGATCGGTCAGTTGATAGCCGTAATCTTGGGGCAGGGGCATCTGGCCGATCACATCCAGGGCATCAGCGTCGAGCGCCAACAGGCGGTAGCCATCGCTGAAATAGAGGCGATTGGTTTGGGTATTGTAGTCAGCTTGGCCCCAGGCAGTGATAAGTTGTTGGTTGTAGTTGGGCGAGCCGCCAGACGGGATGGACAGAGTTCGCAGGTGACTTCTGGTATGGCGAAGGTAGCCCACAAAGGCGCGCCGGTGGGCGGGGTCGGGCAGGGCCTGGGAGATGCTGATGTTGGTGTCGGTGAAAACCAGGCAAGGCTCCGGAGTCAGGTGATACACATACAGGTAGTTGCCACTGTTGGAGCCAGGGGTACCGTTGGGGACTAAACTGTAGAGTAATTGATTGAGACTATCAAGCTGGCTGTACCCTGCGCATGGATTGGGCACAAACTGGTCGTCGCGGGGGCCGCTGCCGGGCAAGAGCGTGTTGCCGGTGAAGGTGTCGGCATCAAGTACGGTTACGCCGCAATTGCTCAGGTAAACCTGATCCCCCGTGGGATCGGGGGCAAATTGGCCGCCGGGGTCGAGCGTAGCAATCCTGGCCAGAGTGTCGGCAGACAGGACAAAGGCCGGATCACCGCTGACGTACAGACGGTTGCGACGTTTGTCCAGGGCCAGCTCGCCTGCCCCCATACCGGATCGAAACCCGTAGCGAAGCCCCGCCTCCAGGTGGGCTTCAGCCAATATGGCGAACGTGTCGGCATCCAGACGACGAAGGCGGTCGGCGCTATCGGACACGTACAGGCTGCCGGTTTCCGGGTCGGCCAAAACGTCACGGATTTCAACGGCGGAGTGGGCAACGTTCACCGTATCGGTATCCAGATCAAGGGCGTAGAGCAGATGGTCATAGGGGTAAACGGCAAAGGCCTGCCGGGTCTGGTCATCGACCATCACATCGTCAACGTTGGTCAGGAGGGGAATGTTGTGATGGAGAGATAAGTCGGCAGTGGCCAGACCAAGTAGCGCCGGGCCAGTATTGTCGCCGGGCGCGGGGTTGGGGGGTCGAAGTTGGCCATTGCTGTAATACAGAAACTGACCATCGGCAGAGAGGGCGATGCCGCTGGCGGTGTAACGCGGCCCGAGTTCAAAAGGCGAGTCAATGGGATGGCCATCGGCGGAGAGGCGTTGCAAAACCCGTAGGTCGCCAATTCCCTCAACCACAAACACTTGGCCAGTGGCGGGGTTGGGCAGGAGGTTTAAAATAGGGTTGCCGGGCAAATACGCACCAAGGGGAATCAGGGTGTCGGCGGCATATATTTCCATTGTCCAGGTGTTGTTGTTAGCCCGGGCCAGGTAGAGGCGGTTGGCGGCCGGATCGATGGCCATTGGCCCGCGTTGGGTGGCGGGCGTCAATTCGGCCCGCTGGCGTCGAGTTGGGGTCCCCCCGTCCATCGCCCACACCACCAGACCTTCCGGTCCAACTGTGTAGAGCAAAGCAGCGGCAGCGGTGAAAGTTTCGATGCCGGGCAACTCGCCGATAATTTGGTGGGATTTGCTATCAATAAGGGTTAGCGTGCGGGGAAGATCGCTGCCATAGCTTGGATCCCACAAGGCATAGAGCAAATGGGCTTGCGGGTCGAACTGCAAATCCAGCGGGGTCGGGCTACCCTGGTTGACTTTGAGGTGAGCCACAAATTGACCGGTTTTGATATTGTACACGCCAAGATTGTTGCCTTGCTTCAGGATTGGAATTCCCTCGCCAAAGAGGTAAACCAGTCCGGCGTCGCTGTTCAGGGCAAGGTGACGTGGGGTGGTGGTATTGCCCGCCGGCACCCCCAGGTTGACAATTTGCTCAAAGCCGGGGTTGGCGAAAGCGTTAACTGCGGTGAAGGTTTGCGAAACGGTGATGGGGTTGGAGATAACCGGCGGCGACTGGGCAGGGGTTTCTGCTGAAACCGAAGAGACGAAAGTCGAGGCCACAAGGGGAACTTCAGGCGCAAGGGCCACGGATGAGGGCGGCTTGGTCAGGGCGCAGAAAATCACGGCCAATCCAACCAGGGTCATCAAGGAAATGATGTTCGTTACCCGTCGCTGCATGGTTACTTTCCTATCGCGGACCGGCAATACCATTTCGCTATTGTCGAAAGCCGCATATCCTGTAAAAATTATAACATAGTGAGTAAAGGTGGACAAAGCTGAAAAAGCCGATGTCCGTTGCAATCTTACATAACATGTGTTAAACTATTGGCATCGTGTGGGGTATCGAATCATGAGTGACGAAGCTGCAAACGTCAAGAAAAAACTCCATCTGGGAATCGAGGCAGTTCGGGCCGGACAAAAGAACATTGCCCGGGTTCATCTGAACGCGGTGTTACAGCTAGACCCCAATAATGTACCCGCGCTGCTCTGGCTGGCCTATGTATCGCTCTCGCCACAGGAGAGTATTGGCTATCTCAAACGAGCGCTCGAACTGGACCCCACCAATGAACGCGCCCGGTCTGGTCTGCGTTGGGCGGAGACCCGCTTAAACCAGGCTTCTGTTGAGACGTCACCAACCCCCGCTCCGGTGACTCTGGAGACCCAGGAAACTGTGGTTGCGTCTCAGCCAATCTCGGCGGAATCTCAGCCGGTGGTTGTTGATGAAGAACCGGGTGAGGAAACGCCGGCCACAGAAACGGAGGAAGATACGATTCCCCCGGCCGATGCGGAGGCGTTGCGCCAAAAGTTACTCCCCAGCGATGCGCAGGAACAGGCCAAAAAGGGCGCGCTGGCCCATCGCGCTCGCCGCACTATCGATCCCCTGGCCACCATTCTCATTGTGCTGAGCGCCTTATTGAGCGTGGCCGCGTTGGGATTGGGCGCGCTTATTTTTGTTCCGGCCGATACGTTGGCGGCGTGGCTGCCGGTGTCTGAATTGACTCCCGCGCCGGTAGATTCCGGCCAGGCATCCCGGCTGGTTGTAGAAGCGCCCTCGCCGACGCCGCCGTTGAGTAGCCTCGCTCACCAGGGCGATACCGTTCTGATCAATGTCGTGCCGCCGGTTGGTCTGGAGGTAGATGAGCCAGTCCCCCCAACGGCAGCTCCGATTGCAGAAGCGGCAGGCGTTTCGATGGTTACAACGGCAACCGTCGAACCTGTTCCCACGGTAGAGGCAATGGTTCCACTCATTCTCCCGGAAACAAACCTGGTTCCGGTTGAACCGCTTTTTCTGATCGGCCCCGAACGGTTGGTGAATGAACCCGAAGTCTCCTCGCCTGATGTTCTGGCCGCCGAAGCTTTGCCGCCATCTCCGGCCAGCGACAATTTTCTATTGGCTCACCAGCCCGCCTATCCGGGGGAGAAGTGGATTGAAGTGAATGTAACCACCCAGCAAGTCATCGCCTGGGAAGGTGATACGCCGGTGTTTTCGTATATTGCGTCTACCGGCTTGCCCAATACACCCACCATCCTGGGCGAATATCGCATTTACTGGAAACTGTCCGCCACCTTGATGGTCGGTCCTGGCTACTATTTACCGGATGTGCCCTACACTATGTATTTTTACAAAGGTTACGCGCTGCACGGCACCTACTGGCATAGCAACTTTGGCCAGCCGATGAGCCACGGCTGCGTGAACCTGGAAACCGGCAATGCCAAACAACTCTTTGAGTGGGCCGACCCGGTGCTGTCTCCCGGCCAAATCCAGGTCACTGCTACTGCCGCCAACCCCGGCACCTTGGTAGTGGTGCATCAATAACTCCTCTTTTTACCAACAGCAATTGTACGCCCCCGTATCCGTTTGATTGACAACAAGCAGTGGTTGGACATAAAGAAGTTCTGTGACTGGAACCCCGGACAGACCCCATTTCCCATTGCCTCTGGTTTGGTCTATGTTATAATGAATTATGCGTTGGCTTATTGACGGACATAATTTGATTGGTCACATGCCCAATCTGCGCCTGGACGACCCGGATGACGAGGAGAAACTGCTGGAATATTTGCGTCGCTACCGGGCCAGAACCGGCCATAGCCTGACCGTTATCTTTGACCCCGGCCAGGCCTACCGGCCCGGGCAAAAGCTAAAACGGGGTGGAATTACCGTGCAATTCGTTTCGCCGGGCCAGACGGCCGACCAGATGCTCGTCCGGCGGCTGCGCAAGATAAGGAATCCTCAAGCGGTCATCGTGGTCACCTCGGACCGCGCGGTCGAGGGCGTGGCCCGCTTGGCCGGGATCCGGGTGATGCCGGCCCAGGAATTCGCCCGGCAGTTGTCAAACCTGGATACATCTACGGCGGCCAATGCCGAAAACCGGGCCAATCTCAAACTGTCGCCAGGCGAGGTAGACGAGTGGCTGGCCATCTTTAGCCAACGAAAAACGTGAGTAAGTTCAGAACGCATTTCACAACTTCCGTCCAACCATCCAAGATTCTTGACATCGATCTGGAACAAGCGCAATGACCAAGAAAATCCTGCACATCGAAGCCAATCCAGATGATCGCCAATCAGTCCGAGAGGTTCTCGAAAAAGAAGGCCATACCGTCATCGCTGCGCCGGATGGCCCGAGCGGGGTCCAACTGGCGCAGGTTGAGCGGCCCGACCTGATTTTGCTGGATATGGACTTGCCAGATATAGATGATCGTCCCCTGAGCCATCACCTGAAAAACCTGCCGGAGTTAAACGATACCCCCCTCATTGCCCTGGTGACCGAATTGTGGGCCTGGTCTCACATCACCGAGTTTGACTTGGCGGGCCAGATCATGAAACCGATCGATGAAACAACGCTGGCCAGGCAAATTGCGGATTTTTTGGCTGACCAAAACGACATTGCAGCCTTGAAGCGCGAGAACGAATGTCTGCGCAAATACAGCCAGAAACTGGCCCAGCGGCTCGAACAGAAAATCCAGGAACTGACCGCCGCCAACGAAGCGCTGGAACACACCGACCTGATGAAATCCCGTTTTATCAACATGGCCGCCCACGAATTGCGCACGCCGCTGGCCGCGGTGCATGGCTATCTCGGCGTGCTCACCAGTCCGGGCAGCAAATTTATGGCCCGGGCCGACGAGAACACCCTGAAACTCATCGAAGGCGTGGTGACCGGCATTGACCGTCTCCAGGGACTGGTCCAGGACATGCTGGACGTTACCCGGATTGAGGCGGGTGCGTTGCAACTAAGGTACGCCCCCATTGGCTTGACCTTGATCTTCGACAAAATCCGCCGTGACTTCAAAAATGTGGTGGCCCGGCGACGGCAAACCCTGAACATCGGCGAGGCCGACCATGTGCCGGTGATGTGGGTGGACGGCGAGCGGGTGACCCAAATTTTGCGCAATCTGGTCAGCAACGCCATCAAATATACCCCGGACGGCGGTACCATTGAGATTGCCGCCGATCTGATGCAGAGCGACGACCAGAAGAATGTCTTTGTCAAGATTACCGTTAGTGATACCGGCGTTGGCGTGCCCCTGGACCAGCAAGAGCGCATCTTTGAAGGTTTTTATGAGGTGCGCGACATTGAATTGCACAGTACCAGCAAAACCGACTTTATGGGCGGCGGGGCCGGCCTGGGTTTGCCCATCGCCCGGGGCGTGGCCCAGGCGCACGGCGGCTCGCTGTGGCTGGAAAGTCCGGGCTACGACCCCAAAACGTGTCCTGGTTGTAAGTTTTACCTCGTTCTGCCTCTGGGCGAGGGCCTCGCGCCCAAAGCCTGACCTTATTTTGACAACTTGCCCCTCTGTATCTATCATACATAAACCTTGCTGATATTAAACCTGGGAGTTGCTCCTTTGAGTTTGAATCAATGGTTTGGCGACCTGCCAAGAGATCGACGCAATATTTATCTGGCCTTATTGGGGATTATTCTGTTAACCATTCCCTGTTACTGTTTGGGTATTTTTGCCCTGGCCGAAGCTCCTCCGGCTGAACTGCCAACCCCGACCCCCCTGACCTTAACGCCGACGTCCTCGCCAACTCAGCCGGTGACGGATCAAGATGCCCCAACCCCCACGGAAACTGAGCCGGGCCCGACCAATACTCCCACCGCAACCTTAGAGCCAACGCCAACCCAATCGTTTCCTACGGAGGCTCTGCCGGCTACTTCCACGCCGGTTCCACCAACAGCTACCCCTACCGTTCCACCCACCGATACCCCAACAGGTACCCTGACTCCCACCCAGACCCCAACTTCCACCCCTACAGTCGATGCGACAGCGACGGCCGCGGCTAACGCCACGGCGGCAGCAAATGCCACCACAGCAGCGAATGCGACCGCCACGGCGGCGGCAAACGCGACAGCGGCGGCCAGCGCTACGGCGGCGGCAAATGCAACCACGGCGGCCAGCGCCACGGCAGCCGCTGCTACGGCGGCAGTTAATGCTACAGCCACCGCCTCGGCAAATGCCACGGCGGCGGTCAATGCCACGGCCACGGCAGCTGCAAATGCCACCGCGGCAACGAATGCTACGGCCACAGCCGCAGTGAATGCTACGGCCACGGCGGTGGCCAGTGCCACGTCCGCCGCGAATGTCACGGCCACGGCGGCAGCAAATGCCACCGCAACGGCTGATGCAGCCGCTACCGCTACCGCAGCCGCAGCTACGGCTGAAGCTACAACTGAAGCAGGTGGTGGTCCCTAACTACCTGGTTGACCATAACGCAAAATTGACAAGGTTATACCTGTCTGCTAAAATAGAGGCGAAAAAGAAATAGCGAGTTTAGCGAGGTTGTTCACTGAACCGAGGTGGGGGAAACTGCCTCGGCTATTTATTTGTAGATAAAGAAGGATTTTTGTATGGCTGATACAACCAGAGAAGAAAAACTGGTGTTAGAGGGCAAAATCGTCGAAGCCTTACCTAACACCAGTTTCAAGGTAGAATTAGAGAACGGCCACACGGTGCTGGCCTATCTCTCCGGCAAAATGCGAAAGTTCTATATTCGGGTTTTGTTGGGGGACAAAGTGCGGGTCGAGTTATCGCCTTACGACCTTGACCGCGGACGAATCATCTATCGCTACAAAGGTGGTTAACGATTAATTCCAAACGGCAAAGTCAATTACTCCCCTCTTGGCGATTTTTTAATTCTGTCCACAGACTGCGTAACGTGCAGATAGCCCAAGTGTTTATCCGGATGTTACGCAGTAGGTGGACTGGTTTTTATAAGTCCCCTTTTTGGTTCTAAATTTTGGCCTCATCCCAAAATCAGCTATAAATTAGAGTATGAGTGACAAAAAACAATCGGACTCAGACCGCACCCGGCCCACCCGTCCGGTTCGCCCCCGCGACGACCGCACCCGGCCTGTTCGTCGCCCAACCGACGACTCTGAACGGACCAGACTCTCGCCAGCGCAAAAACCGCCAGTTTCACCACCGGCGCCGGGTCAACGTGTCACTCAACCTGCGCCGCCACCCGCGCCGCAGCCCCCGTCTTACCGACGCTCTTACCAGCCCCAACCGACCCAGGTTCAGCCGACCAGGCCGCCCGCTCCGACGGCGGTTTCCGTGCCTCAGCCTGCTGTCCCCCCCAGGGTCAATGGGTGGGTCTGGCTGAGGCGAGGCGGTATCATACTGGTCTTTCTGGTTATTTTGGCTGGGATGCTATTGTTGGCCGGAAGCGTTATTACCTATTTTGCCATTGCCGCCCAACTACCGTCGGCGCAGGAATTACGCGCTCGCACGCATCATTTTGCCACCACCCAAATTTTAGACCGGGACGGTAATTTATTGTGGGAAATTGTCGACCCCACTGGCGGGCGACGCACGTATACAACACTTAACCAGATTTCGCCGCATTTAATCCATGCCACCGTAGCCACCGAGGATCGCTTCTTTTATCTCAACGTGGGGGTCGATCCCATTGCCGTTGTCCGGGCCGTTTACTATAACCTTTCGGAAGACAGAATTGTCTCCGGGGCCAGCACCATTACCCAGCAACTGGCCAAAAGTGTGCTCCTAACCCCCGAAGAGCGGCTGGAGCAATCGTACGCCCGCAAAATCAAAGAGGCGGTGCTGGCCGTAGAAATCAACCGCCGTTATACCAAAGACCAGATTCTGGAAATCTATCTTAACGAGATTTACTACGGCAACCTGGCTTACGGCATCGAGGCGGCGGCGCAGACCTACTTTGGCAAATCGGCCCGCGAGTTGACCTTGCCGGAGGCGGCCATGCTGGCCGGTCTGCCCCAGTTGCCCGCCACCCACGACCCCTACACAAATCCTGACGGCGCCAAAGCCCGCCAGGCCGTTGTGCTGGATTTAATGGTCGAGGCGCAATACATCACCGTGGCCGAGGCCGAGGCGGCCAAAACCGCTCCCCTGGATTTTCGCGACCCCGGTTTTGCCTTTGCCGCGCCCCATTTTGCCACGTTTGTGCGCCAGGAGTTGGAAAAGATGGTGGGGCCTGACTACATTTACCAGGTGGGTTTGCAAGTGCAAACCACGCTCGACCCTCGGCTACAAGCCATTGCCGAGGAGGAGGTTCGCCAGCAGGTGGACGCTCTGGCCGGGCGCAATGCGTCCAACGGCGCCCTGGTAGCCATTGATGTGGCTACCGGTCAGATTCTGGCTATGGTGGGCAGCAAGGATTTTGCGGACGAAACCATTGACGGCCAGGTGAACATGGCCGTCAGCCCGCGCCAGCCCGGCTCGTCGATCAAACCGCTCACCTATCTGACCACGTTTGAGCAGCTTGGCTGGACGCCCAGCACCCTGATTATGGATGTGCCCGTGGAGTATCCCGACAACGTAGGAGGGGTGTACCGGCCCAAAAATTACGACGACAAGTTCCACGGCCCGGTATCGGTGCGTTCGGCTTTGGGTAATTCGTATAACGTTCCAGCGGTCAAAGCCCTGGCCCTGGTGGGAATCGACGCGCTCAAGGAAATGGCCGCCCGGCTGGGCATTACCACCCTCACTCGCAACGATTACGGTCTGTCGTTGACCCTGGGCAGCGGCGAGGTGTCGTTATTGGAAATGACCGGCGCGTACCAGGCCCTGGCCAATGGCGGGGGGCTGATCCCGCCAACCTCTATTCTGCAAATCACTGATAATTTTAACCGGCTGATTGAAACTGACCGGCCCCAACCCCGGCAGGTATTGCGCCCGGAACACGCTTATCTGATGACCCATATTCTGGCCGACAACGAGGCCCGCACGCTGGCGTTTGGGCCGAACAGCGTGTTGCGCCTGTCTCGCCCTGGCGCGGCCAAAACCGGCACCACCAACGATTACCGCGATAATTGGACCATGGGCTACAGCCCCGACATCGTTGCCGGGGTGTGGGTGGGCAATGCCGATAATACGCCGATGACCAATATGAGCGGGGTGATCGGGGCTGGTCCCATTTGGCATAACTTTATGGAGCGAGCGCACGAGGGGTTACCCGTGCGGGATTTTGTTCGCCCGCCAACCATCATCGAATTGGAAGTGTGCGCCGACTCCGGCACCCTGCCCAGCCCGGCCTGCCCGGAACGGCGCAAAGAGATTTTTGCCCAGGATCAGCCGCCCCTGGGACCGGAATACGATATCCACCAACTCATTGACATTGACCGTAACACCGGCCTGCGAGCCAACGAGTTTTGCCGGTCCAATGTGGAGCAGCGTTACTACCGCGTCTATCCCCCCGATGGTTGGGAGTGGGCCGTTAGCCAGGGCATCGAACAGCCGCCCCAGGATTATTGTCCTTCGGCCAACATTGTGGCCAGCATTAGCAATCCGCTGGATGGCAGCACGGCGCGGGGCATGCTGACCCTGGAAGGAACCGCCGCCGCGGCCAATTTTTCGCACTATCAGGTGGAAGTGGGCACCGGCACCGAGCCGCAGGCTTTTGCCGTTATTCACGGCCCCATTAATCAGTTGATTGAACAGGGGGTGTTGGGCGTATTTGACACCACCCAGGTGTTGAACGGGCCGTACACCCTGCGGTTGGTGGTGTTTGACCACAACGGCGGCCTGGCCGAGTCCCGGGTGCGCTTGTTGGTGGACAATCCGGCCACGCCAACCCCAACAGCAACATCAATGCCAACCCCAACACCCACCACCACCCCCACGCTTATTCCCACGGCCACCCCAACGGCGACGGAACCCATCATCATTCCTACCGATACACCCACGCCTACCCCGACCAGCACCCTTGTACCGCCGACCGCCACGCCCACGAACCTGCCCGTAGAACTCCCCACCGAAACGCCAACGCTTACCCCCACCACGCCCACCGCAACTCCCAGTGCCAGCCCTACAGTTGAGCCTCAAACCCCCACCCTCATCCCAACGAGTGTGCCCCCAACCCCCACCCTCACCCCAACGAGTTGATAACCTGCGTAATAGCTGTAGCCGATCGCCGACGGCTGGCCACCACTTCAACGGCCAACGGGTTGCGATGCGGCGGGGGGAGGCGGCATACTACCTGAGCGGCGACCATCCTTCGGCTTTGCTCAGGACAAATTTGAGAAGTGTGTCCTTGACCATCCGAAGCGATGGTGACAGGATGGCGGAGGCCAGGTATCTGCCCTACGGCCAGCAACGCTGGACGAGTGGGCTGGGGGTGACGGATTTTGGTTTCACGGCGCAGCGGGCCGACAGATTGGTTTGCCTGAACCCGTTGTGCGATCTATAGCAGATTTGTCATGGTTCCTCGAGACTGGAGGAGATGACAAAAACCTTCTTTATGATCAGAGAAATGCAGCGAGGCAGCATGGACCGTAGACAACGACGTAAGATTTTTCTAGCAGCAACCTTTTTGTTGATCCTCGTCTGCTGCGGGAGCATCTACTTCTGTGGAGCTACGGCAGAAAAGTGGCTACCCAGAATAGCCGTTAGTGTCATTCATCCTGAAGAACCCTGGCCGCTTACAGACGAATATGTCTGGGAAAATGACCTTGACCATGCCATTGTGGCCGCTCCAGTTATAGCCGATGACAGGGTTTATGTAGAGACCTATAACGGATTGGCAGCGATAAATCTGCAAACCGGGACCTTAAAGTGGGAAAGAAAATTGGATCTCAGGAATCCTAATTCCTCCCTTGCCGCAGGTAATGGATTTGTTGCGGCTGGCACCCCGAATGGAGTTATTGTCTTGAGGGGTGATAGCGGGGAGAAGGCCTGGCACTACACCTCGCCGTTTGCATTTCCTGTATCGTTTATCATTGCTCAAGATAGGCTCTATGCCTCCTTTGCTTTTGAGGAAGTCTGCGCATTTGACCTGCCCAGTGGTGAGCTTTTGTGGCGTTCGAGAGAGGCAAATAAGCAACACAGTCTACCTTACCTGGTATTGGCTTCACATCTCGTTGTGGTTCAAGAAGAGGGACGAGTCTATGCTCTGGATACTGAATCAGGCCAGACTGAATGGGAATCTCACCTGGATGATGTTTTGATTGAGCCAGCTTTGGTCGATACTGAACAAGTTGTGATTAACGGTGATAAGGCGATCTATAGCATCAACACCTCAAATGGGCAAGTACAGTGGCAAACGCCGTCAGGAGGTAAAGGTACCGGTTCTCCTTTGGTTGTAGGCAATCGAATATTTTGGGTGGTCCGCATTGAAGCACAATCTACCAGCGTGCAAGCGGCAGATGTACAAGCGGGGAAACCGATCTGGGCGATGAATACAGGTTTGGAAATCATTAATCACCCGCTGGCTTCGGATGGTCAAACATTGTGGGTACGGGCTTCCTATCCGCGGTCATTGTTGTTGTCATACGATATTGTGACCGGGCAGCAAATGGCCAAAAAATCGTTTCGCGTTCCTCTTTATCAACCTTTTGGGGGTATTGGCCCTGTGATAGACAACGGCAAGTTGTATCTGGTAAGTGGGAATCGAATCGCAGCATACAATATTCAGCCTTGAGGAGATAGACTATGATACGCCAGTTGAGGATATGGGTCTTTATGTTGATAATGTTAACCTTAGGGTGTGGTGGTCTCACATTACAATCCAATCCAATTTGGATTGATGAGGCAGTTATCACTGGAGAGATTGATAATCAGGGAAAACCGGTGGGTGAGTCGGGTGTGTTTTCCCTCGATCAGCCAATTATCTATTGTTATGTCGCAGGACGAGGTTCAGATAGTATCCCGGTGAGATTGAAATGGTATTACGAGGATGATCTGTTGCTTGATCAAACCATCAGCTTGGGTCCGGCACGATACAACTATGGATATATTAAATTGAAGCCGGGTAAGCAGTGGCCGTTGGGTAAGTATCGCGTTGAAGTGGGGTTGGTGGATGGAGCGATAAAGACGGTAGAGTTTTCTATTGAAGGACCTCAGTCGTAGCCGAGTTCGGGTGAAGGATGATACTTAACACCATCCGTAATCCCGTTGTCATCGGAAATTGTTGGGGGTAATACAAAGGATGAAGCCCCAACAAGTTGGGGTGGGGGATGAAGCCCTAACAAGTCAGGGGAACCAGTATTAAGGGGTTGGGGGTGGATTAAATACCCGGTCAAAAAACGGTTCTTGTTGCAGGGTGGCTTGCCATTGGCGGTGTCGCTGCACGGACTCTACCCGCCGGGGGCGGGGCAAGGTTAAAAAGCGCGTCGCTTCTACCGGCCCCAAGGCTTTGAACAGGGCTTGCAGGGCCTGCTCGATCAATTCATCTTCGGGTAGATATTGGGTGGTGCTCATTGCAAATTCTCCTTGTCGCAATAGGCCTGCGGCGTGCCGCACCAAACAAGCGGTTTCAACCGGCGGCACTGCTTTAATAAACGATCATCTACCGTCACAAAATCGGCCCGGGCTGCTTCGGCAAAGGCCACATGCGCGGCATCGGCTGCGCCCAATCCCTGAGCGGCCCATTGTTCGGCGCGATTGCGGACGGCAGGTAAATCGAAATCAATACCAGTGCCTTCCTGGTTTAAGAGCAGCAGCAATTGTTTGCGTTCTTCCGTATCGGCTGTAGCCTCAATTTCCAGGTAATGAACCGGTGATACCACCAGGGTTAAATCGGATTGCCGCACGTGAGCCAGGATCAATTCGACAGCGCTGTTTTCTAATCGGATCCGAATTTGTTGTTGGTCATCAAATGGGCGACAGAGGGCGCAGACATCCAGGTATAGGTTTTTAGCAGTAGGTTGATCAGACTCGCTCATAGGTAAAACTGTAGCATAGGATAATGAGGAAGTCAAACAAAACCAGGCCGAGGTTGGGTTAAAAGATGAGAGCCAACGCCATTCCATTGCCGTCGGCAAATGTTGGGTTTCGCTTCGTTTCACCCAACCTACGGGTTGGGCGCAGGGGGTATGCAATATCGCCGGGCCAAAACGCCGGGGGCATACAAAGGATGAAGGATGAAAAGCTTTTGGGGCGGTTTGTCCTTCACCCGTCACAACTAATCTTAACCCGACATTGATTTTGCTCATCGATTATGGTATGCTTTTGAAAGAATGATTGGAAAGGGCTGTAAATTATGTTTGGTTTTCAACGCATTACGTCAACCCCTAATATTATGGGGGGTAAAGCATGTGTGCGCGGCATGCGCATCTCAGTCTCCTTGATTGTCAATTTGGTGGCCAACGGCATGAGCTTTGAGGAAATCCTGGCCGAGTATCCCGACCTGGAACGAGAAGATATTCAAGAAGCATTGCGTTATGCCGCTTGGGCTACCGATGAAACGGTGCATGTTCCTACGAGCCTGGTCGCATGAAACTCCTGCTTGATATGGGGCTGGCGCAAAGCACCGCGGTTTTCTTACGGAGGCAGGGGCACGATGCGGTTCACCTGCGCGAAGAAGGATTACAGCGATTACCGGATGAAGAAATCATTGAGAAGGCTCGACAGGAGTCCAGAGTGATCATTACGCACGATTTGGACTTTGGCCGGTTGATTGCGTTGAGTCAGAGCCGGTTACCCAGCGTCATCACCCTTCGTCTGGATAATATGCAGCCTACATTTGTTAATCATTATCTGGCAGAGGTTTCAAATCGATTTATCTCGGAACTGGAGGCGGGTGCATTGGTGAGCGTTAACGAGCAAGCTATCCGGGTTCGGTCTTTACCGATTGAGTAAAAGAAACAGGTTAGGGCGGGCAGGACAACCAACACGACCATTTTGGGTGGAGTGGTCTTTGACCTATTCCGCCTTTTTTGTTGTCCTTTGGCCGAGTTAGTGGACAATGAGACTTTCTCGCTCGTTTTCGGCGCTCAGGGATAGCGTTGTTCCCGTAGTCGTCATCACCATCCAAATCCTCTCCATAAATGGTAAAGCCACCCGGCTCCGACGATCAATTGGCGCGTTGGTTGGGCCTGACCTGGGTCAGAATGTCGGGGGAATAGAACCGAAATTTATAATCTTCAATTTGCCGCGAGATGAGGCACCTACTGCCCCGATCTCACTTCGGGAAAAATTCCCGCGGCCACGTAGGGTCGGCCAGGGTTAGCGGCATAAAATTCCAGCCAGGTAGCCACGTTTTCGGCGGTGGCCTGGATGCGGGGAATGTGGTGCGGGTCAAAGGCAGCGACATGGGGGGAGGGGGCGGTCCGATCGCTGTTGGTGGCCACGGCGTAGTAATTGCTGAACAAGTTATTGTAGAAGCCGCGCCGGATGCGATTTTCTACCCGGGGCGGGGTGTCCAGTGGGAAGGCCAGCGAGTCGACCCGGTAGGCGGGAATGGTCGTTTCCAGCAAGGTTTTGCTGTCTTCCAATTGGCGGCGCAGCGCTTCGTAGGGGGCGGTTGACAGATGGGGGCCGTTGGCATAAAGGCCAACTTCCATACCCCCATCGACCAACGTTTGCAATTTTTGAGCGGCCCATTCCGGTTGGCCAAACAACTGATCAGCGGGGTCATCGGCCTGGGTTTGGACAAAAAAGGTGGCCCGCAAAGGCCAGTCTGCCGGATGTTGCCGGTGGAACTCATCCAGCACCCCCACCGCCGAATTGGGGTCGAGGCTGCCGTCGTCCCGCTGCCGGTATTGGCTGAGATGCGAACCGTCAAAGGTCAGCGCCACCGGGCGTTTGCCTGCCGGCACGTAGAAGAGGTTTTGTTGTAGCAGGGCATCGGCCTGGAGCGGCGGCAGGTCATAATGCCGAAGGCGGTCGGCAATGTCGCGGCGGAAATTCCAGTTACCCACGGCCAGATCGCGCAGGTTGACCGGGTAGTATCCGGCAGCCCACAGTTGTTCCAGGTCGCGGCGGAAACTGGCCAGATTGCGGGTTTCCTCTGTTTCGGCCTCGTCGGTGGTGAAGTTCTGGTAACGCAACACCATCACGTCGCCATTCTCATTGGGCGGGTAGAGCATATTGCTGCTGACCAGGGCCTCCGGCGTATATTTGACCCGCGGGTCCCACAGCAGCCAACCGCCGCCGCCGGTATCGTAGCTGGCAAACATCTGCTCTCGCACTTCGTCGGGCGTAAAAATGCGGCGGTCGAAGCCGTAATCGGGAAAGTCCTGGAGCCAGGGCCGGACAATGAGGTTGGGATTGGTGGCTTTGACCCGGCCCATAACCCGGATCATACTTTCGTACACAATCTCGTAGGGATAATCCACGGCAAACTCGTAACCGGGCATCCCATCCAGGCCGTGATCAAAGGTGGAGGGATAGAGCATGGGCGACAGCACGTCAAGATACGGCGCCATCTGGGCCAAATCCTGGCCAATACGAAAATCGCCTTTGTGCCAGGTGGTGTAACCAAATACGTCCACGGCCAGTTTGACCGGATACGGGGCCAGGGCGGCGTCGGCTTTGGCCAGAAACCCGTTGATGGCCTGGGTGCGGGCGGCGGGCGTGTCGGCGGGCTGCGAGTAAACAATGCTGCCAATAGAACCGTCGGTGGGAAAGCGGACGTAATCAAACTGAATCTCGTCAAAACCGCGTTGAGCCGCCTCCACGGCCAGGGCAATATTGTAATCCCACACTTCTTCGTGAAACGCCTCGGTCCAGGGCAACTTTTCCCGGTCGAGCCACAACTGGCCGCTGGCGTCTTTTACTGCCCACTCGGGATGGGCGCGAGCCATGTAGTTGTCTTTAAACACCACAATGCGGGCAATGGCGTAAATGTTATGGTCGTCAAAGTACTGCCTGAGGGCAGGCCAATCCTGGATGGTTGGCGCTTCATTGGCCCCAATGGCCGTGGCCGTTATCACGTCGCTTTGGTAGGCCAGCAAGCCCAAATCGCCCTTGATGTCGATGACCACGGCGTTGAGTTCGGTAGTTTCAATCAAGCCAAAAGCGTGAGAGCGCAGGCCCTCGTGGCCTACGGCGTGGTAAGTGAGGTACAAGCCTTTGATGTAGGTAGGGGCCATTTCTGTTTCGGTGATGCCTGTGGTGGAGGTGAGGGCCATGGTCGCGCCCGCCGGATTGGCTTCCGGCACACCCGCCAGCAGGGAGGTGTTGGCCGAGATAGGTTGCGACCAGGTTAGCGCCAGCACACCTAAAAACAGAGGACTGAGGGCAACAATGATGTGTCGAGTAATGGTTGACATAGACGCCTTTCTGGAACGAGCTGTTGTCCAAAAAATGGGGCAAAATTACCCTTTTGCCCTCTGCAAACCTGATCGCTGTATGGTTGGGGTTGATTTACAGGATCGACATATTATACTTACAAACGGCCAAAAACCTTTGCTGATGATTGTACCAGATATTGGCTTGTTGCCAATTGCGAGCTGTCGGCGTGGTGTAACCGTCAGGATTCCGTCAGAAATGCGACGTGAAAGGTCATGCATTTTTTGGCAAATTGTGGTACGATGAGGGGCGTTGTAAGCCTCAAGTAGCTCAAGGATTTGGGAACAACGGCGTATAATCTCATGTCAAATGAAAAACCTTCCGGAAGGGATATGCTTGAGCAGGCCCTGGAGTTGGCCCTGGTGCAGCGCTGGCAGGCGGGTGATGCCGATGCCTTTGAGCAGTTGTACACCCGCCATGCTACGGCCATTTATCGGCTGGGCTGGGCCATTTTGCAGCAGACCCAGGCGGCGGAGGATGTGGTGCAGGAAACGTTTTTGCGGGCCTACAGAGCAAGGCAGCGGTTTGACCCCGCCCGGGCCAGTTTTGGCACCTGGCTTTACCAGATTGCCCTGAATTACTGCCGTAGTTTTCTGCGCCGCAAACGCCTGCTCACCGTGCCCTGGTCGCAGCCAACCGGTGAGCCGCTCGAAATGCCCGATTCCACGCGGCCCGGCCCGGAGACCAGCCTGCTGCGGGGCGAGTATCGTCGCCTGCTCTGGGAGGCGGTGCAGAATCTGAGCGATCCCTTACGCGAGGTGATTACCTTGCATTACTACATGGAACTGCCCGCGGTGGAAATTGCAGTTATGCTTAATTGCCCTGAAGGAACCATTTATTCCCGGTTGCATAACGCGCGTCGCCGCCTGGCCAATGCGTTGGCCGAACAGGGCATCACCGCAACTGAGATACTTGAGGCTCAAAATGCGCCCCAAACTTAGGCACGTTACCCCACAACTGGAAGCCTATCTTGACGACCAACTCCTGCCGCAAGAACGTCGCCGGGTGGAGGAACACCTGGCCGAGTGTCCTCACTGTGCGCAACGCTTTTTTGACGCCCAACGGGTGAAGTCCGAGTTGGGGCTGGTGCTGAAGACGGTTTTGGGGCAACCCATTCCCTCGCCCACTTTGCGCCCCCGTGTTCGTGAAACCCTGGAAGTTGCCAACACCCCTCGACGTTTTGTTTTTCCCTGGGCCGCTTCGGGCCGGGTGCTCAACGCCGTGGGAACGATGGCCATTATCGCCCTGCTCGCTTTTGGCGTATTTGGGGTTATTCGAGGTCAACTACCCGTAACCGACAAGCTCTCGCCCGCCGTTCAGTCACTGCGGCCTGGTAGTGGTAGTGAAGACATTTCTGCGGCCGCCCAAACGCCGTCTCTTACCCCGGCCCCTTTGCTCCAGATTACGCCGATGCCTGTTTTTGAATTATCGTCTTTGGGCGACACGTTACCCAGGTTCCCTTTACCGCCGGTTCCGGCAGGAACCGAACAGGCCACAATTTTGCGTTCTCCCGCCGCGCCAGATAAAGCGATGGAAGAGAAGGAATTGCCCCGGCAGGAGTCTCAAGAAGCTGTACCCGGCCCGCAACTTGCCGGACCAGAGCCGCCCGACGGTATGATTGCTTTCTCCATTTTTAATGCCGCCCCCGACCGCCAATTCTACGAAACCCATCTCATTCGGCCCAATGGCAGTAATCATCTTATCTTCCCGCTAGGGGGGGTGTCGGAACCGGCGTTGAGCGCCGATGGTCAACAGTTGGCCTACCGGGCCTGGAGCGAGCCGACCAGTCCCCGCTCGCTGTTGAGCAGCAATCTGGAAGGCGTTCCTCCGCATCGCGTGGGCGGGTTTTGGGAAGACGCCCAGCCCGACTGGTCGCCCACCGAATATCGCCTCATCTTTGCCTCCCAACGTGAGATTGACCGTCGCTGGCGGCTCTACACCAGTTGGGGCGACGGCACCAACGAGATCGATCTTCGTCGCGAAGGCCGGTCGCCCACATTTGCCCCCGATGGTTACCGTTTTGCCTTTGAAAGCTGCGACGAAACCGGCAATCGCTGCGGCCTGTGGCTGGGTGATCTGGAAAACAGCGAGTACGACTCGTATCCGTTTTTGGCAGACCCGCTGGCCCGGTCGCCGGATTGGTCGCCGGTGGGTGAGCAGATTGCCTACATGGCCAATCCCGGCGATAATTGGGACCTGTACCTGGTTGAGAATGACGGCAGCAATGTTCGCCGTCTGACCACTCACCTGGCTGTCGATGGCCTGCCCGCCTGGTCGCCTGACGGGGCGTGGTTGGTCTTTCTCTCCAATCGGGGCGGTGAGTGGGGTATCTGGCTGCTCCACGTCGAAACAGGCCACACCCGCCAGATTACCAGTTTACCCGGCGCGTCCTTTACCCCACCCGAACGTTCCCCCTACGGCCAGCGCAACTGGTGGGACGAGCAGTTGAGTTGGAGTTGGTGAACGTTATGAAATTGTCGGCCAAATGATGTGCCAGATCAGATAGTTGGCCAGACGCCATACCACCGGAGCCAGAAAACCATACTTTCTAAAAAAGTAGAGCGGAGTCAGGTTGGCGGCAAAGATGTAACCAAAGAGAATAGTGGCCAACAAAGCATTGGAAAGAATCCCCATCTGATACATCCCCATCGTCTGAGCAACCGGTTCCAGCAAAGATAGTAAAATCGCCATAATCCAGAAGACTTGCTCCTGCCACTTACCTTTCAGGAGTACTCCGGTGATGAACCACATCAGGAGGGCCATCGGAATGAGATGGTAGAGAATTTCCATCAAAATTCCGCCACTAAGGTATACCGGAATGGAGAGTGGAAAGCCAACCATTGGGATTTCCAGCCCCAGCATCAGCGACACCAGCCCGATCTGCATGATGCCAAACGCGGCTCCAACCATAATCGGGATAATGAGACGTTGCCGGTTCGATACGGTTGGATCCCACAGCTCGCAAAAACCTGCCTTGGGCGCCAGCTTGAGCGCGACCGCGCCCAAACCGGTAATCAGGATGATCCCAAACCAGGAATTGACCCCTTGCCGGACGATGGGGTCATCCAGTTGGGCCAGGGTCCAGATCACCTTTGATAGGACAATAATCGCTATCAATCCCAAAAATATTTGGGCGGACAACAAGGGGCGGTTCGCATTTTTCAAAGAGTACATCGTCAGCTTCCTTTCTGATTTAATCTGAATGGTTCGTAGGGTTTCTGATCCTTATCATAAATCAAAAGCTCCCCGGCGACATCGGCCAACCAGGGAGTTTTGTATCTGGTCAGGTGGGTAGGAATTTTTACCTGGCTATCTGACTAGGCCGGGTCGGTTGGGTTGGAGAATTTAGGGGATGAGCTGGTGCTGTACGGCCAGCGCCACGGCCTCGGTGCGGCTGGCGACCCCCAGCTTGGACAGAATACTGCTCACATGAAACTTGGCCGTTGAAGGACTAATCACCAGTCGCTCGGCGATTTGGCGGTTGTTCAACCCTGCTACCATCAGGGCCAGAACTTCGCGCTCGCGATTGGTCAGGTCTTGGCCAATTTTGCGGAGGGGCAGGCTGGCTGCCGCGTGGACCAACGCCTGGACAGCTTCGGGGGCCAGGGTGGATTGTCCGGCGTGGGCCGCCCGAATGGCCGTGGCCAATTCATCTGCCGACACATTTTTGAGTAGATAACTGATCGCCCCGGCCTGCAAGGCTCGCTGAACCAACCCCTCTTCCCGAAAGCTGGTCAGAGCGACAACCTGTACCCGGGGATACTGTTGACGAATAGCGCGGGTAGTTTCGGCCCCGTCCAGACCGGGCATGACCAGATCCATCAAAACCACGTCCGGGGTGGTCTGCCCGCATAGCCGTATGGCTTCCTCCCCATCGCCGGCCTCGCCGACCAGTTCCAGGTCATCAAAAGCCAGCAAAAATGCAGCCAGGCCGCTGCGCACCACGGCGTGGTCGTCAACCAGCATCACCCGGATAGACGTTGTTTGCTTCATAAGTATTCCTTTCGTGTCTGCGAAATCCAAAATTGGTGGGTAGTGGTAACAGAGTAAGTGATGGAGTTGCAAGGCTAGCTTTGCACTTCCCATCCATCACTTACAGATTAACCATTACCAATTGACAATTCATCGCTTACTCCAGGTAACAATAACCTGGGTCCCCTCTCCCGCTTGACTTTCAATTTTCAGTATTGCACCGATAGATTCGGCCCGTTCATGCATGATGCCCAAACCCAGATGGTCGGGGGGAATGGCGGCGGGATCAAAACCGCATCCATTATCACAAATCTGTAACACAATTTCGTCTGGCTGACCGCTGAGGTTCACTTGCACCTGATTAGCCCTGGCGTGTCTGGCCGCGTTGTTCAACGCTTCTTGGGCAATGCGGTACAGGGCAGTTTTTACTTCAGATAGTGGGTTACACTCGTCCTCTACGGCCACGTTGACCCGAACCCGCGCCCACCCGGTGACGGACTCAGCCAGTTGGCGTAGCAAATCGGCCAGGGGGGTATCGGCCAGAGCAGTGGGGCGGAGTTCCAGCAGCAAGGTGCGCATTTCGGCCAGCGCGCCGCGCGTTAGTTCGCGTAGTTCTTGCAAGCGTCGCTGACCTTCCGCCGGATTTTGCTCCCACAAACGTGGCAGCACCTCGGCAATCAAGCTGGTCGAAAAGAGGGTCTGACTGACCGAGTCGTGTAAGTCGCGGGCCAGGCGATTGCGTTCGGCCTGGACGGCAGTGATTTCGGCTTGCCGGTAGAGTCGGGCGTTTTCCACAGCCACGCCCAATTGATCGGCAATTGACTCAAAGAGAGCCTGTTGCTCGGGGCTGAATTTGTTACCGGCCGATCCAAGGATGCCCAAAATGCCTAACATCCGTCCCCGTACCCGGAGCGGCAACCAAACACTGGGTTCGGCCACACCAAATTCAGAATTAGGGGTGCCATAGAGCGTTTTGTTACTGATGATGACTTGTTGGCCGATTTTGGTCATTTGGGCCAGATCTTCCGAAAAAACATCGTGCTCTGGCCGGATGGCTCGTGGCACCAATTCCCCCGAAGCATCGTCGAGCAGCATTACCCCGATCCGTGAGGCTGCAACCAGTTCGACCAGTCGGTCAAGCGTGCTGTTTAGCATCTCGTCCAGATCCAACGAACTGCTGGCGGCAGCAGCAATGGCATTGAGGGTGGCCAATTCCCGCGTGCGGTCGGCGACGCGCTGTTCCAGCAAAGTGTACGACTCCTGCAATTGCGCCGACATCCGATTGAACTGTTCGGCCAGCTCTTCAATTTCGTCGCCGGTGGAGGCGGTGATTTGCTGTTCAAAATGTCCGTCGGCCATGTTTTGCGCCGCCCCAATCAACTCCTGGATCGGTTGGATGATGCGTCGAACGCCGACGGTCACTACCAGCGCCGGCACCAGTACACCCAAGGCCAGTAAAGCTAGGAGTAAATATTGATAGCTCAGACTGGGACGGATGAGGTTGGTCCAGTTCTGTTCTTTGACCAGGCGCCAAGAAACGGTCCCCGGCACTGGCGCGTAGCTGACTACCACTCTGCCCGACTCCCTATCAAATAGGCCGGTATTGGTTGGCCCCTTGAAGAGCTGCGGTAGGTACGCCTTGCCGGAAAAGTCGGACCCTATTTGCTGAGGGTCCGGGTGAAAGATAACCCGATTGTGACTATCCAGAATGTAAATTGAATCCCCCAGGCCGCGTTGGACCAGGATGTGGTATAACCCGCTGGTGAGAGGCGAGTCGATTTGGAACAGCAAAACCATCGCCCCCACAAATTCTCCCCGCTCAGATAGCATCGCCAAAGCCAGGGGTACTACCAATTGTCCATGCGGACCATCGGGGACGGTATCGGTAAATTCGGCCTGACCGGGGGAACGTTTGGCCTGTTGAAAATAGCTCCGGTCCGACCAATCTTGCCCCATGATGTCTGGTCGTTCTGGAGCCACGGTAACTACCTTGCCTGCGGTGTCGAGAAAAACAATGCCCCCATCAAAGAGGGAAAGTGATTCTTCTTGAGTCAGGATGAGGGCGGCCCGTTTGGACAGAGGGGCGGCTTTGTTGGTATCGACATTGAGCGTGAGCGAGAGGATGACGGGGTTGACCCATTCGGTGATGGCCTGGGTCACCTGGCTGGCTTTGGCCTGGGTAAGTTCCTGATCTTGCGCCATTACCAGTTGAGCCGTGACCTGCTGGTAAGCGTAAAACGTAAACCAGGCCACCGCAGCCAGAATGATGACCGTGGGAACAAATGACCAGGCAATGATTTTGGTGCGGAGGGTGCTTCGTTGCTTATTTTTTGTCTGTACTTTCATTACCAACGCCTGTCCCAATTATACGGGTATCCTTGAGTTTTGCCAGTTAGCCAGTCAATCAGCCGGCAACAAAAAAGGACATAATCCTGTCGATTACGTCCTTGGGTTAGTTCTTGAATCTCAGTTTCTAATTCACACCCTTCAACTCCGGGTCGGCCTGAAATTGGGGAGCCTGGGTGAGATTTTGCACGCTCACCGCTGCCGCCACGGTTTGGGCTATGGCCTTGATGGCCTGGGCCGAGGCTGAATCTGGCTCGCGCACCACAATGGGCCGGCCTTCGTCGCCGCCGATGCGGATTTCAGGCTCAAGGGGGACTTCACCTAAAAATTCGATCCCGATCTTTTTGGCCATCTCCGCGCCGCCGCCGTGGCCAAAGATGTCGTACCGTTGGCCGGTGTCGGGAGCCACAAAGTAGCTCATGTTCTCGACCACGCCCAGGATGGGCACGTTGAGTTGCTCAAACATTTTGACCCCGCGCACCACGTCGCTCAAGGCCACCTGTTGCGGGGTGGTCACGATGATGGCCCCGGTCAGGCTCAGACTTTGGGCCAGACTCAGGCTGGCGTCGCCGGTGCCGGGAGGCAGGTCCACCACCAGATAGTCCAGGTCGTTCCAATCGACATCTTGCAAAAATTGACGCAGGGCGTTATGGATCATCGGCCCCCGCCAGATGACGGCCTGTTCCGGCTCGACCAGAAAACCCATACTCATCAATTTCACGCCGTAGGCTTCGAGGGGACAGATTTTGTTGTTGGGTCCGCCGCGAGGACGCTCGTGCACCCCCATCATCATGGGAATGTTGGGGCCGTAAATGTCGGCATCCAGCAACCCGACTTTGGCCCCATCGAGGGCCAGGCTGATGGCCAGATTGGCGGCGATGGTGCTCTTACCCACGCCGCCTTTGCCGGAAGCCACGGCGATGGCATTACGCACGCCAATGTCCATCTGGCCCATCAAGCGGGCATCCTGAGGCACGCGGGCATCGAAATTGACGGTAACGTGTTCCACGCCGGGCACGGTCAGCACCGCCCGGGCAGCTTCGGCTTCGATTTGGTTTTTGAGTGGGCAGGCCGGAGTGGTCAGCACCACCGTAAAAGCAACCTCGCTGCCGTTGATTTCCACGTTTTTAACCATATCCAGGGTTACCAAATCTTTGTGCAGTTCCGGCTCAATAACCTGACTGAGGGCAGCCATCACCTGTTTTTCAGTTACGTTTGTCATAAATTATTGCTCCTGAGAGGGGGTGGGTAGTAAAGAAATTAGACCTTGTCGGGCAAATTCCCTTTAACCAAAAGGAGTATAACCCAAAAGGTAGACCTTGTCTATTGCTTGATGTTGGTTTTAGGTTGGATTTCGTAGCTACAGGCTTCGTCGCCGCGCGCCAGGTGACTCTTGCGAATAACTTTGGCTTCGAGCAAATTGCTCAAAAGCATTTGGTCGTAGTCGCAGGCTGAACCGCAGCCTTGGGCGACGTGCACAATGGGACAATTGGCCTCGCGCAAGATATAGGTGCCATCCTCGGTGAGTTTCCAGGTAGACATATATCCGTCGGCCTCGCGTAACCTGGTCAACTGGTCCAGGCGAGCGTCCAGGGTTTGACCGTTGATTTTGGAGCGGTATTTTTCCAGAATATGCTCCGAGCGCATGCGGAAAATCGCATCAATCGCGTCACGGCCGTACAAATCCTCAATGGTTTCCAGCACGGTAATGGCCAACTCATCGTAACGACGGGGGAAATAACTGGCGGCCGCTTCGCCCAGCCGGTAGACAAAGCTGGGGCGCCCCATGCCGCGTTGCATCTCCTGGTAGGTTACCAGATTGTCCCGTTCCAGTCTGGTCAGATGTCGCCGGATGGCCACGGCGCTGATGCCCAGTCGCCGGGCTAATTCGTCGGCAGTTAGCTCGCCTTCCTCTTTTAAGAGCGATAGAATGCGTCGGCGGGTGATAGGCATTTGTTTATGCAACAAAGTGGTACTCTCGGTAGCCATAAATCTTTCTTACTCCCAATCAAGTTCCAAGCTGTCTTTTGCGGAATAGAATTTTTTCGGTAAAGTGCGGGGTATAGAGCGCATGGAACGAGGCAGTGAAGATTATAGGGTTTTTGCAAAACATGTTCGTATGACTCGTTCTCGATGGTCTCGCTTTAAAATTTGGCTCAGTATTAACCCCACAAGTGGAATTATAACACAGGTTTATAAACTTTGCAATATTTAATAACAAAATAGTTGACAAAGTCTGGGGGCTATGCTACAATATTGCCCGGTTGAGGTTTTATACATCAATGGCTAAAATAACCCCCAAGATAAGGGTTAATAATCTGGATGACAAGGAGTATCATTGATCATGTCTTCGTTAGCAATCAAGAATTTACGGGTTAGTATTGAAGATAAACCCATCCTCAAGGACCTGAGCCTTGAGGTGAAACTAGGTGAAATTCATGCCATTATGGGGCCAAATGGCTCTGGCAAAAGTACGATGGCTTATGCCCTGGCCGGTCATCCCAAGTACGAGGTTGAAGGGGGTGAAGTGTGGATGGATGGGGTCAACCTGCTGGAACTGGCCCCAGACGAGCGCGCCCGCATGGGCCTGTTTTTAGCTTTCCAATATCCCACGGCCATCCCTGGTATCAGCATGGCCAATTTCCTGCGCGCGGCTGTCAACGCGGTTAAGGGGGGTGGTAAAGGTAACGGTAATGGCCACGGACAGGGCATTCCCATTGTGGAATTTCGCAAAATGTTGACCAAGAAGATGGACCTGCTCAAAATCGACAAGAGTTTTGCCCGCCGTTATCTGAATGAGGGTTTTTCCGGCGGCGAGAAGAAACGGGCTGAGATTCTGCAAATGGCCCTGCTGGAGCCTAAATTTGCCATCCTGGACGAAACCGATTCCGGCCTGGACATTGACGCCCTGCGGGTTGTATCCGAAGGGGTCAACGCGCTCACCGGCCCCGAACGCGGTTTTATTGTGATCACTCACTACCAGCGCATTTTGAACTATATCAAGCCGGATTTTGTCCACGTGATGTACAACGGCCAAATTGTCGAATCTGGCGGGCCGGAACTGGCCGAGCGGTTGGAGGAACAGGGCTACGACGATTTGATCAAAGCCAAACAGTAGGAGAGAATTATGGCGCAAACATTCGACGTTAATCTTGATGATTATAAATACGGTTTTAGCGTTCCCGAAAATTACGCCTTTAAAGCCCGCAAAGGCTTGGATGAGGATATTATCCGCGAAATTTCCTGGATGAAAGGTGAACCGAAGTGGATGCTGGAATATCGCCTGCGTGGTTATCGCCACTTCTTGGAGCGCCCCATGCCGCAGTGGGGCGGGCGGGGCATGCTCAACGAGCTTGATTTTGACGACATTTACTACTATATCAAACCGATCGATGCTCCCAAAGCCTTTAATTCCTGGGACGATGTGCCTGCGGACATCAAAAACACCTTTGACCGCCTGGGAATCCCCGAAGCCGAACAGAAATTTCTGGCCGGGGTTGGAGCGCAGTACGAGAGCGAGGTAGTTTATCACAATCTCCTGGAAGACCTGAAAAAGAAGGGCGTTATCTTTTTGGATATGGACGCGGGGTTGCGTGAGCATCCCGATATTGTCAAGGAGTTCTTTGGCACAGTGATTCCCCCCGAGGATAACAAATTTGCCGCCCTTAACACGGCGGTCTGGTCTGGTGGTAGTTTTATTTACGTGCCGCCCGGGGTGCATGTCGACTTGCCCTTACAAGCCTACTTCCGGATCAATGCCCAGAACATGGGCCAGTTTGAGCGTACCCTGATTATTGTAGACGAAGGGGCGTATGTTCATTACGTGGAAGGTTGTACCGCGCCCACTTACTCCAGCGATAGCCTGCACAGTGCGGTGGTAGAAATCATTGTTAAACAAAATGGCCGCTGCCGCTACTCCACCATCCAAAATTGGAGTCACAACGTTTACAACCTGGTTACCAAACGTGCCCAGGCTTACCGCAACGCCACCATGGAATGGGTGGACGGTAACCTTGGCTCCAAGTTGACCATGAAATATCCGGCGGTCTGGTTGATGGAACCCGGTGCGCACGGCGAAGTGTTGTCCATTGCCTTTGCCGGTAAAGGCCAGATCCAGGATGCCGGGGCCAAAATGGTTCACGCCGCGCCTGATACCAGTTCGGTCATTACCAGCAAATCTATCAGTAAAAATGGCGGCCGCACCACCTATCGCGGGCTGGTAAAAGTAGCGCCCGGCGCCACCAACAGCAAAAGCAACGTGGTCTGCGATGCGCTCATTTTGGATGAGCGCTCCGCGTCTGACACATTCCCCTATATTGAAATTGAAGAACAAGACGTGAGCATCGGTCACGAGGCCAGCGTGTCTAAAGTATCCGAAGAGCAGCTCTTTTACCTGATGAGCCGGGGTATCCCCGAAGCTCAGGCCGCCAATATGATCGTCAGCGGTTTTATTGAGCCAATTGTAAAAGAGTTGCCCATGGAATACGCGCTGGAAATGAACCGGCTCATCGAAATGGAAATGGAGGGTTCGGTAGGATAATGACAACCCTGACAACGACGAAATCAACCGATAAATTATTGGTCTCCGGCGCTTTTTCGCTGAGTGACGTTGAGGCCATTTCAAGCCAATCAGACGAACCCGATTGGCTGCGCGAAATGCGTCGCGTAAGCTGGAGTGTGTTTGAAGACACGCCCATGCCGACAACCTCCGACGAGGCCTGGCGGCGTACCGACTTGCGCAAAGTCAAGTGGGAAAAATTCCAGTTGGCCCGGGTGTCCTCCGTGGCGCAGGCCGATACATTGGCCGGTTTGCCGCAAGATATACGGGATGCAGTGGAAGAAAAGTATGCTGCCGCCGGTCGTTTGGTGATTGCCAATGGTCGCGTGGTTTACCACGAGATTGACCCGGAAGCGGCCGCACGAGGTGTTATTTTTACCGACATGTCCACTGCCGTGGCCGAACATCCCGATCTGGTGCAAAAGTACTTGGGCGCTGAGGCCGTGCCGCCCTCAAACGGCAAGTTTGCGGCATTGAATAGCGCCTTGTGGCAGGGTGGGGTTTTTCTTTATCTGCCCCAAGAGGTGGAGGTGGAAAAACCTTTCCAGGTGGCTTACGTGCTTGAGGGCGAAGGCAGCGCCATCTTTCCGCGCACGCTCATTGTGGCCGAGTGCTTTGCCACAGTTACCTACATTGAGGAAAGCATTTCTCACGGCAAACACGGCCAGGCCCTCAATGCCGGTGTTACCGAGATTTACGCGCAGGATAGCGCGCAGGTGCGTCACGTAGATGTGCAGCGTTGGGGCGAAGATGTGTATAACTTCAACGTCAAACGCTCCATTGGCCGGGCCGACAGCAATGTGATCTGGGAAACCGGCCAGCTTGGCGGTCGCCTGACCAAAACCTACTATGATAGCATTTTGCCTGGCGATGGTTCTGCAATGGAATTTAACGGCGTTTACTTTATGCAGGGTAATCAGCATCTGGATATCGACACGCTTATGCATCACATTGGTCTGGCCACCAATGGCGACTTGCTGTTACATGGCGCGCTTAAAGACAAGGGGCGCGGTGTTTTTACCGGCTTGATCAAAATTGACCCGACCGCCCAGCAAACTAATTCTTACCTGAAGAATGAAAACTTGCTGTTAGACCCCACTTCCCGCGCCGACTCGATTCCCAGCCTGGAGATTGACGCCAACGACGTGCGCGCTTCGCATGGGGCCACGGTGGGCAAGATTGAAGAAGAGTACGTTTTTTATTTGATGAGCCGGGGTATTCCGCGCCAAACCGCGGTGCGGATGGTGGTGGAGGGCTTCTTCTACAAAGTGTTCGACCGGATGCACAATGAGCGAGTGCGGCAAAAGCTATTTGAGGCCGTGTCGGCTAAAATTGGGGGCTAAGTGAGCGTTCAAAAATAACTTGGGGATTTCTCGTTTCCAAACTCCAGTTTGGGAATGAGAAATCGGGAACTTAATTTTGGACAGTTATTAAGGAACGGCTTGAGGAATACAACTTATGGGCCGGTGCTGCAAAAATTCTTTAAAAAAGTTCCCGGGGTGATCTTGAAGGCAGGCGTGGCAACGGTCGGGGGGCCGCAGCCGCGCCTGCCGTTGAAGTTCAAGTAAAAGCTAAAAGTAATTTGCCCATTTAATATTCTGCGGAGGAGAGTCAAAAATGAGTAACCAAGCGTATGCCCATCCAGACGTGTTGGTCAGCACGCAGTGGGTAGCCGACCACCTGGCTGACTCCCACCTGCGCCTGGTCGAGTCGAACGAGGATATTCTTCTTTACGATACCGGCCACATTCCTGGCGCCGTCAAAATCGATTGGTTCAACGAGTTGAACGACCCTGTTGTCCGCGATTACCTGGATGGTGAGCGTTTTGCCAAACTGTTGTCGAGCAAAGGCATTGGCCGGGATACGACCGTTATTTTTTACGGCGACAAAAATAATTGGTGGGCCTGTTACGCTTTTTGGGTGTTCCAACTGTTTGGTCATCCCAAGGCCAAGATCATGAACGGGGGGCGCAAGAAATGGGAAGAAGAAGGGCGGCCTTTGACTAAAGATGTGCCCCATCCGCCGCCGACCACCTACCCGGTGGTGTCGCGTGATGATAGTCAGATTCGCGCCCGGCGGGATCAGGTATTCGCCCACGTTGATAAGGGAGGGACGCTGGTGGATGTTCGCTCTCCGGGTGAATATAAGGGTGAGTTATTGCATTTGGCCGACTATCCGCAAGAAGGAGCGTTGCGGGGCGGGCATATTCCTGGCGCTCGCAACATTCCCTGGGCTAAAGCAGCCAACGAGGATGGAACGTTCAAATCGGCGGCAGAATTAAAGGCCCTTTACCAGAGCGAAGGCATCACGCCCGATAAGGATGTTGTGGCTTACTGCCGCATTGGCGAGCGGAGCAGCCACACCTGGTTTGTGCTGACCTACCTGTTAGGTTATCCTCGCGTCCGAAACTACGACGGGAGTTGGACCGAGTGGGGGAACTTGGTTGGGGCGCCAATTGAGCGCCAGAATTGAAACAGGTAGCAGAGTAACAAATGTAGCAAACTTGTTACCTGTTACCTTAACAATAAGTAAAGAATCTTCCTGAACATCTATACCTTACTGGGGGCAAGAGGAAGCTGAAATATCGGTTTCCTGGCCCCTTTTTTTAAGTAAACGGTGGCTGGTTTGTCTGACACGGTGTTTCGTAGTAGAGTATCAAAGGCTCGGCCTGGCCAGATTGCTCTCTGCTAGATAGTCTGAAATAGGTGACAGTCACTTTTAAGTGACTGTCACCCTCAAGTTCTGCTACCCGTGAGGAGTCAAAATTTATGTTCGATGTGAATGCCGTTCGCCAGGACTTCCCGGTCTTGCAGCAACAGGTCAACGGTAAACCATTGGTTTACCTGGATAACTCGGCCACTTCGCAAAAGCCGTTGCCCGTGATTGAGGCGATGGATACCTACTACCGCGAGTACAACGCCAATGTGCACCGGGGTATCTATTCCATCAGCGAGAAAGCCTCCGAAGCTTACGAGATGGCACGCAAAAAAGTGGGTCGTTTCATTAATGCTCGCAGTTGGCGTGAGGTGATTTTTACCCGCAATACCACGGAAGGCATCAATCTGGTGGCCTACACCTGGGGGCAGGCCAACCTCAAAGCCGGGGATGTTATTCTAACCAGTGAAATGGAACACCACGCCAACATAATCCCCTGGCAGCAGTTGGCCGCGCGTACCGGAGCTACGGTTAAATATGTTCCTGTAGACGAGCGTGGCTATCTGGATATGGCCGCATTTGACCACTTATTGACGGCCAGGGTAAAATTGGTAGCCATTACCCAGATGAGCAACACCCTGGGCACTATCACGCCCATCGGTGAGATGGCGCAGAAGGCCCACGCCGTTGGAGCCTTGGTATTGCTGGATGGGGCGCAAGCCGTGCCCCACATGCCCACCGACATTCAGGCGTTTGATTGCGATTTTCTGGCTTTTTCGGGGCACAAAATGCTGGCCCCTACCGGCATTGGTGTATTGTGGGCGCGGAAAGAAATTCTGGCCGAGATGCCGCCCTTCATGACCGGCGGCGATATGATCAAACGGGTAACTTTTGAGGACTCTGATTGGAACGACCTGCCCTGGAAATTCGAGGCCGGAACCCCCGCCATCGCCGAGGCGATTGGCCTGGGCTATGCGGTAGATTACTTGCAGGCATTGGGCATGCACAATGTCCGCCAGCACGAGATGGTGTTGACGACTTATGCCCTGCAACGGCTCCATCAGGTGGAAGGCATTCGTATCTACGGACCGGATGAACCAACCGCACGGGGGGGAGCTGTTGCGTTTACGCTGGGGAACATCCACCCGCACGATGTGGCCGCCGTACTGGACGGCGAAGGGATTGCCGTGCGAGCCGGTCATCATTGCACCATGCCCTTGCATACCAAATTGGGCCTTCAGGCCACCACCCGGGCCAGCTTTTATATTTACAATTTACCGGAAGAAGTAGATCGGCTGGCCGAAGCGTTGGACAAAACCAGGGAACTGTTAGGTTGATCAAATATTATGGATGATTTCTATCGCGAAAATATTCTGGATCATTATCGTCACCCGCGTAACGTGGGTACCCTGGAACACCCAACTCATTCGCACCAGGAGGATAATCCGCTGTGCGGTGATGTCATCCGCATTGACCTGCACGTGAATGAGGATAATGTAATTGACCAGGTGGCCTTTTTGGGCAAGGGTTGTGCTATCAGTCAGGCCAGCGCCAGCATGCTGACCGAAATGATTCAAGGCAAAACCCTGGATGAGGTCAAACAGATTGGCAAAGAGGATATTTTGGAGGCGTTGGGCATTGAGATTGGCCCGGTGCGGATGAAGTGCGCCCTTCTCTCGCTGAAAGTGCTCAAAGCCGGAGCCTATGGCCTGCGTGAAGAGGATTGGAACACCGATGATGATGACTGGTAGGCGTGTTCTCGCAGGCAAGTTTGGTAGGGCATAGCTGAAGAGTTTTTTTGCTTACTCAGAAGAGTGCTGGAATGCCAAAATTTGTATTTTGGCGGACAAAACCAAGTTAGTTACTCCATGAGATCATAGGGAGAGTTGACCGATGCCAGAGTTTATCAAAGTAGCCAAAACATCAGACCTGGCTTCTGGTGAAAAAATGTTGGTGGAGTACGACGAGGAAGATGTGGGTCTGTTCAACATTGATGGCGAATTCTACGCCATCTCCGATGTTTGCACCCACGACAACGGCCCGCTGGTTGAAGGTGAGCTGGACGGTGAGTGGATTATCTGTCCGCGTCACGGGGCTCGTTTTAACGTTAAAACCGGCCAGCAAACGATGCCCGCCTTTGCGCCGGTGCCGCTGTATGAAGTAAAAATTGAAGGCGATGATATTCTGATTGCGCCAAAAGAGTAACAATACCAGGAGGAATAATGTCTGAAGAAACCGTTAATAACAATGAAGTAGCCTCAGAAGAGAGCGTAACCGAGGAGTCGGTGCGGGAAGCCTTGCGAGGGGTGATGGACCCGGAACTGCATTTGGATGTGGTTACCCTGGGGTTGATCAGAGAAATTGATCTCAAAAGTACGCCAGCAAACGTTAAAATGTTACTGACCACTCCTTTCTGTCCTTACGGTCCCTGGATGGTGGGTCAGATCAAAGAAATGGCCGAATACGCTGTTGGTGATGAAGTTAAAGTAGAAGTTTTGGCCGAGCAATGGCATCCTGAAATGATGGAAGACCCCACCTTGCTGGGTTTCTTCTAGGATGAGTTGACCAGACCGGGCAGGGTTCATAATCTGTCCGGTCTTTGTTTTTTCTCGTGTCATCGTCGTCTATATTCCTTTCTAATATTTTCCCTCAACAAAGCGAATCATGTCAGACGTATACATCGTTGTTACGGCCCGGACCCCCATTGGTCGTTTTGGGGGAGGTTTGAAAGACGTTGCCCCTGCCGATTTGGGGACTTGCGTAATGAAGGCGGCCCTCGAGCGGGCGGAGGTTTTGGGTGAACATCTGGACCTGTATATTTTTGGCCAAGTGCTCGGGGCCGGGCATGGCCAACTTGTGCCACGGCAGGCGGCCATCAAGGCCGGGATTCCCCCGGAGGTAGATGGCTATGCCATAGATATGGTTTGTTCCTCGGGCATGATGGCTGCGATGAACGCTGCCTCGCTGATCAAGACCGGGGAGGCCGATTTGATTTTGGCCGGAGGCATCGAGTCGATGTCGCAGGCCGGGTTTTATCTATCCCATCGAGCGCGGTGGGGATACAAATTTCTGTTTGGTAGTGAGGAACAGTTGCAAGACGTTTTGTTGTACGATGGCCTGACCGATCCTATTGCCGGTGAGGTGATGGGCCAGCAGACCGAGCGTTTGGCCGCTGAATACAATTTTACCCGCGATCACCTGGACGAAGTGGCTTATCATTCTCACCGGCGAGCAGCTCAGGCTACCGAGCAGGGTTTTTTTCAAAAAGAAATTGTACCTGTGGAAATTAAGATAGGCCGGGAAACAAAGATGTTGGACCAGGACGAAGGGATTCGAGCAGATACCACCATCGAAGCTCTGGCCAAATTGCGCCCCGTTTTTAATCCCCAGGGAGTTTTGACCGCCGGAAATTCCAGCCAGATCAGTGATGGCGCTGCGGCCGTGTTGCTGGCCAGTGAAGCTGCCGTTAAAAAACATCATCTCAAACCCATTGCCCGGGTGTTGGGCGGGGCCTGGTCGGCGGTGGAAAGCTGGCGCTTTGCCGAAGCGCCCATTCCCACGGTTAAAAAGCTGTTGACCAGGTTGAATAAAACTATCGACGACTTTGACCTGTTTGAAAACAACGAAGCCTTCAGTGTGCAAAGCCTTATTTTCAGCCAAAGGTTGGGGGTCTCTCTTGATAAACTGAACGTTTACGGGGGAGCGATTGCGTTGGGCCATCCAATCGGGTGTTCGGGAGCGCGAATTATGGTGACGTTGCTCAACGCATTGGAGCAGCGAGAAGGCCGGTTGGGGCTGGCCTCCCTTTGCCACGGCACCGGAGGGGCTACGGCGATAGCGTTAGAGCGTTTGTAATTGACGATCAACCGGATACTGGTTGGTTGAGATCAGGAAGCCTCGTTACCAAAAGTAGCGGGGCTTTTTTTTAATTCCAGATTACGGGTGGCGCGAATAGGCCATGTTTCCTGTTTATTTTGTTAAGCTTTATGTATAGACTGGATTTATGGATGGTCTCCTCGAGTGATCTGGTTCCAACAAAGTTTGAAACCGGCGTGGATTTGATTTTTGCTAACAGGTAACACAGAAATCTGTTTTTATGTTATAATGGTCAATAATGCCTGGTGTTTTGGAAAAACGTCGAGAGTTTCCGGCGCGGTTTATACCCATGCCAGCAGGTTGAGAGAACCCCGGGTTTTGTCCCTACCTTTTACTTCTTCTTGCCCCGTCAGAACCGCGTTGGCATCGTTTCGGGATGTGTCAAAATTGATAGGAGTAGCGTGATGATGGAGTCCGCAATTACACTTTTGGCCGTGACAGGTTTTGCGGTGGTGCTGGCCGCAGTTTCAGGCTTTCTGCTTGAGAAATGGGAGGGGGCTGCCATTCTGGGGGGATTGGTCCTGTTAGCCTCAGCCTTTCATCTGGCCGGCGCTTTTTTGGGATACTACTACCTGGGTGGGTATCTTGCGGCATGGGTAGGGTTGCTAATGGGGATTGGGCTGGGCGGCCTCATCCTGGCCGTTAGTTTCCGGAATGCTACGCAAGGCAAACGGGCCGGTAGTTTTGCGGCCGGTATGTGGTTTGGTTTTTGGTTTTTGTGTTTTCTTGGCTACGCGGCAGGGCGTTGGGTCGGCCTGCTGTTGCTCACCGTGCCCGCCATCTTTTTTTTCCTGTGGGGGCTGTATCGTACCTCTGCTCGCATTCTGCCGCTGCGCGACCTGCGAAATACCACTGCGCTGCGCAAAGCTTTCCGTGCCCTGGTGACGTATAGTATGGGCACCAATTATCCCTATTATTTTGTCGATGAAGACAGCCGGCCGGAGAAGCGTGTGGACGGCAACCCGTATCTCAAGATACTTGCCGGTCCGGGCTTGGTTTGTACCGACGCCAACCATATTCCCTATGTAACCAGTGGGCTTCGCGGTGGTCAGGTCTTTGAACCGGGCTTGACCTTCACCGGGATATATGATCTGGAGCCCCGGATCATCGACTTGCGGCCCCAACTGCGGGCGTTTCCGGTTGAGGCTTTGACCAAAGACGGGATTCCAATCAAGGTTACCACATTCTGTCCCTGCCGGATCGACCCTGGCGATGAGACGCCAGCCCTGGGTCGCGCTTTTCCTTTCCGGCCGGAGGCCGTGCACAAGGTGCTGGCCGGGGAACGGGTCGAAAGGAAGACCAACGAAAAGGAGAGTGGGGGCAGACATGATTGGATGGGGGGACCCCAGGATGGCCTGGTGCCGCTGATGGCCACGCCGATTGTGCAAGACATTATCAGCCGTTACACCATCGACGAGTTGTGCGAGCCGCACAATCCGGCCCGTGACCCCCGGGTGGAGATTGCGGCGGAAATGAGAAAGCGGGTTGGCGAAACCCTGGCCCCTTTGGGCCTTAAGCTCATCGGCGGGGGTATCGGTAACCTGGTTCCCGAAAACGATAAGATTATTGAACGGCGTTTGGAAAACTGGTGGACCAAGTGGGAAGGCCAGATTCTGGAGGAGATAAGCGAAGCCCAGGCCACCCGGATGTATATAACAAAACGAGCCAGGGCCAAGGTTGAAGCAGAAATTTTTGACCTTTTCCGCCGTAGCACCAAGAAGTTGGACCTGGCCCTGGCCTTGCGCTTTGTTGATACGTTGGGCGATATCTTTGCCGAGAGCAGCCAGTGGCCTTTACTGAATGATGAACTTGACGCAAGTCTCAAACGCTTGCGGGGTGAGTCCGTTGAAGAGAAAAAGGGGAACAGACTTTTTCTTGATCTTGAATAATCGGTTGATGGCTGGCCAAACCTTGATGGGTTGGGGATAAAACGGCCAGAGGAGATAGGTATTATGAACAATAGCGGTACCCGGACAATTCGTTTTTTGGGCAACCTGCTCAGAGTATTTGCCCCTTTATTGTTGCTTGTTTTGATCCTGGTTGTTTTAACCACCATGCTCACCGTAACCTCGTCTCAATTCTCAGAGGTGTTGCGGGCAGTCGCGTTCAAATTGGTGTGGTTTGGGGCGGCCTTTGGTTTTGTCCTGTTTGCGATCAGTATTTTAGCCAGCCGTTTTATCTCCGCCGTGTACGACCTGGGCAGCGCCTCCAAAGGGCTGGGGTTCCTCATCCGTTTTCTATTTGGCCAGTCCGGGTTTCGCCCCTATTTGCTGATTAATCAGGGTAAGATTACGGCCGGAGATAAGGCCATAAAAAAGACTGGCGGGCCGGCAGGCTTGGTGATTCATAATGACACGGCCGTGGTCCTGGATCAAAAAGGCCGGTTGACCCGCATTGAAGGGCCGGGCCTGGCCTCCCTGGAGCCTCACGAAAAGGTTTACGATATGGTTGATTTGCGGCCCAAACGTTGGGTTCTTCCCGTGAATGCAATGACCAGGGAAGGCATTCCGATTACGTGGGATGTTGAGATTTGTTACCAGATAGATAATGGCAACCAGCCGTCTACCGAGCGGGTGCCGTATCCCTTCTTGCCGGAGGCGGTGCTGCGGGCCGCTACCAGCAAATGGCGGCGGGAGCGCGGCCGGGACCAGGAATTGAACTGGGAAGGCCGGGTGGTGGTAGGGGCGGCGGAGGGGACGCTGCGCTCGATTCTGGCCCGGCGCTCCCTGGACGAGTTGATTGGCCTGACCGAGGCCGAGCAGATAGCCGCCCGCGAGGCCATTCAGGAGGAGTTGGCCGCCGCCCTTCATAAAGCTGCGCCGGATGTTGGCGCCAGGATTCTGAGCGTCAAACTCCAGAAGCTTCAACTTGAGGATAAGATCACCGAGCAGTGGATCGGGGCCTGGAAAGCCCGGTGGCAGAGTTGGTCCACCCATCAATTAACGCCCAAAGAGGCCGAGCGGATTGCCGAATATGAAAAGGCCAAAGCCGACGCTCATATTCTGGGGCTTAACGCCCTCACTGCCGTTATGCAAGAATTGGATCAGGTGGATCAAGAAGTAGTTTTGATGCGCCTGTCGAGCGTGTTGGATCGAGGGACAATGGGGATGGCTTCTCGCATGTTCTTCCCTGGCCAGGCGATGGGGGCAATGGGGTATGTCAGGGAAATGTCGGAACGAGGCCACAGTGAGGAAGAAGAAAACAAACCCGGGCAAGAAAATGATGATGATGCCGCAGGTGGAAACGTCGCTCGCGCCAGAATAGGACCGGGTCCGGGGCCTCACCCTGAGTCGGTGAAGCCGTTCTACAATTTTGAGATAATATTGCCCCTGTTTGATGCCATTGCCGCGGGCAAAGAAACCCCAATTTTGGACGACATTCAGGGCTATGTGCGGCAGGTTGGCGAATTTGAATTTGAGATTGACAACCAACGGTTACTGGCCAGGCCGTTGCGCGGGCAGAGCCGGTTGGTGTTTGCCGAAGACTGTAAATACATGGTAATGGAAGTGGCCGGCGATAGTATGGATCAGGCCGGTATTGCGCCGGGCGACTACGTTATTTTGCAACGAAAGGGGGTTGGCGCGGCGCAGCCTTCTTCGGATGATATTGTGGCGGTGGTATATCACGATGAGAAATTCTACGACGAGGTGGGCACAGCCACCCTCAAACGCATCGCCATTCGGCCTGATGGCGTCACCCTCATCCCGGAGAGCTCGAATCCCGTTTACCAACCACGCACCATCCCCCGGCAGGCTTTTGCGGGCGATCATCCCCAGGTAGAACTAGTTGGCATCGCCATAGCTGTGTTAAATCGCCCGGGCAAGTGAAATAACCTGTTGCGGCTCGAGATGTTATGACTTCTAACAACAACGCCGAAGGAAGCGATATTTTGGCGTTGTTGTTTTTGACTGCTCCCGATTTTTATTAGCGTCTTGGCACCCGCAAAATCACTCCACTGCTGCCCGCAAAAAACAGTGCGGCGATCCCAAACACGACCAGGTAGCCAAGCGTCACTGTAGCGGTAAGCTGGTTGATACTGTCAATCAGCGGCCCGCCCAGTCGCCCGCCGATGCTGCCCATCACGGTGGCACCGTTGGCCAGGCCCAGGTATAACGCTCCCTGCGTTTTGGGGACCAGATCGGTGGCCAAAGCCCAACTACTGCTGGCAAAAATCCCCGCGCCCACGGCAATCAATCCCCCGGCCACAAATAGCAGGGGCAGCTCGCGGACAAAGATGAGCAGGACACTCCCTCCGGCGGCCAGCAATCCGGCGGCCAGCAACAGAGGATGGCGGCCGATCCTGTCTGCCACCACCCCGGCCGGCAGAGCCAGCACCAACACCCCTGCGCCCAACAGCAGAAACATCCGGCTGCTTAATAGCTGCGCCTCCGCCGGAGGAAACAACAGTACGTCCTCCATGTAGTTGAGCATAAAGGTACGCACGGCAATGGCCGCCGACCAGAACAAAAAACGGTTGAGTATCCACCAGGCAAACCCGGGGACGGCTCGAATTGAGGAATGGGCCGATTGTAAATGAGCCAGGAGTAAATGAGCCGGATTTTGGCGTGTTGTCTCATCGTTGCGTTGGTTTTCCGGTTGGTTTATGGGCCGGTTTGCTGTCTCGCTGGCTGGCTGAGGTGTTGCTTCACCAACGGGTCGATCCTGTCTTAACCCATAAAGCGTCACCAGCAAAATGCCCAAAAATAGACCTATGGCCGTGAGCGGCGCGGCCCACACATAGCCCCGGGCCAGGGTCAATCCGACCACGGTTACCCCGGCCACCACCCCAACGAGTTCCAGCAAGGTTTTGATTCCGGCGGCGGTGCCGTGCTGCGCTTCCGGGATGCGGTCGGGGATGAGGGCTTGCCAGGGTCCCTGCACCGTGTTGGAAAACGCCGAGACCAGCATGGCGGCGCCAATGAGCAGCCAGAGATTATGGGCAACAACAACCAGGGCCAGCCCGGCGCTCACCCCCACCACGCCAACTGTTAAAAAAGGGGCGCGTCGCCCCCACCGGCTGCGGGTACGGTCGCTCCAACGGCCCACAACCGGCTGAACAACCAGAGCTACCAGCAGGGCCATAATGGTGATGAGACTCAAGGCCGTATTTTTGAGCCACGGCGGCGCCAGCAGGCGGACTTTTTCGGTGTACAGGAAGGGGTCCAGAACATTAATGAGAAATCCCAGTCCCAGGCCAAACAGCCCCACCGCAATCAAAAAAAGGATACTGTGGCCTTTTGAGGGGGCGGGGAACAGGGGTTGGGAGTCAGAATCGTGGGTCAATGGCGCGTTTCTCCGGCAGGTAATCCGTTGGATTGTAACACAAATGCTTGGCAGCGCCTAGCTTGTGGAGTATAATTTTTAATAGTGAGTATTGGGAAGGAAACGAGGATGATAAAATTTATGTTTAGATGGATAGGTTTAGCCTTTATCACGTTGCTGTTGTTTGCCGCCGTGGTTTTGGCCCAAGAAGGTAATGAAGATAAAAAGGTACTGGTCATCGATGTCGAAGGGCCGGTCACCCCGGTGATGGTCAGTTATATCGAGCGGGCCATTGAAGATGCCGACGCCCGCGATGCCGAGGCGTTGGTGATGCGGCTCAATACGCCGGGGGGAAGCGTCGACCTGACCCGGGAGATTATCCAAACGATGATTGCCTCGGACGTGCCGGTGGTGGTGTACGTGTGGCCGCCCGGCGGGTTTGCCGCTTCGGCGGGCACGTTTATTACCCTGGCCGGGCATGCCGCGGCAATGGCGCCCAATACCAGCATTGGCGCAGCCAGCCCCGTGGACATGAGCGGCGAGAGTATCGACGAAACCATGCGGGCCAAACTGGAAAATATCTTGGTGGCTGAGATTAAGGGTTTGAGCAACCGGCGGGGGGAAGAGGCCATTGAATGGGCGCAAGGGGCCATCACCGAGGCCAAAGCGGCCAATGCTCAAGAAGCCCTAGAGATTGGGGTGATTGATTTTATTGCCGAAGACCTGGATGACCTGCTTGCCCAACTGGATGGGTTTACGGTCAACGTGCAGGGCAGCGAGGTAACTTTATCGACCCAAGATGTCGGGATTGGCTTTATCGAGTCGACTGCCCTGGAAGACCTGTTGGCCATTATCACCAATCCCACCATTGCCTTATTGCTCATCTCCATTGGCGGTTTGGCCATTATGTACGAGATCATCAATCCCGGCGGTTATATGAGCGGTGTCATTGGAGCTATTCTGTTGTTGATTGGTTTGTATGGGATTGGCCAGTTGCCGGTAAACTATGCCGGGCTGGCCCTGATTATACTGGCTTTTGCGCTCTTTGCAGCCGAAGTGTTCACCCCCACGTTTGGCGCGCTTACCGCGACCGGGGTTATTGCGTTTATCATTGGCGGGGTTATTCTTTTTAACACAGCCGAGTTTGCTTACCGGCTGCCCTTGCCCTCAATCATCGGTATTTCCATAGCCCTGGCCGCCATTGTTGCTTTTGGTTTCCGTAAGGTGATCCAGGCGATGAAGCGACAACCCACCACCGGGCAAGAGGGCCTGGTGGGGGCTATTGGCACGGTCAAAGTGGCGCTTGAGCCGCAAGGCAACGTACTGGTGTGGGGCGAGCGCTGGCATGCAATCAGCGAAGATAACCAGCCTATTCTCCCGGGGCAACGGGTCCAGGTGACCAAGGTGGACGGCTTCCGGTTAAAGGTGAAGAAACTGGATGAATCGTGAAAAAAATCTCGTGCCCGTTCTGTTGAAGCGTGGTGACAGCGGCCTGGGTAATGGCGTGATTAAAACTCTGCGGCTGGGGATGGGCCAGAATAACGGATAGTTGCATTAACCTGGATGTCCTTAGGTTAGGCTGAGAAATCAAAGTCAACCCAGCCTGATATAGATATTCAGAAAAAGATTTTGGATTTTTGCCGGGTAGAGACAGGACATTGTCCTGTCTCTACTCCAAAACATTATCTGAACAACTGTAGAAAGTCAGGGCAAGATTAGCGTCCCCACGGGCACGCTGCTATTGGGATAATTAATGCCGCCGGAAGTAAAGGCCGACAGCCGTGCCCCAATATCGTTGTAAAAACCAACCACCACCGTGTATTTTCCAGGGGGCAAATTTGCCGGAAGTTCGATGGAGTGAGAGTCGAGTTGAACCTCGTTCACCGCCCAGGTGGTGACGGGTAACGTCCCGTTTTGGGGCACACTATCGTGACCGGCAATCCACCGGCCTTCGGCATCGAGCAGTTGCGTAAAAACGGTCAGGTTTTGGGATTGGGGGCTGCGGGCGCGCCAGAAAAGGGCGATCTTTACTGTTCCGGCCCCGGTTTCGATCCGGTGCGCCACTAGCTCGATACCGCCAGTAAAACGGGCGATAGGCGCGCAGGTTTGAACTGAGTCGGCGGAAAAACTGTAAAGTGTCGCTGTCCCCAGGTCTGCAAAGTCAAACGTTTCCAATATGCGGCCCTTTTGTGTGGCCGCATTGGCCAGGCTGCGAGCCTGAGAGCCGGTAGGCAAAACCCAGGCCGGACCGGAGTCCGGCAGTAATTGGACGGGGGACGGAACCTGGCTGCCTTCCGGCGCGCCCACCACCAGGCGCAGGTCAAAATCATGGTGCAGATGGGGATAGAGTTGGCGGTAGGTGGTCTGGTCGCTCAAGAATAGTCGCAATGAGTCCGGCCCGGCCCCGCAACTTGCCGCATCGGCTCCGTTCTGGGCCTGGGCTTGCATAAACTCGGCCAGGGTGCGGGTCGGGCTGTTGGCCAAACGGTCGTCGGCGTAAGCCCGGAGCAAAACGGGGGTCAGGATGAGCAAGGCCAGGATAGACAGCGCCCCCAGAACCAGTGGCGCATATTGCTGCGGTTTAAACAGGAAGGTTAGCCGCTGGCTGGCGCCCCAAATCACCAGGCTGAATTCCCCGGCCAGAATGACAATTACCACAAAGCGGGCAATGACAATAAAGGTTAGGAGCCAGGTAGTGCCGGGCAGCAACACAAAATAAACGGGCTGTTCCAAAATATTCAGGCCGGTGAGGACGAGGGCATAGGTAAGCCCTCGCCCGTTAGGAAACAGTAGCAAGATAAAGGGCAACAGGTAAACCAAAAACTGTGGGCTGTAACCTTTAGAATAAAGCATAAAGATGACCACGGTCAATCCGGCAAAGGCCGTGAGATTACGGGGCCGGTTATAGTTCGCCGGACGGGTGAAAATAAAGGCGTAAATGAGGCCAAAAACCAGGGTGACAAGCGCCCAAACCCAGCCCGCGATACGCGGCGCGGCGTGAATGGCAAAGCTAGTTTCGGCCGGGTTCAACCGATCTCCCCCCACCGCGCCAAAGCCATAGTAACCATCGAGCACGGCCCACGCCGTTTCCCAGGCCGAGCGTCCCAACATCGAGCGAACGAAAGCCAGCATCCACTCCGGCCCGGCCACCAAAAAAGGGCTGAGCAAAATTAGAATCGTCAGGCCAAAAGTAACGGCGTAAAGCCCAAGCTCGATGCCCATCTCTCGGCTGTTGCGGCGATATTGATACCACAGCCACCGCAGCGCCACCGGCAGAATCAGCAGGGGGATAATTTTGACCACAAAGCCGACCCCGGCTGAAATTGCCGACAGCATTCGCCGTTCACTAAAGAGTAAATCTAGCGTGAGTAGCATAAAAAAGAGGGCTATGCCATCAAAGAAACCCAGCATGGCGTAAACGGGCGGGAACAGTCCGGCGTAAAGCCACATCACCCGTTTGAGTGCATCGGCCGATGGCATCACGCGTCGGCCCAGGCGGTAGATGAGAACAAAGTTGCCCACTTCAAAGAGGACAAAAACTGCGCCCAGAATGAGCACAAACCAGAGCCGGGGGTCGTCGGGCCAGGGCGGCAGCAGCAGCGATAACTTGTAGGCCCCCACCATCAGCCAGGGGATGGGCGGCGGCCATTCCAACCAAAAATCCAAAAACGGATACAGGGAATAGTCCGACAGGCCGGCAATACCCAGGTAAAAGTCAAAATGGGACCAATCGCGGATGAAACCGCCGGGCTTTAGCAGCAGCAGGGTTAGCAGGCGAAAACTCAGAAAGAGGAGCAGGAGGAGCCAGAAATCGGTCACCACGGGGCCAAGTTCCGGCTCAGAAGAGGGGGGGGGCGGCTCTGCTGCCGGTTCCGGCGGGGGAGCTACAGGTTGTTCCGCCTCTTGGGGCGACACCGCTTTTTTGGCAAAACGAATGATTTTTTGGGAGAAGGTTGAACCGGGTTCCGGCAGCGCTTCAAATTCCACGTCGGTGGAAACCCCGTGCTGGCTGGCCTCAAAAATCGCTTCCTGGATGTCGTCCACCGGGCCGGGGCGTGGCCCCTCGTCTACTTCGGGTATCGGTTCGGGTAGTTCGTCAAATTCTACTTCGGTGGGCGCACCCTCTTGGGCGGCGTCAACAATGGCTTTTTGGATGTCGTCTACGGGCACGGCGGGCGGTCCGTCGTCGATTTCGGGGATGGGGCCACCCGACTCCGGGGCGTCGTAAGGGGCCATAGGGCGGGTTTCATCCTGCGGTTTTTTCTCTTCATTTTGTTTTTGGCTCATCGCATTCTCCCTGTCCACAATTTAAGCCGGAGGGCCAAGATCGCTCGGGTGTATTGGGTTAAGATGGTGACAAATTGGGTTTTACTGTGCCCGCGCGTGCGCAATCGATAAAAAACGGGGATTTCCAGCATGTGGTAGCCCCGTTTGTGGGCCACCATGAGCAAACGGATAAAGTAATCGCCGTAACCGTAGTAGATTTGATCCAAATCCAGGGCGGTTAATTTGGGACGATAAATCGAGAAGAAACCGCTCAGGTTATCGTGGACGGGCGTGCCAAAAAGAAAGCGGATGCCGTAATTGTAAACAAGGCTGGAAAACTGCCGGAAACGGTCTTCCATACCCCCGGCCATCACAAATCGGGAACCGATGATGATGTCGTAATATTCCAAAAATTTGATCATCTGGGGGATGATGGCCGGGTCGTGGTTAAAGTCGGTGTCCATAAAAACCAGGATGTCGCCGGTTGAGTGATCGATGCCGTAGCGAAGGGCCGTGGCCAGCCCCCGCTCTCCGGCGCGCACCCATAGTCTGACCTGTCCGTTTTGGCCAAAGTTTTGCTGCACGGCCTGGGCGGTGCCATCGGGGCTGTTGTCGTCCACCACCATCACCTCAAAATCCAGGTCGAGGGGCCGGAGGGTGGCAAAAATGGCCTGAATGAGTTCAACGATGTTATCTTTTTCATTGTAGGTTGGCAGGATGATGGATGTTTTCATGGGAATCCATGAGCGAGTCAACAAGTCAGCGAATCAACCCACTGGCTCTTGATTCGCTGACTTATTAATTCATTTCACATATATTTCCACAGTTCAAAAATTGTACCATAGCGCCCCCCCTGCTGGCGAAAGCGGCGCTGGTCGGCGGGTTTGGGCCAGGAATGATACGAGGCTGCACGGTTATCCTGGGTAATGCGAGGTGGGTTGCCGGCCGCAATCAGGTTGACCGCCTTCACCAGCATGTCGGCGCCCACCAGTGAGCTTTTGTAGGAGAGCGAGGTGATGGTATCGCCGGGTTCGACGGTGATTTTTTCTTGCAGCAATAATTCGCCGGTATCGAATTTTTCATCCACCCAGTGAATGGTGACCCCGGTTTCGGTTTCGCCTGCCGCAAAAACCCAGAAGTAAGGGAACAACCCCCGGTGACGCGGTAGCAAGGCGGGATGGATATTGAGCGTGCCCTGTGAGGGCAGGTTGATCAGGTTCCGTTTGATGAGTTGGTTGAGATAAATCGAGATAACCAGGGTGGGCTGCCAGGTTTTGAGGTGAGCCATTGTTTCGGGGCTGTTAACGTCGGTGGAGCCGACAACCGGCACCTGGTAGAGCGCCCGCATGTCCCGCAACGAATGGGTTCTGGCCTCGCGGCCAATCAGGCGAAAGATAATGGCGGTCGCCCGGCTCTGGAAGAACTCCAGGGCTTTGCGTCCCACAAAACGCAAGCCGGTGCGCCGCAGCAGGTAAAGCAATCCCGCTGGAAGACTTTTGCCGTAAATCAGGCAGTCGGACCGCACAATGCCGACCACCTGCCCCGGAAACTCGCGAAGCAGCCGTTCGGTCATCAGGTTGGAGTAGAGACTTTCGTAAGTCAGGATGACGATGCGCATAGGCCAATCAGCGTGTCACAAATATAGTCAATCTGTTCCGGCGTAAGGGTGGCGCTGGACGGCAGGTTGATCCCCTGCCGGCTCAATCCTTCGGCGACAGAGAGGTTTTGGCCGGTGTTATACATGGGCATGGTATGGACGGGCGAGAAGAAGGGCCGGGTTTCGATACCCTTTTCGCGTAGCTCTACCATTACCTGATCTCGATTAGGGCCAAATTCAGGTCCAATCAAAGGCGCAAACATCCAATAAACGTTTCCGGCCCAATCTGCGGTGGGGGGCATGGTCAGGCCGGGCACGTTGTGCAGGCGTGCCAGATAGTGTCGGGCCACGCGGCGGCGGTGGGCCACAAAGTCTTCAATTTGTTCCAGTTGGGCCAGTCCCAGGGCAGCCTGAAGGTTGGTCATGCGATAGTTGAAGCCAACTTCCAGATGCCAGTAGGGATTCTCCGGCTGGCGAGCATGATTTTCTAAAAAGAAACACCGTTCGGCCAGGGCCTGATCGTTGGTAACCACAATGCCGCCTTCGCCGGTGGTGATTATTTTGTTGCCCATAAAGCTGAACATGGCCGCGTGGCCTCTTGAGCCGACGGGTTGTCCCTTGTAGGTAGCGCCATGGGCCTCGGCGGCATCTTCAATTACAATCAGATTATGCCGCCGGGCCAGTTCCAGCAGGGGATCCATGTCTGCCGGATGGCCGTAGAGATGGACCGGGATGATGGCTTTGGTGGCCGGGGTGAGAGCTTGGGCCACGGCTGCGGGGTCGATACACCATGTTTCCGGCTCGGAATCGACGAAGATGGGCTTGGCGCCGGTATAGGTGACGGCATTGGCTGTGGCCACAAAGGTCAAGGTCGGCACAATCACCTCGTCGCCAGGGCCGATGTTGAGGGCGGCCAGAAGTAGATGCAGAGCGATGGTCCCGTTAAAAGTGGCGACACCATATCGACAGCCGCAATAGGCGGCAAAGGCTTGCTCAAATTGGGCTACGTATTTCCCTTTGGAAGAAACCCAACCGCTCTTCACGCAGTCGGAAACGTATGCCAGTTCTTTTTCTCCCAGCAGCGGTTCGGCTACGGGAATGAGAGACATTTCTCGGGTCACGGTTCCTCCACAAACAAAAGGGAGACGTTGGGCGGCGTCTCCCCACCTTGGCAAAATAGGGTTGAATCATAACCCTAATGGTAGTAAAAGTCAAAGTTGAGGAAAAAGGGTGCCGCCTGAGAGCGGAATAAAATTTGCAGACTCAGTAGATCCAATTTTTGGACGGTAGCTGGCGCATCATAAGCGTCAGTGAGTGGCATAGGGATGCCGTCCTACTGAGACTATGGTATTACCTGAATTTGGCCAATCCTGATCTTGTCCGATACAACCTGCCCCTGATTATCCCAAACCGGCAAACGTGGCCCTTGTGGCGGCAGGTACATCCCCAGATAGATGGTATACTCGCCGGGCATAATGTCGGCGGGAAGTTGGAGGTCGATGGGATCGGTAATCACCTCGCCGGGCAGCCAGCCGGTGGTGGGCTGCCGGCCAAACGCTCCCGGCGACCGGTCGTGTTGGGTTACAATTTCGCCCTGCTTGTTAACCACGTGCAAAAAGACCAGATAGAGTTTCTCCATCTCGGCCAGGCCTTGCCAGTAGAAGTCGAAATGAAGGCGGCAGGTTTCCAGGCCAGCGACGCAATCTTGTTGCCCAACCTGATGCGTAAAATCCGGTGACGATCCAGGCAGTGACGATGTGTTGAACCCCAGCAGCCGAACTTTGTTTGCCAGATTGGCGTCAACCGGATATTGAATCTGAGGCGCTTTGTATCCCCGGCCCTCTTTTTCCACCACCCTCAACCAATCCAGGTCAAGGCTGTCGCCTGCCGGGAACCACCAGCGACGCAGGTTCAATGTGGAACCATCGGGCCGTTGCCAGCTTAAGCGGACGCGAAGCGCCTCCTCTCCCGGCGGGGCGCTGGCCGGGACCACCACGTCAACCTGATCGCGCACAAATTGTCCGGTTGACCAGCCAGCAGTTGGGGCTTGCCCATCAACCGGTTGGTGCATTGAGGTGCGAATGACATTACCGGTGGCGTCGATTTGTTCAATCAGGAGGGTGTAGTTATCTACCGGCTGGGTAATGGCGCGCCACAAGAGGTGCAGAGCAAAACCTTTGCCCTGCCCCACGCGACTGACACTGTAATAATAGTCCACCAATTCAATTTCGCCGTTGAAATCATATCCAGCAAGGGTGGTCTTGATGGCAGGGAATTGATAACCGGCTGGCGGCGGCCCAATCTCCACTTCGGCCAGGTCTAATACGATGGAACCCTCGCTCGTTGTCCACGGTTGTTTTTCGTGGGTGTAAACCACCAATTGCAGCCGGTAGTTGCCGGGCAGCGTGCCCAGGGGAACAGGGAGGGGGGCGTAGCTGAGCACATGCTGTCCCGCCGGAAGCGTGTCGCGGGGAAACCAGCCGCTAAGCAGGGTGTCGTCTAATTGGGTGATAATGCTGTTTCCCCGGCTGAGACGCAGCGAGACGGTTGTCTCCGGTGGCAAATCGGCCAAGGCCTGCCAGGTGAGGGTAACGCCGTAATCACTGCCGCCGATGGCCCGGGTCTGATGATCCAGGCCAATCAGGCGCAGCTGCGGGGCGCCGGTTTCAACCGGGCTGAACGTAATCTCCACTTGTTGGGGCAGGTCGGGCAGCAGGGTTTCGGGCGACACTTGACGCGGCGCAAGGCGCACCAGCCGTCCCCAGGGAATAAGCTGGTAGCGTTGCTCGATGCCGGTCGCCCAGCCCTGGAGCGGCCCGGCAATAAATAAGCTCTCGCCACCCCGGGCAAAGTAGTCGGCTACGATTTCTTCGGTGGGGGGATACAGCCCCCCTAAATCGGGGCGGCGATTCTCGGCGTGTTGCAGGTACCAAAAGGAGGTCAAATCGCCCCAGTGAGCCAGTAAGGTGGCGTTTGGATCCAGGGGATGGTTCAGCGCGTCGGACCATTCATTATAAATGGCCCAATCCCATTTGCGTTCTAGCCAGTTGAAGTTGTAGCGAATTTGAGGTAAAAAGAGGAGGGGAACAAGGGCCAGGAAGAGGAGAGGAGGAATGAGGCGCGCGGTAAGGGAGGAAGGACGGAAATTTGTTTTTAGCCAGGCCGAGGGGATGAGGGAAGGAAGGGAGGCAGTGAGCAGATGTTGAATCAAAATAATGATACCGCCCAAAAAGATGGCCAACATCAAAAAAGAGGGCAGGAGGAAAGCGGATTGCTCGCCCTGGTCGTAGGTGAGAACAAAGGGGATGGGAACAATGTAGATGAGAAAGAGTGGCCAGAAAATCCGGGGGCGCAGGAGGGCCAGGGCCAGCCCGCCGATGCCGCTCAATCCAAGCACCAACGGACTCAGATTGTTGACATTAGCTAATAGTGGTAAATAAACTGACATGAACCGTTCGGGGATGAGATCCCAATTGGTTACAATGCCACCGGTGAAGCGGGCGGCGGTGAAATATTCAACCCAACCGGCCAGGCCCGATTGGTAGAAGTCGGCCAGCAGGCCACGCTGGATGGCCTCATCCCGACCGTAGTGGGCAATCAACCACTCGGCGCGGAGGGGGATGTACAGGTAAAACAGGCCGGGGAGGATGAGCAAGAGGGTATAAACCAGAAGTAGTTTTTTGTTGAGTAAGTGCTGGCGAAAATTGAGCCAGGTGAATAACAGCAGGCCAGGGAGGAGTAGCACGGCGGTATTATGCACGCTGATCTGAAGGCCGAGGAAGAGGGTGGGAATGGTCAGGGGTGAAGCAAAAAGGATGAGGCGGGGTAAGCCTTGTCTATCGGGTAGTGTTGTTTGTATCTCCAAAGCTATAGCCAGAAGGTAGAGAGCTCCGGCCAGCAGCAGGATATTAAGCGGATAGGTTTTGGCAATAGTGGACCAGTGCCAAAAGGTAGGTAGGGTGGCAAACATGGCTACGGCAGTGAGCGCAGCCCAACGCGAGCCTTCGCTGGTCTCTCCCTTGTAGGGAGCAGCGAGTAGGTGGCGAATGGCCCCATACAGTAAGGGTAATGCCGCTGCCGCGCAGATCGCCGAGAATAGGTTCATCCGCCAGGCGATTTGACCAAAGGGAAAAATGGTCAACCAGACTTTGCCCAGCAAAAGATAAAGAGGAAAGCCGGTGGGATAGGTGACAGCCAGCACGTAGGGCGCGTATTGAAATAGGGCCTTATCCCCTTCCAGCACGGTGGGGGCCAGGGTGCTGGCGTAGGCGTAAAGCCCGGCGAAAAAGAGGAGGAGGCCAATGAGGGTGTTTAGGGTGAAGTGCGCTGCCAATGCTGAGTTACGTAGACCGTATAGGGGGTCGTGTCTTTTTTTCACGTACTTCCTATTCCTTGTTCTCGATGTTCAAAGAAACAGGATACACCAGACCCCCAAATCGTCGAAATGCGGTAATCGGCAGCAGGGTGTTGTTGGCCAGGAGACGAGGGGTAGCGGAGTCAACCTGGGTGATGGGCAGCCGGGCTGATTCGTCCCAGAGATCGCTGTTGCGGCTGAAACCCAGAGCATAACTAAAATGGGTTTTGTCGCCCGTCCACCAGGGGATGGTGTTGACCCGTACCTGCCGGCAGTCACCCCTTTCCCAACGAGAGGTTGGCCACCAAAACAGGGCCGGTTGGGCATAATCCGTGGCCCCAACCACTTGGCCGGTTTCGTCAACGAGATAGACCGACAACTGATAGTCTTCGGGCGGTTTTTGCAGGGTTTCAAAATAGAGCACCACCTGTGGCTCGGTTTCCGAGGTGGCCAGATGGCGAACATCGGGCTTGACCCCGACCAGTTTGAGCGTGTCGCCGAAAACAGCGTTAAAGGGTTGGGCGTCCGGCGGTAGGCGGTCGAAGCTGGTGAAACTGAAAAGTTCCTCGGGGATGGGCGTGCGTTCCGCTCCTTTTTTCAGAAGGAGATAACCATCTTTGGCGATCATCGGGCCAAATACCTCCTCGATGACCAGACCGGTGAGCAATTCACCGTGGGCGTTGAAACGGTTGGGCAATTTGGGGTGGCTCAGATCCAGCCAGATGTAGTCGTAGTTTGGGAGCAGGGGGCCGCTCCAAATGGCCAGTTTGTGACGATGCGCTACATAGGGCACGAGCTGCGCTTGGGCCAGCACGCTGCTATTGGCGGGAATGGTGGCGGCGATTTCTCGACCCAGTTGGTGATGGGCGGTTACTTCCGGCCACTCTTGTAGCAAGGATAACGGCGAATAACCACGCAGGATATGGTAGACAAGAGAGGCGATGAGGAGTAAGACGGTGAGGGTAGGGAGCGTAAACCGCGAAGTGTAAACCGTAAGGCGTGAGCCGGCAGGTGTTTTGAGGCCAAAATACTTTACAAGCCAGGTTGTCCGGGCCAATCCATCAATGGTGGCCAGCATCACAAAAGGTAGCATGGGCGCGGCATAATGCCACGTTTCAAGCTGGCGCAGAGTAGGGTTTTGGCTTAAGAGCGATTGCGCCAGTCCTGGTGCGGCCATCAGAAGAAAGGGAAATCCTGCGATGGGCAGTAAGAGCAGGGGAAGGGTCAGCATGCTCAAGGCAGGCAGGGCGTCGGGCCGGAAGATGAGGGCCAGCACTTTATCCGGTTGCGTAAAAGGCGACAGCACAATTTCTATTGGCGTATCGCCCAGAGTTTCAAACCAGGATAGATAAATGGATTGTCCGCCACCGGTGCGATAGGCAGGAACGACAACCTGGGTGGCAATGTAGAACCAAATTAAACTTACCCCCATCAAGATGCCTCCCTCCCCCCAACGACGGCGCAGTACCAGCAGGTACAGGCCCACCAGCAAAACGTAGAGAGGGATGTCTTCTTTGGTGGACATGGCGAGGATGAAAAAAAGAGCGCAAAGAGCGTAGTTGAGAAGCAAGGAGTAGGTAGCAGGTGAGGCTGAGTTGGAGGGCAAGACTGAGCTTTGGACCTTCGTATTCTCCGGCCACAACCAGAGACTTTTGCCTTTAGCCGTGAAGGCTCGATCCAGAAAGTAGAAGGCCGATAGCAAAAATAGAGGGACAAAGGCGACGGCGTGAAAATCAAACAGAGTAACCGACTCGGTTGCGGGGAACAAGAAGTAAGCGGCAACAACGGTCAAGGCGGCCCATTCATTATGCAGGCGGCGGGTGCCCAGGGCGTAGAGCGGCAGAGCCGCCAGAGTCAGCCCGGCCACTTGCAGCCAGAGTAAGGTACGGGGATCGGGCCATAGTTTATAAATAGGGACGATGAGAAAAAGAATCGGCTCAACGTGGGTGGCCCAGCGCAGAGGGCCATTGTCTTCGATAAGAGACACGGCAAAATCGCGTCCCTGGATAAAATTCCACAGCGGTTGGACGTAAACTCCCAGGTCAAACGCGCCGGTTTCAAAGGCCAGGTGACGTTGCGTGGCATGGAGACCAAAATAAATAAAATAGGCCAGCATCAGGAGAATGAGCCAGAAACGCGCCGATCTGAATAACGAACGGAGAAATCTCATTTTACCATTAAACCGGGTAACAACACCTTATCATCAACTTGATCGCATGAATTGGCTTGACACACCGGCAAACGCTGCCCGGTGTTGCGATTATACATCCCAATTTCAAGCTGGTAATCACCGGCAGGGGCGTCGGGTGGAAGGGGGATGACGTACTCATCGGCAATATATTCGCCGGGAACCCAGCCGGTGGTAGGGTACGCGCCCGCGCCCGGAGTCTGGTCAACCTGGCCATGCAGGAGGCCGTCCGGGCCGATGAGGTGAACGAAGGTGGTGTAATCCTGGTCGAATTCTGCTGCTGGTTGCCAGTAGAGCCGCACCCCCAGCGTATCACCGGGGGCCACTTGATTGGCAGTAGCGTCCAGGCCAACCAGAGTAGCTTGACCGCCAAAATCGGCTCCTATTTCTATTTGTGGTTGCGGAGCCGCAAAATTACGGGCCCACCCCTCCACCTCAAAATCACCAATGGGTAAAACGGCCACTTCTGTGTGGGGGTCGTTGAGGGGGGTTAGGCGCAGCCGCAGTTTGTATGTTCCTGGCTCCCAACTCGGCGGAATCCGCGCCGACAGCCAGCCCCGGAGCAGCTCGCCGGGCTGCCATTGGGTAGAGGGGTAATTTCCGGCCAATCCTACCGGCTCGGAGATGGACCACTCGTCGTTGCCCTCGGCGGGCCTGACTACCAGAGACATGGCCAAATTTTCAGGGATGGGCGTATCGCCTGCCAGCCAGATGAGCGAGGCCCCTACCTGATGGCCGGAACGGACCGTGTCGCCGGGCAGGGTTTCAAAACCGACCAGGGTCAGGCCGGGAAGGAGTTCGTGCATGGTGGGGAGGGCCAGGGTCAGGTCGTCGGGGGTGGGGGGTGGGGAGGCGGGGCGCACGGTGAAATCGGCCAGAGTCAGTGAGTCTGTTGTTTTGTCAGAAGCGCTGAGGGGGAGACGGGTCAGGGTGTCTTCTCCATACACCGCAAGCTTGAGGGTGTATGGGCCGGGTGGGGTGGCCGGGGGGATGGGAACGAGAAAATAGGTTTCCTCCTCTGCTCCAACTTCCCATTCCTGGCTGCCGACTTGCAGGATATTGTTTTGCAGTAATTTATCCATTTGGGTGATAAGCTGGCCGTTATCGGCGTAAATCTGGGCCGAGGCTTTGAGGTTTTCAGAATGGTGGGCAGTTTTGCGCCAGGCCAATCGCAGCCAGAGTAAGTTATTACTGGCGGCCTGCGGGTCGGCCACGTGTGATACATCTCCGGCATCACCCAGAGCGAAGCCGGTGAGTTGGAGTTGGTTGCCAAAATCCACGGCGATGGGGTTTAGTGTTTCGGCGGCGTGAAAGTCTGGGCCCGGGGTTTCCAGGACGTAGGTGTCAATGTCAAAAAAACCGTGGCTGTTGGTGTGATCGTAATGGCCGTATTTTTCCAGATAATAAGGGATGATGTTTTTGGGGTCGGCGCCGGTGTGTTTGGAGGTTTTCCAACGAACCACGCGAATGATATTGTGCCTGGCGGCGGTGGTCAGGTCATTGGCCAGGGTCTCTTCGTTATCAATTACCCAGTAGTGAGAGGCCGGGGGCTGTTCCAACTCGGTCAAAAAGTCGGTGGTGTAGTTGTTAAAAACGTCGCCAGCGGCGGTATTGCGCGGCAGGATAAAAGCGACGTTGGGATTATCTTCGCGGTTGATTTCTTTGGCTATGTCCACGGCGTAAACGTGGTAGGCGGCTTTAACTTCGTCGAGGTGGGGGTAAATGTAAAAGTAGTTGTACAACCGAGTTGTGGTTTCCGGCCACAGCCGCCAGAGCAAAAGCAGGGCCAATCCCAGGCCCACCCCCCGAGCCAGCCATTTGAACGAATTTTGTCCCATGTGCGGTTGTAACCAGCGCATGCCCAAAACCCAGAGGGTTTCAAAGAGCCAGACTACAAAGAGGGCGGCAAACACATAGGTGGGCGTCGTCGCGCCGATGGTGCGCAGGTCGTGGGGGATGATGTCGGGGGAGAGGATGCTGGGCATGAGGAGCATAGGATACCAGAGCAACACAAACAGGTAGGCGGCCTGACCTCGTAGTCCACGCCAGAGGGCAACCAGAAATCCCATAAAGACCATTAAGCCGATGGAAGTTGATACGTGCAGGGGGGGAATCTGCCCGATGAGCCAGCCAGGGGAGACGCCATAAGCGCCAAAGTTGCCCACAAAGCTGCGCCAGAGCAGACTCCACGGGTCGCCCTGGTTGATGCGCGGGTTGAGAAAAAAGGCCTGGGCAACGCGCGTGGTGCCGGGTTCGAGTTCGGGGCGCGTTAACAGAATGTAAATCATGGGCAAGAGCAGGATGGCGGCGGCGAGAGCAGTAGCCAAGAGGTTTCGGAACTGGGTGGTCAGATAAGCGGTAGGCGGTTCGAGTTTCCATAATTTTTCCAGCCGGGTTGCCCACCGTTTCGTTGTTTTCTGAGCAATGATGACGATGAGCCACTGGGCCAAAAAAAAGACGGCATAAAACGGCGGGACAAACACGCCGGACAGGTAGATGTACATCAACCCGCCCAGAAAGATACCACTAACAATGAAGGGCCAACGCCATCTACGCGGCGCAGTGGAATTGAGACCCGACCATAAAAAATATACCGAGGGAAGCAGTAAAAAAGGTACGCCAATCCCGGCAAAAGCGATCCGGCTATCTCGGATGTGCCAGAGCGAGGTGGCCAGGCCCAGGGTTGACAGGGCTGCAATCCAGCGAGCGCGGTTGAGATCGGAGCGGGTGTTGGTGGCGCGAAAGATTTCGCGGATGGCCCAGTAGTTGGCAAAAATTCCCATCACGCCCGCCCAGGCGGCCAGGCCGCGAATGGCGGCAATGGATGGACCGAACAGGTAAAAGGTTGCGGCGGCAAAGTAAAAACCTAAAGCCCCCCCGCCTCCCTGGCCTTCATAGGAATATTGAAGGCCTTCGCGCAGGGTTTTGAGGGCGCCCATTGCCCCGACGGCTTCGTCGGAGTTGAAGCCGGGTGGGACTTCTTCAATGCGCCAGAAGCGGAGAAAAGTTGCCAGCGTGATGATGGCAATGAGCGCCGTCCATTCGAGCCAGCGGATCCACCGGGGTTCAATCTGTTTGGTATGCAATGTTCCTCCAATTGTTGTGGCCCATAGCAATTGGGTGATTTCTATTTTATAGTGGTGATCAGGATTTCAGTCTGGTAACCGGTTACCAAAGTGTCTGCCTACCACTAACAGCAATTAGCCCGCCGATCCAGGCGGGCTATTGGCAAAAGAGGCTATATGATAGTCAATTACAACCAGGTTGGCAAAATTGAACCTAAAAATTTGGGCCAGGCACTTGACAAAGTATACCTGTTTTGAGTATAATGTAAATTTGGTAATTAGGGTTGCTGAATTGGTTTTAATGGCCGGTTAAGGTTAAATTCCCCTTCTGAGAAAAATAAACATCTCCTACCTTAGCGGGTGCCAATACCCCACGTTGAGGTGATGTCCTCTTAATACAATTACAATATTATATACCTCTCTTTAGACAGTTAGAAATAGGTATAACTGATTAACAATGTCGTTAAGGGCTTGGGGGTTAATCCTTTTTTTACCAGAATGGATTCTCCTATTGAATTCGGATGGGCGAGCGTAATCCCAGGTCAGGACTTCGACAGTCTCCCGAGATATATTCAGCAACAAACTGTCGATATCAGGCGAGGGGGAATCTACCCCCGAAGTAGCTGGTAGGGCAACGTCACTGAACTTGATGACATTGGACTGATTAATTTTATCCGATTGGCGATGCAAAGCAAATAGAGCAAGTTTTCTGGTTTCGGGCAGAACCTGTTTTTCTGCCAATGTTATTTATTTGGTATTATTTTCTACAGGGGATGGTGATTTTATGTCTCAAACAAATGTACGTAAAAAAAGTTATGCTCGTATTCCCGACGTTCTGGAATTACCGCAACTGATTGAAGTCCAGTTACAGTCATTCCAGGTTTTTAAGGATGAAGGATTACAGGAACTTTTTGACGAAATCTCGCCAATTGTTAGTTTTAACAAAAACCTGGAATTGCATTTTGTTAGTTATCGCTTTGATGAGCCCAAATATTCCGAAGAAGAATGTCGCGAGCGTGATATAACCTATGCCAGCCCTTTGTGGGTGAACGTGCGTTTGGTCAATAAGGAAACCGGCGAAATTCAGGAGCAGGAAGTCTTTATGGGTGATTTCCCCCTGATGACCCGAAACGCAACGTTTGTCATAAACGGGGCCGAGCGGGTGGTTGTTTCCCAGCTTATTCGCTCGCCGGGTGTATATTTTACGGTTGATGAAGACCGGGCCACCGGGCGTGAACTGGCCTTTGCCAAACTCATTCCCAACCGCGGCGCCTGGCTTGAATTTGAAAGCTCCAAACGAGACCTGATTTCGGTTAAGGTTGACCGCAAACGCAAGCTTCCGGTAACAGTTTTGTTGCGGGCTGTTCAAATTGTTGATCTTGACGAGGAGACCCTCAAAGACGTAATGAAAAATCCCGCCCTTTGTCTGGAGATGGGCCTGGGTACGGATGAGCAGATGCTGGAGTTGTTTAGCGAGGTAGATTCTGATGCTGAGCACAAATTTATCCCGGCCAGTATTGACAAAGATCCCACCAAAAACGCTCACGAAGCCTTGCTTGAATTCTACAAAAAATTGCGCCCCGGTGACCCCCCGACCATTGACAATGCGGTTAATTTCTTAATATCGTTGCTTTTCTCGCCGCGCCGTTATGATTTGAGCAAGGTGGGACGCTACAAATTAAATCGTCGGCTGGGGCTGGATATTCCTATCGAGCATCGCATCCTGACCAAGGCAGACCTGGCCCAAGTGGTGGCCCGGATGATTAACATTAACAATGGCAAAATCCGTCCCGACGACATCGATCACTTGGGCAACCGCCGGGTGAAAACGGTGGGTGAACTGATTCAAAATCAGCTACGCGTTGGGTTATTGCGCATGGAACGCGTGGTGCGCGAGCGAATGTCGATCCGCGACCCCGAACAGGTCTCGCCGATGTCGCTCATTAATATTCGTCCGGTGGTTGCCGCCACCCGCGAATTTTTTGGTGGTAGCCAGTTGTCCCAGTTTATGGACCAAACCAATCCCCTGGCCGAGTTGACCCACAAACGTACCTTGAGCGCGCTGGGTCCTGGCGGTCTTCGTCGCGAGCGTGCCGGGTTTGATGTGCGCGACGTACATAACAGCCACTATGGCCGTATCTGCCCAATTGAAACGCCGGAGGGACCGAACATTGGTTTGATTGGACGTTTGGCTGCTTTTAGCCGGGTCAATGATTATGGTTTTATTGAAACCCCTTACCGCAAGGTCATCAATAAGGTTGACCCCAATGATGTGGAAGCGCTGGTGGGCAAGACAACTCGCGCCGATGTAACCGATCCCAACACCGGTGAAGTTGTTGTTGCCAACAATACGGAGATTGACGAAGATACGGCGATCAGAATTGCCGAGTTAAATCTCGAGGCGCCGGTTTTGATCAGGCCGGTGGTGACCAGCGAAATTGAATATCTTTTTGCTGATGATGAAGACAACTATACCATCGCCCAGGCCAATGCGGCGCTGGACCAAAAAATGCAATTCAAAAATCCGCGGGCCAGTGTCCGTCAAAACCAGACCTTTTCGTTTGAAAATGTCGAGAAGGTTGATTACATCGACGTATCGCCCAAGCAAATTGTGGGAATCAGCGCTGCCTTGATTCCGTTCCTTGAACACGATGATGCCAACCGGGCCTTGATGGGCTCCAACATGCAACGGCAGGCTGTCCCGCTCATTCGCCCGGAAGCGCCGGTGGTTGGCACCGGCATGGAACAGCAGGCGGCCACCGACTCCGGCCAGGTTATCGTTGCTGCAGAAAGAGGCGAGGTGATTAGCGTCACGGGCCGTAAGATAGTGGTTCGCGAGGAAAATGGCTACAACCGAGAATATGTATTGCGGAAATTCAGCCGTTCCAACCAGTCAACCTGCATTGATCAACGGCCGATTGTTCACAAAGGACAGATGGTAGAAAAAAATGAGGTTCTGGTTGACTCCAGTTCAACGGATCAGGGCGAGTTAGCGCTGGGACAAAATGTGTTGTGCGCCTTTATTAGTTGGGAAGGCGGCAATTACGAAGATGCTATTTTGATTAGCGAAGAAATGGTTCGTCTGGACAAATTCACTTCCATCCATATTGAAAAGCATGAAATAGAAGCTCGCGATACCAAACTTGGCCCCGAGGAAATTACCCGCGATATTCCCAACGTGGGTGAGGATGCCCTGAAGGATTTGGACGAAACCGGCGTTATTCGGGTAGGGGCGGAAGTTGGTCCCGGTGATATTCTGGTGGGTAAGATTACGCCCAAGGGTGAAACCGAGTTAACCCCGGAAGAAAAATTGCTACGAGCCATTTTTGGCGAGAAGGCCCGCGAGGTAAAAGACTCCAGCTTGCGCCTGCCACCGGGTGAAAAAGGGATTGTGGTGGATGTGAAAGAGTTCTCCCGAGACGAGCATCGCGACCTGCCGACCGGGGTTGATCGGATGGTGCGGGTGATGGTAGCGCAACGTCGCCAGATTACCGAAGGTGACAAGATGGCGGGGCGTCATGGAAATAAAGGCGTTATCTCCAAAGTGGTGCCCGTTGAAGATATGCCTTATCTTGAAGATGGAACCCCGGTACAAATCATCTTGAATCCCCTGGGTGTGCCCGCTCGCATGAACATTGGCCAGATTCTGGAAACCCATCTGGGCTGGGCTTCGCATCGGCTCGGTTTCCGGGCCATTAGTTCGGTTTTTGATGGCGCCCTTGAAGATGAAATTGCCGCGGAATTGGCCCGCGCCTGGCTCATCGACCGGGCCTGGAACGAAGCGACCAACCAAGCCTGGAATTGGATCGTTGAACAGGGGTACACCGAAGAAGAACTTGACGATGAGGAAGAAGCGCGGATTCTATACCTGCTGGAATGGTTGAGTGACAAAGGTTACGATGAGGAACAACTGGTCACCGACTCTATTTATACGCGTCGGGCCGTTTTGCGTGAATGGTTGCGAGAACGGGGTTACGATCCTGACTTTTTGCTGGCCTTTGAAGGACAGCGTCGCCCGCAGGAAATCGGTGAGGTTGCCCGTGAGGCCGTTCGCCTGGTTGGTTTGCGGGAATGGCTGAAGGCGATGAAAGAGCGCACAGAGGCTGTGGCCGATGGGCGTTATTCGCTAGCCCTGGCCGAGTTGGAGGTGGATAAACTGGCCGACGAAGAAATTGACCGCTATGCCCTGCTTGTATCGCAAGAATTGCAGATACCCATGCCCACCACCGGTAAAATGACTCTATATGATGGCAAAACGGGTGAACCTTTTGACCGACCCGTTACGGTGGGCTTAATTACCATGCTCAAATTGGCCCATCTGGTCGAAGACAAAGTGCACGCCCGTTCAACCGGCCCCTATAGTCTGGTAACGCAACAACCACTTGGTGGCAAAGCTCAGTTTGGCGGCCAGCGTTTTGGCGAAATGGAGGTGTGGGCCCTGGAAGCCTACGGCGCAGCCCACATTCTGCAAGAGATGCTGACGGTTAAGAGTGACGATGTGGTTGGCCGGGTGAAAACTTACGAATCCATTGTCAAGGGTGAACCCATTCAGGACCCCGGTTTGCCGGAGAGTTTCCGGGTGCTGGTGAAAGAGCTGCAATCGTTGGGCCTCTCGGTGGAAGTAATTTCCGAAAGCGAGGAAACGATGGCCTTTGGTAAAGAAGAGCAAAAAGAACGGTTACCCAAGCTGGGGCTGGGGCTGGGTATTCCCGGTGGAGCGCGCTAAAGGGGCTTAAGAGATGTTTCGGGATAGGCCCTGATTGTCGGTCTGGCGGCCACAAAAACAAAAAAGGGGATTTGACTCCTAAAATTGTTTATGTTATAGTACTCCCTTGCGCGTGGGTATGAGGCCCAAAAATCTTTTTGGGTGACGAAAACGGCATAGAGAAGTCGGACTCGGCCCACAGAATACGACAGTTTGATAATTTGCGAGGCCACCGGGTCGTTTTCGGTGGCCTCGTGCACTGCCAAAGCGAGTGATTTTTTAGAGCTACACGCAATCACGCATTACAAAACGGAGGATTTCCTTGCCTACAATTAACCAATTGGTACGTAAAGGACGTAAAGTTAAGCGGTCCAAAACCAAGGCTCCGGCCCTACGTTTTACCTTCAACGCGCTGAAAGGGCGCATGCAACCGGAAAGTGGTTCTCCTCAAAAGCGAGGAGTGTGCACGCAGGTACGCACAATGACGCCTAAAAAACCAAACTCGGCTCTGCGAAAAGTGGCCCGCGTGCGCCTGTCCAATGGGATCGAGGTTTCGGCCTATATTCCGGGCGAAGGCCATAGTTTGCAGGAGCACTCGGTGGTGTTGGTTCGGGGTGGCCGGGTAAAGGACCTGCCCGGCGTCCGCTATCACATTGTCCGGGGGGCTTTGGATACCACCGGGGTTGACGCCAAACGACGGGGTCGTTCTAAATACGGCACCCGGCGCCCCAAGTAAGGCCGGGCAAGTAAGACCGGGCATTATTGCCCGGCAATAATGTCTGGAAGATTGGAGAAAAATCATGTCGAGAAGAAATCGAGCTACCAAACGACCGGTTAAACCTGACGTCAAATACAACAGCCGATTGGTTGCAAACTTTATTAATAAATTGATGGCAAACGGCAAAAAAACATTGGCCGCCGGTATTTTCTACGATGCGCTTGATCTTGTCGAGCAACGCGCCAAGAAGCCCGGCATTGAGATTTTTGAGCAGGCAATAAAAAATGCAACTCCGTTGATTGAGGTCCGACCGCGTCGAGTGGGTGGGGCAACCTATCAGATTCCGCTGGAGGTGCGCCCTGAGCGCCGCGAGAGTTTGGCTATTCGCTGGTTGGTTAACTCCAGCCGTGACCGGGCCGGCAAATCAATGGCCGAAAAGTTGGCGGCTGAGTTCATAGACGCGGCCAACAATCAAGGTGTGACCGTCAAAAAACGAGAAGATACGCATCGGATGGCCGAGGCAAACCGCGCCTTTGCTCACTATCGCTGGTAAAAGTTTTGCTTGAGCCAACTCAAGCAAAACTGGACAGATTCAATAACATCGTTGTTGGTTGAGTAAAGTCCAAAACTCTTACCGGTCTATGGGTGAGGGTTTTGGACTTTTCAATGCCTTAAACGCATCTTCTCAATAAATAGGGGCGAATTCATATATTTACTCGGTAGAGACAGGATAATATTCTGTCCCTACCCCAAAATATTGAGAAGATACCCTTAAACAATTATAAAGATTACGACCTGTGCAATAAGGTCGAAGAATTGCCCGAAGGGCCGGGGAGTGTGGGGGGTGTTCCACGCCATTATCCTCCCTTGCCTGGACGGTTATTGCGCAGGTTGAAAGATTAAGATTGATTTTTTGAAGATGTAAGGTTAAGGTGCGGGAAAGAAGAGTAGATTATGCCGCGCAAAACACCGTTAGACCGAACAAGAAATATAGGCATTATCGCCCATATTGACGCCGGTAAAACCACCGTCACCGAGCGTATTCTTTTCTATACCCAGAAAATCCATCGTATCGGCGAGGTGCACAACGGCGCGGCAACCATGGATTGGATGGACCAGGAGCAGGAGCGAGGTATTACCATTACCGCTGCGGCCACCACCTGTTACTGGAACAATCATCAAATCAACATTATCGACACGCCAGGTCACATTGATTTTACCGCCGAGGTGCAGCGTTCGTTGCGGGTATTGGATGGTGGGGTGGTAGTGTTTGACGCCGTAGCCGGGGTTGAACCACAGTCTGAAACGGTCTGGCGACAGGCCAATCGGTTTGGCGTTCCTCGCATTTGTTTTGTGAACAAGATGGACCGGATTGGGGCGGATTTTCGTCGCACCATTGCCATGATTGTCGATCGTCTGGGGGCCAAGCCGGTGCCGATTCAGATGCCTATCGGCAGCGAAGACAAATTCAGGGGTGTCATTGACCTCATTAACCTGGAAGCCATTTACTACCTGGACGATCTGGGTACCAAATCCGAAGCCTGTCCGATACCTGATGAATTCCTTGAAGAGGCCCGGCAACTGCGTGAAGAGATGGTTGAAAAAGTGGCCGAGTCGGACGACACCTTGACCGATAAGTATCTTGGGGGCCAGGAGATAACCCGCGATGAACTCATCCGGGCGTTACGAGTGGCCACAATATGCGGCGACATTGTGCCGGTGTTATGTGGCTCTGCCCTCAAAAATAAAGGTGTCCAGCGTTTGCTTGATGCCGTGGTTAACTACTTGCCCTCGCCCAAAGATGTCCCCCCTAAAATTGGGCATGATCCCAGAAACGAAAAAGAAGTTACTGTTTTTGCCGACGAACGAGACCCCTTTGTGGCTCTGGCCTTTAAAATTGTAACCGACCCCTTTGTTGGTCGATTGGCCTACTTGCGGGTTTACTCGGGTACCCTCGAGGCAGGTTCGCAGGTGCAAAATACCACCAAAGACCGAAAAGAGCGTGTGGGCCGCCTGCTGCAAATGCATGCCAATCACCGAGAAGAGATGAGCACAGTTTATGCCGGTGATATTGCTGCCGTGGTTGGCCTGAAAAACACGTTTACCGGCGATACGCTCTGTGAGCGTAGTCGTCCGGTATTGATGGAGTCCATCAAATTCCCCGAGCCGGTCATCAGTCTGGCCATCGAGCCCAAGACCAAAGCTGATGAAGATAAACTATCCACGGCGCTGCAAAAGCTGTCTGAAGAAGACCCGACCTTCCAGATCAGGGTGGATGAGAACACCGGTCAGACCCAAATTTCGGGGATGGGTGAATTGCACCTGGAAGTGCTGGTCGAACGGATGCGCCGCGAGTTTAAGGTAGATGCCAATGTGGGCCGGCCCCAGGTGGCCTATCGGGAAACCATTACCCGACCGGCCAAAGCCGAGGGGCGTTTTGTGCGCCAGAGTGGTGGCCGGGGTCAATATGGAGTGGTGCAACTGAAAATTGAACCCCTGGAAAAAGGAAAGGGGTTTGAGTTTGAGAACAAAATCGTCGGTGGGACCATTCCCAGAGAGTATATCCCCGCCGTGGAACAAGGTGTTCAGGAAGCAATGTCTACCGGTACCCTGGCCGGTTATCCGGTGGTAGACGTTAAGGTGACTCTGGTTGACGGCTCGTATCACGAGGTAGACTCGTCTGAATTGGCCTTCAAAATTGCCGGTTCAATGGGGTTCAAGGAGGCGGTGCAAAAAGGCGCACCGATTTTGTTGGAACCGATTATGAAGGTTGAAGTAATTACCCCCGATGAGTTCACTGGCGATGTGATGGGAGACCTTTCCTCCCGGCGGGGTAATATTGAAGGGATGGAACCCAGAACGGGTGGAGGCACGGCCATTAAGGCTATGATGCCGTTATCGGAAATGTTTGGGTATGCTACGGGCCTGCGGTCATTAACTCAGGGTCGGGCAACCTTTACGATGGAATTTGACCATTACGCGCAGGTGTCTGAGGCGCTAAAGGAGAGGATTGTATCGGGCGGCCGGTTTTAGACACAAGTCTGGTCTCAAAAAAAGCGACCTGGCTCCAAAAGTCCCAATTGATTTGCCAGAATTATTGTTTTGAATATAATTAAGGGGTTTGCCTCTTACGATAAGAATCTGTACACCCGATACAAATCTTTAATAGTCACTAGCCCTTAGAACTTATTCTAAAAATCTGTAGTGATGGTCCCTGCGCCGTCCGGCTGACAGGGGTGGGGCTTTGTGTCTCAGGATACATTGATTGGTATAAAAGGAGAAAGAAAGACCATGGCGAAGCAAGCATTTGTACGGGATAAGCCGCATGTAAACGTGGGGACGATCGGGCATGTGGATCATGGCAAGACGACGTTGACGGCGGCGATGACGAAGGTATTGGGGTTCAAAGGCTGGGCTGATTTTCGGGCGTTTGATTCGATTGACAATGCGCCGGAAGAGAAAGCGCGGGGGATCACGATAGCGATCGCGCATGTAGAGTATCAGACGGCGGCGCGGCACTATGCGCATGTGGACTGTCCGGGGCATGCGGACTACATCAAGAACATGATCACGGGGGCGGCGCAGATGGATGGGGCGATTTTGGTAGTGAGTGCGCCGGATGGGCCGATGCCGCAGACGCGGGAACACATTTTGTTGGCGCGGCAGGTGGAAGTGCCGGCGATGGTGGTGTATTTGAACAAGGTAGATATGATGGATGATGAGGAGTTGTTGGAGTTGGTGGAGTTGGAGTTGCGGGAGTTGTTAAGCAACTACGAATTTCCTGGGGATGAGATACCGATCATTCGGGGGAGTGCGTTGGAGGCGTTGGAGAGTAGCAGTACGGATGTGGCTGCGCCGGAGTATGAGAGTATCTGGGCGTTATTGAAGGCGGTGGATGAGTACATACCGACGCCGGTGCGGGAGGTGGAGAAGCCGTTTTTGATGCCGGTGGAAGATGTGTTCAGCATCAAGGGGCGCGGGACGGTAGCGACGGGTCGGGTGGAACGGGGCAAGATTCGGGTGAATGAGGAAGTAGAGATAGTGGGGTTGAAGGACACGCGGAAGGTAGTGTGTACGGGGGTGGAGATGTTCCGCAAGATATTGGATGAAGGGATCGCGGGGGACAATATTGGGGTGTTATTGCGGGGGATCGATCGGGATGAGATTGAGCGGGGGCAGGTGTTGGCGGCGCCGAAGAGTATCACGCCGCACACGAAGTTTGAGAGTAAGGTATATGTATTGAAGAAGGAAGAGGGGGGGCGGCATACGCCGTTCTTTCCGGGGTATCGGCCGCAGTTTTACATTCGGACGATGGATGTAACGGGGGCGGTGGAGTTACCGGAGGGGGTAGAGATGGTGATGCCAGGGGACAATGTGCAGTTGACGGTGGAGTTGATAGTGCCGGTGGCGTTGGAAGTGGGCAGTCGGTTTGCGGTTCGGGAAGGTGGCCGGACGGTTGGCGCTGGCGTGATCACCAAAATCGTCGAGTAAGC
>JAFGNV010000218.1 GCA_016926805.1 Anaerolineae bacterium
ACTTACGCATGTCATTCTGAACGAAGCAAAGCGGAGTGAAGAATCCCCAAAAATTCTATTGGCAAGTCCACGTTTTAGGGATTTTTCACTCCCTCTGGTCGCTCAAAATGACATGTTTGCGTAAGTCCTGATAAATATATTCGGGTAGAAATACCCTCGTTCTACAATTTTCTGTGGTTGGTATGGTTTTCATCGTAGGTCATGCTTGCAGCGTGACGTATTCTCAAATCACGGAACAAGTTTGTGCAGGATTGTACCTAGACAACAATCGTTCAATCTTCGAGACAGTCAAGCTGTGTCAGATTTACGTCCCCTTGGCCTTTTTGATTCTGGCGTCGGCGGTCTCTCGGTATGGCGGGCGGTGGTGAACCGTCTCCCCCACGAGGCCACCGTTTATGTTGCCGATAGCGCCTATTGTCCCTACGGTTCCCGCCCGGTTAATGAAATAAAAGCCCGTTCGGCGGCGGTAACCCGTTTTCTGCTGGCGCATCGCTGCAAGTTAATTGTCGTTGCCTGTAACACCGCCAGCGCGGCGGCTCTGGAATGGCTGCGGGCAGAGTTTAGGGTGCCGATAGTGGGGATGGAACCGGCTGTCAAACCTGCCGCTGCCCAAACCCAAACAGGTCACGTGGGCGTGCTGGCCACTGTAGGGACATTGCATGGGGCGTTATTTCAAAACACCACCCGGCACTATGCCGACGGCGTGCAGGTTCATGGGCAGGTTGGTGAAGGCCTGGTGGAACAGGTGGAAGCTGGCCACCTCGATACCCCGGAAACCGAGGCCCTTCTACGCCAATATTTGGAGCCAATGCTTGCGGCGCAGGTTGACCAGATTGCGCTGGGCTGCACCCACTATCCCCTTTTGCTGCCGCTTATCGAGCGGATTGTTCAGGGGCGAGCCAACGTGATTGACCCCGCGTACGCCGTGGCCCGGCAGGTAGAGCGGGTGCTGGCCCGGCATAACTTGTTGGCGCTTGCCGCCAGCAACCGACTCTCTCACCAGTTCTACACCACCGGAAAAACTGAGCCTCTCCGCAGTTTAGTCACAGCTTTTGGTGGGCAAAACTTTGCGATACAGGCGGCAAACCTCCCCACGGCGTAATATCGTCGCTATTCCCCCTGACACTCAATCGGCTCGTCGTTGACAATGGCTTCGTGTAGCTGGCGGGTGGCCGGGGTGGGGCTTTCGCCAAACAGCTCCTCAAACAGCTTGAGACAATCACGGTACACCTTGAGGGCCTGTCCTTTTTCGCCGTTGCAGGAGTGAAAACGCATCAAACGCCGGTAGACGCTTTCCAGGAGAGGGTCTTTGCGCAGGGCCAGCTCGCAGGCGTCGATGGCCGGGGTGTATTGCCCCAGCATGGCGCAGGCGTCGGCCAGGCTAATGAGCAGGTCCCGGTACTCCCCGGAAATTTCGCGGCGGATATCAATAGCCCAATCGTCGTAACGATCTTCGGCCAGAAAGTCGCCCTTGTAGAGCGCCCGGCCTTTTTCCAATTCCGCCACTGCTTCGGTCCACTGCTCGGCCCGGGCCAATTGCTGGCCGTGCCGCAGATGCTCGCGGAACTCCACCAGATCCCAGGTTACATGCCCTCCCAGTTCAAAGAAATAGCCGTTGGAACTGCGCAAGATAAAGTTTGAGTCGCGCGGCTCAATTTCCGGCTCAATGGTGCGGCGGGCCACGCTGATGAGGGGCAGTAATTTTTTGCGTCCACTTTCCTCATCCGTGTCAGGCCACAGGCGGGTAATCAGTTCGTCGGCGGCTACGGCCCGGCCACCTCGCGCCCGGCGCACCAGTAACAGCTTCACAATCGTCTCGGCCTGGGGACGTTCCCACACTTCAATGGCCTGACCATCGCGCCACAGGCGGAACTGGCCAAAAGTTTGTATCCGCAATTCGGGGGCCTGGGTGGCCTGTTCCACGGCTTCTTTGATGGCTTCCGGGGTGAAGCTTTGCTTTTCGATGAAGCCGATAATGGGATAATGGGTCAGCAAATCGGCCACATCACCGGGACCGGCGCGACCGCTGAGGATGACCACCTTGGTTTTGGGGCGGGTTTCCACCAGGTGGTCCAACAGCAGCCAGCCCTCGTTGGAACGGAGGGGGAGTTCGTGCTGTTGGAGTTTCAGATCCAAAACAACCAGGTGAAAGTTTTCCTTTTCCATTTCCAGCAGGGCTTCCTGGGCGTTTTTGGCCACCCGCCAGAAATAGCCCAACCCGTTCAGGGTGTGCGCCACAATGTTCTGCCAATCCTCTCGATTCTCGACCACCAGCACGCGGGGGCGGCCCATGGTGGTGACCGGCGGGGAAAGAATGGGTGCGGTCAATTGTTCGGACCATATTTCTTTCTTCTCATCCCGGTCGGGGATCAGCCCGCTCTGTTCGCCGGTGAGTTTGTGAAACAGGCTGCTGAATTCGGCTGGCTCCCAACTTTCCTTAAAAAGAATAGGCGCGTTAGGGCACAGACTTTGCAGGCTGTCCTCTAAATCATGGGTGAGCGAACCGGTGATAATGAGCACCGGCGTGCCCGGCTGCATCTCACAGACCCGCTGGACCACGCTCAAACCGTCACGGTTAAAACGATTCTCTCGATCCAATACCGGATCAACAATGGCCAGGCTGAACAGTTTCGAGTTAAGGGCGGTCAGGGCTTCGTCATACGTACTGGCCGCGTGGGGAGTATGCCCCTCGGCCTGAATGGCGCCGCAAACAATGTCTCGCCAATCTTCGCGGTCTTCCACCACCAAAATGTCGAGTTTATGGGTTGTCATTGGATTTCCCTCCGTGAGGATGTTAGATGTTTCAAAAAGTAGGGTGTTTTCTGCTGCCCGTCCCTACTCGTTACGCTCTACCTCTATTTCCATTGGCTGCAAGGTAATGGCAAAGGTGGTGCCCTTACCAGGGACACTGGTAAAATCAATTCGCCCCTCAAATTGATGGACAAAGGTCTCAACTAACCACAGGCCAATGCCCAATCCTTCGGCTTTGCCCGACACGCCCGGATTAAAAATACTCTCCTGCAATTCAAGCGGGATGCCGGGGCCGTTGTCGGCGATGGTAATCTCAACCCAGGCCTCGGACAGGCGGCGCGTGCGGACGCGAATCTGGCCGCCACCTTTTTGGCCGCTGTCTTGGGTCATGGCCTGAACCGCGTTAGATAACAGATTGTGAAACGCGGCCTCCAAACGCTTGGCGTTGGCCTTGACCAGGGGAAGATCGCTGCTGTAGTTTTTGCTCAGGTGGATATTGTCGGGCCACCAGCAGCTCTGAATGGCTGCCTCCAGACAGGCATGCACATCGGTGGGGGCGATGGTGGCTTTTTCCAGAGGGTCGGTCATAGTGCGAATTAAGCGGATGGCCTCTTCGGCATTCTGGCGAATGTTGCCGGCCTCTTTTAGAAAGTTGCCCAGCGACGATTGGGGTTTATGGCGGGCGGTGTATTCCAGGGTAGCGGCCCAGACCCGAATGGCCCCAACCACATTGTTCATGGTATGGGCTATATCCAGGATGACGGCGGCCATAGCCGCGCGGGTTTCGGCAGCGATGCGGCGCTGTTGTTCGGTGTTCAGGCTTTGGTAAGCGCGCACCCGCTCGTTGAAAAGGTGGGCGTTGTGAATGGCAATAGCGGCCCACTTGGTCAATTCTACCAGCAGTTCCTGGTGATAACGGTTGAATTGTTGGTTTCCAGTTTTATTGAGCACCTCTACCACGCCAATCACCTGGCCTTCCACTTTGAGCGGCACGCAGAGAATGGAGTGCGCCTCGTAGCCGGTGTTAATGGCTACTTCGCGCAGGTGACGCGGATCGCTGAGGGTGTTGTTGACCAGGGCGGGCTGGTCGTTGGCGGCCACCCAACCGGCAATCCCTTCACCGGGGGGGAGCCGAATATCGGCGTCGCGGTCGTTGCTGTAACGCAGCACCAACTCGTGGGTTTCTTCGTCAATCAGAAATACCGAGGTTCGTTCTGTTTCTAATAACGCATTCACACCTTCAATAATCACTTTCAGAACGTGATCCAGGTCAAGGCTGCTGGTCAGGGCGCTACCCACCTCGTTAAAATAAGTCAGGTGCATGGCCTGGCTGCTGACCCGGTTATAATTGGCTGCGTTTTGCACGGCCAAACCAATGATTCGGGCCAGGCTGATGAGCAGATCAATTTCATCGGCGTTGTAGGTATGGGGAGTATGATTCATCACTATCAGCACGCCGCTCACTTTATCGCCTACTTTGAGGGGAGCCAGGGCTACATTGGCTTCAAATAAGTTCCGTTGATTTTGACCTGCCTGAAGATCGATGCGGTCAATTACGGTGGGTTCATCCACCCCACGCTGGATGGTTGAGGCGGCAAGCTGCGCCAGGGCCTGGCTCTGGCGTTCGGCCGCCGCCGGCTCAGGAGATAATCCCCGGCTAACCTGGGCCGCTGGCAGGGTAATTCTGTCGCCGTGGACGTGGGTCAGACAAATCATCCCTGCGTCGGCTTTGAGAATACTCAACGCCTGCTCCAGGCCGATGTTTAAAATGGTTTCCAGGTTGAGCGAACTGCTCAGGGCCAGAGCCGCCTCATTGAGCACCCGCAGTTGGCCCGCCTGCCGGGCTTCGCGGAAGAGACGGGCATTTTCAATGGCGATGGTGGCCCAGGCGGCAAAGGCAGACAGGCGGGTAGTGTCGCTGGGGTCAAAACCGGCGGGGCTTTTTTTGTTTAGCACTTGCAATGTGCCCAGGATGCGCCCATCCAGCCGGAGCGGCACCGATAGCAGGGAGCGGGTGCTAAAACCATGTTCCACCTCGCCAAACCAGTGCGGGTTGTTGGCAACATCATTGACGCAGGCGGGCTGGCCGGTCGACATGACCTGACCGGCAATGCCCTGGTCCTTTTTCAGGCGAGTAGGAATTTCGATGCGGCGGCCTTGAGAAATTGAAATGGCAAAGGTTAATTCATCCGTTTCCTCATCCAATAGAATCACCGAGCCGGTTTCGACGTTTAACATGCGGGTGGCTTCTTGCACAATGCGAGATAACACCTCGTCCAGGTCCAACACCTGCACCACGCTGCGGCTCAATTCGTTCAGGCGGGTCAATTCTTCAATTTGCCGCTGGTGCTCTCTGGCGCGGTTGATGGCCAGGGCGGCCTGGCTGGCAAAGGCGCTGAGAAAATCCAGATCGCTCTGGCCGAAAACCGCCTGCTGAGGATGGTCAATATACAGCAGCCCCACCAATTGCTCATCTGTTTTAAGGGGCACTGCCAGCACCGAGCGTGTTTTTTTGAATTGCAGGGTCACATCGCTGGCCAAACCTTCGTAGCGCTGGTCGGTGTGCAGATCGGCCACCAGGCGCGGTTCGCCCCGGTCTAACACGTCTTTGATAACCGTGGTGCTGATGAATTTGAGGGTCTGTTCGAGATGTTGTTTGTCCAGCTCTTCTCCCTGGACCACGGCCAGTTGCCGGAGTTTGTCCGGTTCGTGTTCGTCGCTCAGCAGCAGCACCCCCCGCCGCCCGTGGGTCAGGCTCAGGGCGCGGTCGACCACAAACTCCAGTAGCTCCGATAGTTCGTATACCGAGTTCATCCGCCCGATGAGTTCATACAGGCTCTTCAGGCGTTCGGCCGTCATGGTATGTTCGGGTTGGTCAGTTAGGTTCATCGGTAATAACAAGTTAACGCATTAAGAATCATAGGCGTCGAAAAAAAATCTTTCTCAACCGTCAAGGTTATAATTTTAACTATATTTCCAAACTCAACCCATCATACGCCACCAATACCTCGCAGGCGTATTGGCTGGGATGGCTCATTAAGTAAGCATCGGCCTGTTCTTTGGCGGACCATATTTTCTCATCACTACTGGTGGGATCGTGGTGAAACAGGGCCAGCCGTTTGACCCGCGCCCGCCGGGAAAATTCGGCGCCCATCATGGACGTGCTGTGGCCCCAGTCCGGCTTGTCCAATACTTCGGTCAAACTGTACTGCGCGTCAAAAATGAGCAGGTCGGCCTCCTGGAAAAATTCAATGTAGCGTTGGGTGCTTTCCTGGTCAACGCGCTTATACTCGGAGTCGGTGGCGTAGACCAGGCAGGTTTGGCCATCTTCAATCCGGTAAGCATAGGTTACGCCGGGATGCGAGGTGCGGATGGGGTATACTCTGAAACGGCCAATTTGATGCCATTTGTTCTCTTTGATTTCCTGGAACTCCAGAGAGGCACTCATGTAACTCATGGGAATGGGAAAATAAACGGCATCCTGCTGGTGGGCCAGTCGGTCGGACAGATCGGCAAAGGGGGTATAGAAGGTAAATTTGTTACCGGGCACAAAGGCTGGCTGGAAAAAGGGAAATCCCTGGATATGGTCCCAGTGGGTGTGGCTGATGAGAAAGTCGGCTTGTTGACCGCCTCTGGCAAAACCTCGCCGCATCAGGTCAATACCCAGCACCCTCAAGCCGGACCCGGCGTCCAGAATGAGAAGCTGGTCCCCGGAACGGACCTCCACGCAGAGGGTGTTACCTCCGGCGGTTCGCTGGATGGTAAACGGCAGTCGTTCCAGATATCGCTTGAGGACGGTTTCATCAGACAGGTCTAATCCCGCCGCGCCTTCCAACGCCTGAAGGATTTTTTGCTGGATGGCTTCCGAAGTAATGGGGGCGGGAATAGAGCCTCGCGTGCCCCAGAATTTTATTTCCATCGGTTTCACTCCATGCTTGAGCATCAAACTTGGAGTTATTATACCTCAATAACGTTGCAAAAAACTTGCAAATTGCCGGGGCCGGCTTATTACTTTTGTCCTACCCGGCGCATGGGATAAAGGCAGGGCGACCATCCCCTTGCTATAACAAAACACATCTTCCCTAAAATCGCCCCTGATATTCGTCCACCGGATACTTTTCTCCGTTTTTGGCCAGTTTGGCCAAGATGATGTCTGCTACGTCACAATTCAGAATGTCGGCCAGACTGAAGCAGTAAATCAACACGTCGGCCAATTCCTCGGCAACGGCTTGCCTGGCGGCGGTATCTTCCTGGGCCAGCGCTTTGGCTTCTTCCGTGGTCAACCATTGAAAATGCTCCATCAACTCGGCGGCTTCGATGGCAATGGACATGCTCAAATTCTTGGGCGAGTGGAATTGCCGCCAGTTGCGGGCGTCTCTAAAGTGGCGCACGGCAGCTTGGATGGCGGTAAGCGAGGCGTTAGGGGCGTTGGTCATGCTGTATTTCCTTTCCGGTTATTTCAGACCCCAAAGGTCTCCAAGACCTTTGGGGTCTCGCGGCTGGCCCAATTTTTAGGCCATTGGGTAGGGGCAGGACATTGTCCTGTCCCTACTGCCAAAATTTTGGGATGCACCTTGGGGTCTTTTGAGAGATGCTGCAATTTTATTTTTATGATATACTTTTTGGCAGCAAATCCAAACCGAGGGAGAGATAAATGAAAATGAAATTGTGGCCCGTTGTGTTCTTTATTTTGTTGGGACTGGCTCCGGCAGCGCTGGCTCAATCGCCGCTGCCCACCCCCATCCCCGCTGCTACCCCCGTTTCTACCGCCACGCCTCTCTCGGTGCTCATTGTGACTCCGGTGGTCACCCCTGCGCCGCCTTCAGCCTGGCCGGCAGAGGTGGAGAAGGCTATTGCCTTTGTCGGCTCGCTGTGGCGGACTTTTGGCTGGTGGGTCATTCTCATCCTGCTTGGAGCCGGCCTGTTTGCCCTGGCCAGGTTGGTGGGCAAAGAACTGTTTACCACCTGGAGCAAGCAGATGGCCGCCTGGCTCGACGACCGGCGTAAAAACCTGCTCGCCAGCCTGCGCCGTGGCCCCGGCCCGGCCGAACGCGCCCTGCTGGACGACATCTTTGACCGCTACGAATACCTGGAAATGAAAGGCTTTGTGCGGGAAAAAGTGATGACTGCCTCGTTGGAAAGCATTTACGTGCCCCTGTTTACCCGCGCCGGAGAACAAAGCGGCCCCTTCCGGCGCGGCGGCGAACTGCCCGGCTTGGTGGTGCGCGAGCAGAGCGGCGAACCCACCCCCCTGGCC
>JAFGNV010000219.1 GCA_016926805.1 Anaerolineae bacterium
AAGCTTTACGGTTGGCTTTGCTTGGCTCGCCATATCGCCCTGAGTTCCTTGATACTCAAGCTGTTTTACCTGCCTGAGCAGTTACCTATTTTTTATCGTTTTTTCTTGATTCTTACTCTGGTTGCACAAAAGTTACGTTAGTAACGCCGGGTTTCCAAAATACATATAAATATTCAAACTCATCAACCGATTTGTAGGACAGACTATGCCACCGGGAATTTTCCCAGGCCGCGTCTTTTATCCAAACTCGTCTATCGTACATATAAAAATCGGCTTTAAGTCCCCATTCTTCAATAAGGCCGCCGACAACTTTTACTCTGGTTTGTGTTTCATATTTGCCACCCCGAATATTGTTTCCATTGAGCCGACGGTCAACGGTTTGTTCGCTGCAACCTAAGAGTTTGGCAATTTGATAACGATTATAATCCGGATGTGCAGCCATAGCCCTGAGCACATCCTCTCTTGTCACCGGTGAACGTCGATTACTGACCACTTCGGCCTGTATTTTGGGGATGGCGGCATCTTTGAATACTAAAATATCGGCTATATTTATGACTAAGAATCCACCAGGTTTTATGATAGAGAAGTGAAGAGCGATAACCGTAGAAAGTAGTTGCTGCCAATCTTCAAATGATAAGTAGGACTCGTATTCTTTGCCTACAAAATAGGGGGGCGACCAAATACTCAGCGCAACGGTATTAGGCTGAATCTTGGAGAGAAGTTCCCGCGCATCGCCAAGATAAATGTGGTTGACTTCCAGAGCATCGTCGATTTGATTGTCTTGATAAACATCTGTTAATTGGCGCTGCAATTCTGGTGGAAGTCTACTGATGTTAAAGCCTGTTCTATCAGTTTTATTGGTAGAAACCTCCATCGTAAACTCTCCCGGCACTTTTTGGATAGTATACCATTAATCAGGATAGAACGCATGTTTGAAAGAAGTTTTGGAGTCGACCAAATCATTACAGTTTATTTGGCCCCGGCTTCGCTGGCGCTGTTCAGGCCAATGGTAAAGTAGGTCGGCACCACTTCGACCCAGGTGTGGCCCGGTTTGAGGGAGTAGGGACTCCCATCCTCGCAGGCAAAGTAGGGCGTGCGGCTGCCGTCGGTTTCCCAGTAACCTTTGTTCAACACCCCATCCCGGAAGAACCAAGCCGGGCCGCGCCCGTTCATGATGATGCGGATAGAGGTGGCGCCGTTGGTATCTTCTACAATGTCCGTTTCCTGGTGTTCGGCAAAGTAGATAATCACGTTATCGGCAGATACCTGGCCGTCGTAAAAATCAACCAGGGGCAGGTCGCTCACAAAGCGCAGGTATTGGCCGCTGGCAGCATCGTAGCTCCACTGGGTGAAACTGGTGGCGCGGGGATAGGCGATGAAGATGTTTTCGGCGGGTTCACCGCCTTCAATCGTATCGCTAAAGAGAAAACCCGACAAGGCGACCGGCGCATCCAGATTGTTGGCGACCAGATAATTCCGGGCGGCCTCGGCGTTGATGGCCAGGCGAGTTTGCCAGCCTTCGTTGGGACGATAGAAATAGGGTTGGGGATTGTAAAACTCATCCAGATTGGCGATAGGGACTTGCGAGATTTCCCAGCGCACGGCGTCGGAGCCGCCGGAGTGGGCCAGCGCGCCCTGGTATTGCGGTACAAGCTGCACATTGATAAGCCGCGCCGAGCGAATGGGGGCCACGGTGGTGGGTGTTTGGCTCAAGAAGATGGCAGTGAAACGGGTAACCCACCATTCGGTGATTTCTTCGTACACCACATCGGCGCTATTGAGGCCCACTTGGGGGCGGGCGCCGGGATCGTTGCCGATGCGCACCATCAGCGGGCGGCGGCGCAGTACGGCGGGGTCGTCCACCGGCAGGCCGGTGAGCGGGTTGATGTTGGCCGGATGGGTGATGTCGGGCGGGGGCGGGCCGCTGGGGGTTGGGGCGGGGTGTGGGGGGTGAGGTTGGGAGACAGAGGCCGATTCTTGGATTTGTTCGGTATTTGTAACTGCGTCAGTCTGAATGGCTGGCGGAACAGTTTCTATGGTGGCCGTAACTGTGGTTTTACCCCCTTCATCCCTCGATCTTTCACCTTCATCCTTCCCATTGGGGATAATGAGTTCTTGTCCAATTTGCAAAAAATCGTTTTCGTTGAGGCCGTTGGCGGCCAGAATTGCCTCAGCCGTGGTCTCAAATTCAAGGGCAATATCCAGCAGGGTATCGTATTCTTCTATCACGTAAACAATGGGGGTCGGAGTGGATGCGGGAGTCGGGCTGGCCGGACGGCGGGTTGAGGTAGGAGTGAGGGTATTGGTGGGGGGGCGCATTTCCGTCGGAGTTGCGGTCAGGATGGACATGGCGGGAACCGGGGTTGGAGTTTTGGTGACAGTCTCCAGGATAACTGTTTCGACAATTTCCGGAGGGGTGTTGGCGCCGATACAGGCCGATAGCGTTACAAGGGCGAGAAACAAAATGATTAAGCCTTGTGGCATAGGTGTCTCCTTCCTTCACCATCAGAGAAAGTATTATAGCATCAAAGCAAACAGGAAGCGAAGCGGCAACCGGGTAGGGACAGGACATTGTCCTGTCCCTACTTGGCAAAAATTCAAAATCTTTTTCTGAATATCTATCTATAGCGGCATCAACCCTTCAAAAAACTTTCCCTGCTTCTCAAACCCTGCTATAATTCTTTCACTATGGCCAAAGCAAAAACGCGCTACGTGTGTCAAGAATGTGGCAGCGCCCAACCCAAATGGATGGGCCGTTGCCCCGATTGTGGCGAGTGGAACACGCTGGTGGAAACAATCGTTGAGGCCACCAGACCAGGCAGCCCTTCGCCGGCCGAGCGGCAAGCTCTGTTGAGTCGAAATACCCCCCAATTGTTGACCGAAATTGCTGCCGATAGCTATCAACGCAGCCTGTTACCCATGGGCGAATTCAATCGGGTGTTGGGTGGTGGACTGGTGCCGGGCGCACTGACTCTGATTGGCGGCGATCCCGGCATTGGCAAAAGTACGCTCCTGCTGCAAATGTCGGCGGGCCTGGCGACGCATGGGCAAATTCTCTACATCTCCGGCGAGGAAAGCGCCCAACAAATCAAACTGCGAGCCAATCGGCTCAAGATTCCGGGGGACAATCTCTTTATTCTGACCGAAACCAATATGACCGCCATTCTGGAGCATATCCAGCAGATGTCGCCCAAGTTTCTGATCGTCGACTCGATTCAGACGACGTATATGGATGAACTCCAATCTGCCCCTGGTTCGGTAAGTCAGGTGCGCGAGTGCGCGGCTCGTTTTCAAGAGGTGGCCAAAAGCCGTAATATTCCCATTTTTTTGATTGGGCATGTTACCAAAACCGGGGCGATTGCCGGGCCGCGGGTATTGGAGCACATTGTCGATACGGTGCTTTATCTGGAGGGCGAACGGTTTCACGCCTATCGCCTGTTACGCAGCGTAAAGAATAGATTTGGCGCAACCAACGAAATTGGCATCTTTGAAATGAGCGACGAGGGGTTGAACGAAGTGCCTAACCCCAGCGAAGCCTTTTTGGCCGAACGGTTGCCCCATGCCAGCGGTTCGGCCATTGCCGTAACCCTGGAAGGCACCCGGCCGTTGCTGGTTGAAGTCCAGGCCCTGGCCAGCACCACCAGCTTTGGCAATCCTCGCCGGACCGCCAATGGAGTCGATTTCAACCGTCTCTTGCTCATTGTTGCCGTGCTGACCAAACGAGTCGGCATTCGTCTGGCCGACCAGGATGTATTTGTCAATGTGATTGGCGGCCTGCAAATTGATGAACCGGCCTCGGATTTGGCCGTAGCCGTAGCTATTTCATCCAGTTTCCGCAACCGGCCGGTAGCCGCCGACGTCGCTCTGGTTGGCGAGGTGGGACTTTCTGGAGAATTGCGAGCCGTGGGACACCTGGAGACTCGGTTGAAGGAGGCCGCCAAACTGGGCTTCAAACGTTGCCTGCTGCCACCATCAGGCCAACTGAAGCATCTTAAAATGCCGCCGTTTGAACTCATTCAGGTTCGTTCGGTAAACGAGGCTCTGGAGAGTGCCTTGATTTAAGATTCTTTTGACAATTTATCCCCTTCATGCTAACATAACGCATGGTTATAATTGAATATTTCTTATCAAACGCCCTAATCTTGTAATTATTTGTTTCTATTGCACTTATCTTTGTGATTTATGTCTTGGTACCGACATCCAGGGGCAAACGCCGGAAAACATTACTAAAGAGGCAAACCGTTATTGCTCAATTTCTTCCTGTATTTCCACAATTGAGTAAGCCAAGCAGGTCTGAATTCTGGTTTGAAACCATGTTCTGATTACTCAAAAAGAACTTCTTTCTTCATAAACGCGGTATTAGTAGTTTTCATAGTTATTGTTTTGCAATAGTCCCAGGGCGAATGTGCTTTATGTACAATCGCCTTTTTTGTGATTTAGTCACGGCAATCAGATAGATCATGATCAAAATTTTCCGGTGGGGTATTCCTGGTAAGCTGGCGCGCCCCTGCTGATAGATGTGGTTTATAAGATTCCAGGAGCAAACCGTAAATATGAGCGTTGAGTTTGTTTTTCGTCTGGTAGGGATGGTGTTTTTTGCCATCATCGGGATGCAATCTGCGGTTGTGTTTCGGCCTTACAACTCGGCCCTGTCAACCCGTTTGATCATTGTGCTGACCCTGGCCGGTGCTGCCCTGGGATTGCTCATTGCGCCTTACCTGACCACTCGACCTTTTGCCGCCATCCGGGTGAGGTTGAAGCAAATGCCCGCGGCCCAACTTGTGGCCGGGGTGATTGGTTTGGTGATTGGGTTGGCAGTGGCAGCTTTGTTTTATCCTTCGTTATCGGCCTTACCCGAACCCTATGGAAATACTCTGCCCATAGCCGTGAGCATTCTGTTGGGCTACATTGGCGCCGCCATCATGGTAATGCGACGGCACGATATTCTCAGCACTGTCGGGCCTCGGTTGACCATGGGCGGTACGTTCCTTGATTCTACTCAAAAAGCCACCGACGTGGTTTTGCTGGATACCAGTGTGATTATCGATGGGCGTATCGCCGATATCAGCCACACTGGCTTTATTCGCAGCACCATGTTGGTGCCCAACTTCATTCTTAACGAACTACAGCACATTGCCGACTCGCCGGATCCCTTGCGCCGCAACCGGGGACGACGAGGACTTGATCTCCTCCAACGATTGCAGGAAGAGTCGGTAACGCCGGTAAAAATTACCGATTTGGATATTGAACACGTTCATAATGCCGACGACAAACTGGTGATGTTGGCCAAACAGTTGGGGTGTCCCATTATCACCAACGATTTCAACCTCAATAGTGTCGCCCGATTGCAGGGGGTGACCGTTTTAAATATCAATGAATTGGCCAACGCCATCAAAACCGTCATTTTACCCGGCGAATCCATAACTGTAAAAATCATTCAAGAAGGGAAAGAGCGAGATCAAGGTGTTGCTTACCTCAGCGACGGGACCATGATTGTCGTAGAAAACGGTCGGCAGTTTATCGACCAGGAGGTTGAGGTTGGGGTTACCAAAGTTTTGCAGACCAGCGCCGGTCGCATGATTTTTGCCAGGATAGAAGATAAAAGATGACCCTATGCGTTTATAATTATCTCAGTCGACAAGTAGAAAAATTCCAGCCGATACAGCCAGGTTTTGTGGGGATGTATGTCTGCGGGCCAACGGTTTACGGCGATTCTCATATTGGCCACGCCAAAGCTTACATCACTTTTGATATTTTGCATCGTTACCTGGAATATTTGGGATACAAAGTGCGTTACGTGCAGAACCTCACCGATGTGGGACATTTGCTCGATTCAGGTGAGGATCGGATTGCCAGAGGCGTCCAACGAGACCGGCTGGAACCCATGGAGGTTGTTGAGCGTTATGCCCGCCATTATTTCCGGGACATGGATTTGCTCAATATCATTCGTCCCGACATTTCGCCCCGGGCCAGTGGTCACCTGCCGGAGCAAATCGAGTTGGCCCAGACGTTGATTGAAAAAGGGTACGCTTACGAAAGTAACGGCAATGTTTACTTCTCGGTGGCCGATTGGCCCACTTATGGCAAACTCTCTCGCCGCAAAATAGACGAGCTAGAAGAAGGCGCTCGGTTGGAAACATCTGCCGAAAAGCGCGATCCACGCGATTTTGCGGTATGGCGGGCGGCCACCTCCGAACACCTGATGCAGTGGAATAGTCCCTGGGGTCCCGGTTTTCCTGGCTGGCACGCCGAATGTACGGTGATGGCCCGCAAATACCTGGGTTTACCTTTTGACATTCATGGCGGTGGGCTGGAAAACATCTTTCCTCACAACGAAAGCGAAATTGCCCAGTGCGAGGCGGCCTACGGCCAGGAATTTGCCCGCTACTGGATTCTCAACAATATGGTTACGGTAGATGGCAGCAAAATGGGCAAAAGCCTGGGTAATTCTATCACCATTCATCAGGCCATTACCGGGGACCATGCCCGGCTATCACAGGGATATCCGCCGCTGGTAATTCGGTTCTTTGTGTTAAGCAGCCATTACCGGCAAAACACCGATTTTACAGACGATGCCCTACAAAGTGCTGCCAAAGGTTACGAGCGGTTATTGAATACGGTGAGTCTGGTGCGCCAACAGTTGGTTAAAGCCAGTCAAAGTGATGAAGCTGTAAATCCCGACTTCGCCGCCATCATTGAGCAGCGCAAAACTCAATTTATTGAGGCAATGGACAACGACTTCAATACCCCCCAGGCTCTGGCCGCCCTGTTTGACTTTACCAGGGCCGTCAATACCTTGCTCAACAGTGGCCAGGCTATTTCGAGTAGTACGCTCAATGCGATTGACGAAACGTATCGCATACTTGGCGGAGACATCTTGGGACTCATGCCCGCTGAAATCGTTGGGACAAGTAGTTCCCCCGGTCTGGAAGAAGACTTGCTTCGCCTCCTGGTTGACTTGCGAGCACAGGCGCGTAAAAACAAAGACTACGCCACCAGCGATACGATCCGGGATCGTCTGGCCGAGATAGGCGTTGTGCTGGAAGATAGGCCAGATGGTACCATCTGGAAATTCAGTTGAAGTAATATGAAAGAACTTCTTTACGGACGAAACGCCGCCCGCGAGTGCCTTCGCGCGCGGCGTCGTCATATTCATCGGGTGATGTTGGCCGATACGATTGACCCTTCGATCCTCATTGACGAAATTATCAACTTGGCCAGACAGGCCAAAATCCCCGTGCAGCGTATTCCCCGCAAAAAACTGGACAGCCTGGCCCGAAACCACCAGGGCGTAATTCTGGAAGTGGGCCGCTATCCCACCGTTGACATTGAAGATATTTTGCTTCACGCCGAAAAGTTGGCAACCCCGCCCTTTATCATTGCCCTGGATCACATTGAGGACCCGCACAATTTGGGCGCTATCCTGCGCACCGCCGAGGTAGTTGGCGTGCATGGGGTGCTATTACCCAAACAGCGCGCGGTAGAGGTGACCCCCGCCGTGGTCAGCGCCTCCGCCGGAGCCGCCGAACACATGGGGGTGGCCAAAATTCCCAACCTGCCCCAGGCTCTAAAAAGGCTCAAGCAGAACAATATTTGGGTGGTTGGGGTGGAAAATACCCTGGTGGCATTGCCCTACCATCAGGCCAACCTCGCCGGACCCATTGCCTTGGTTATCGGCAGCGAGGGCCGGGGGATGAGCCGGTTGGTTAAAGAAACCTGCGACTTTTTGATCAAACTGCCCATGCGCGGGCAGATTGAATCGTTAAATGCTTCGGTGGCGTGCAGTTTGATCTTATATGAGGTGTGGCGAGCGCGGGGATTTGAAACCGCGTAACGTTCACCTGTCAAAACTTAAATTCCCCACGGCTTTCCTCTGTGGCCACCTCTTTGGCCACCCCTTCGGCCTCCATCGCGGCCAGCGACTCTTGCAAGGCAGCGATGAAACGCTCGTTTTCCTCTGGCAATCCCACCGTAACCCGCAGATAAGCAGGTAAGTAAAACTGAGACATCGGGCGGACGATAACCCCGCGCTGCAAAAGCCGTTCGGAAACAAGCGCCGCCGGGAATGGCGGTTTGAAGAGGATAAAGTTAGACTGGCTGGGCCACACCGGCAGCCGCAGATTGGTCAGTTGTTGGCTGAGCCAGGCTCTGCCGGATAGGGTTAGCGCAACCATTTTTTCCAGGTGCGCCCTGTCTCGCAGCGAAGCGATCCCCGCGGCAAAGACCAACTGGCTTAAATGAAACGACTCGCGGGCGCGAGAGAGGTAGCGAGCAATCTCCGGCGGGGCAATGGCATAACCCAGGCGTAGCCCGGCCAGGCTGTAGGCCTTGGAGAAGCTATGCAAAATGGCTACGTTTTTGCCCTGAAGTACATGGGCCAGGGTGTCGGGATAATCTCCAGCGGTGACAAAATCGTGATAAGCCTCGTCGGCCACAATCAGCACGTGCGTTGGCGCATTGTTAACCAGCATTTCCATCTGGGTTGCCGTCATGGTGGTGCCGGTGGGGTTATTGGGATTACAGATGTAAATAAGGCGGGTGCGTTCGGTAACGGCGCCCAAAATTGCTTTTACATCATACGTGAAATGGTCGGGGTTCAGGTCGGCGTAGACCATTCTGGCGCCCACCCGCTGCGCCGTGATTTCGTAAACCGGAAAGGTAGGCCGGCAGATAATGCCCTCGTCGCCTTGCTTTAAAAAACTGGCCGCCATCATCGACAGCACATCGCAACCGCCGTTGCCGGTGACAAAATGGTCGGGAGTGGTTCCCCGGCCAATGGTTTCGGCCAGAACCTCGCGTAGACTTTCGTCACCCATCGGCGGGTAGCGGTTCAAGTTGGCGGCAGCTTCCTGTATTGCTTTGATAGCCAGCGGCGATGGGGCAAGCGGGCTTTCATTGGAGGCCAGCTTGATGACATCGTCCAGATTGTACTCTTTTTTGATTGACTCAATCGACGCGCCGCCCACGTAGATGGGGGACGTGGCAACATGGGGGTTAAATTGTAAAGATGATAAGTTACTCAATGGGTATACCTCCTCCTGAGATTGGCGCCAAGCGCCGGGCTGATCTTTTTCTCGATTATACTTTATTAATTTTTCTGGACAACTTCAAGCAGAAACTTTAATAAACCTGGCTCTGAAGCTGTAAAAATCACTCCCGTCCAGTTTGCCGATTCCAGGGTAAAAGGGTACTATTAGCCGATTTGATTGGACCCATTATTTGGAACTTGGTTGGCGCTCAATATCATCTAAAAACCGAGTTTCTGAGAAGTTTGGTGGTAACAGCACATACTACTCAGGGCCTATTGACGACGTGTTTCCTCCCGGAACAAGTCATACCCACCTAGCCCTACACCGGCGTGGGGCCGGTTGAAGATCCACTCTGATATTGGTCATCTCGACCAGCAAATTCATACTGCCCGGGCACAGGCGTAACTGTTAATTGGGTTTAGCTTCCAAATCTTACCGCCTCTGTGCCGGTTAAACCCCGTTTGTGGTGGATTGCGGCAGGTTGTTGTTGGTTGGGTAAATATTTGTCGGGTGACAAGGTGTAAAAACAGGATAGTGAGGGAGGTGAATATGAAAAGAGTTTTGCTGAGCGGCAACGAAGCTATTGCCCGGGGGGCCTGGGAAGCGGGCGTTGAGGTAACCACCGCTTATCCCGGCACTCCCAGCACCGAAATTCTGCAAAGCGTGGCCACGTATGACGGCGTCTACGCCGAGTGGTCGTCTAACGAGAAGGTGGCCCTGGATACTGCCGTTGGGGCGGCCTATGCCGGCAAACGGGCATTGGCCGCAATGAAACACGTTGGTTTGAACGTGGCCTCGGAGGCTTTGTTCTACTCATCTTACACCGGTATCAACGCCGGGCTGGTTATTGTAACCGCCGACGACCCCGGCATGCACTCCTCCCAAAACGAGCAGGATAACCGCCAGTACGCTCGCTTTGCCAAAGTGCTAATGCTGGAACCGGCAGACAGCCAGGAGGCCAAAGATTTTGTCAAGTTTGGCCTGGAGTTGAGCGAGCAGTTTGACACCCCCGTTCTGCTGCGCACCACCACCCGTATCTCCCACTCCAAAACAGTCGTAACGCTGGCCGAGCGCCAGGCCGTAGCCAAGCGGCCTTACGTTAAAAACCCGGCCAAGTTTGTGATGATCCCTGGCTACGCCCGCCAGCGCCACGTGGTGGTGGAGGAGCGGATGGCCCGCCTGGCCGAATGGGTGGAACAAACCAACCTCAACCGCCTTGAACCGGGCAACCGGGCGCTGGGCGTTATCTCGGCGGGGGCGGCTTACCAGTATGCCCGCGAAATTTTCCCCACTGCCTCGTTCCTCAAATTGGGCGTGGCCTGGCCTTTGCCCCAGAAACTCATCCGTAACTTTGCCGCCTCGGTGGACCGCCTGATTGTGGTGGAAGAGCTTGATCCATTCATCGAAGAGTGGGTACGGCAGTTGGGTATCCCTGTTGAAGGCAAGAGCCTCTTCCCGCTGCTTGACGAATTAAGTCCGGAATTAATCCGGACTTCGGCAGTCAAGGCCGGGCTGCTGCCAATGGGCGCGACCAACGGACGGCCCCAAATTGCCCCACTGCCCCAACGACCGCCGGTGCTGTGTGCCGGCTGCGGTCACCGCGACGTATACTGGGTGCTGGCCAAACTCAAAGTAACCGTCAACTCCGACATTGGCTGTTACGCCCTGGGGGTTTTGCCCCCCCTCAACGCCACCGATACCCTGGGCGCGATGGGCGCGAGCATTGGCGTGGCCGCCGGGATGCGCCTGGCCGGTTTGGAAGGTCAAAATGTGGCCACCATTGGCGATAGCACCTTTTTCCACGCCGGTCTGCCGGCCCTGGCCTCGGCCGTTTATAATCAAACGCCGGTCACGGTGCTGGTGGTAGATAATCGCACCACCGGCATGACGGGCCACCAGGGTCACCCCGGCACGGGCAAAACCCTGCGGGGCAGCCAGAGTGAGTTGATCAGCATTGCCAATGTGGCCCGCGCCCTGGGCGTGCACCATGTGGCCGAGGTGGAAGCGCGTGATTTAAAGGGGCTGGAGCAGGCCATCCGCGCCGCAATGGCGGCTAACGAGCCGGCGGTGGTGGTGGTCCGGGCCATCTGTATGTTTGAGAGCGCCCACAACCGCGAACCGTACACAGTGATTACCGAGGATTGCAACGGCTGCACCATGTGTTTCCGGATCGGTTGCCCGGCCATTGCCAAATCTGACGAGCTGGACGCGAAGAGTGGTCGGCCCAAAGCCTGGATCGACCCGGCCATGTGTGTGGGCTGCGGTCTGTGCTTTGACGTGTGCGCTCGCCAGGCGATTGAGGCGGGGAAGGAGAAAGGGAGAAAGTAAATGAACACAACCAATTTTGTTCTGGTTGGTGTCGGTGGCCAGGGGACCATCCTGGCCAGTGATGTGGTGGCTCAAACCGGACTGTACCTCGGGTTGGATGCCAAAAAATCGGAAGTGCACGGCATGTCGCAACGGGGCGGGGCAGTAATCAGCCACGTGCGCTGGGCTGAAAAAGTCGCCTCCCCGTTGTGCGAAAAGGGCACCGCCGATTATCTGATTGCCCAGGAAATGCTGGAAAGCTTGCGCTGGATTGATTTTCTGCGTCCCGGCGGTACCGTGATTATTAACAAGCAGCACATTCATCCCACCTCAACAGTTTTTGCCAGCGTTACCTATCCTTCCGACCAGGAGATTTTAACAACCTTCAAAAAAGTAGCCGGTAAGATTTTATGGGTAGATGCCCTGGGCGTGGCCAAACAATTGCAGAACCTGCGAGTAGCCAACAGTGTGTTGATTGGAGCACTATCGTCGGTGATGGATGTGCCCCCCGACGATTGGCTGGAAGTTCTGGCCGCCCGTGTCCCGGCCCGGCATATCGAGGTCAACCGCCAGGCCTTTTTTGCTGGACGCGAAGGCCAATGGTTGGTGGAGAATTAAAGCCCATGTTTTACGAAGCTGAAAAAACAAAATTCTTAAGGCCATAGCGTTACCCGACCGGGTCCTCAGCCGCTCGACGCGTAATTGGAGACGGGTCGAAGCTGGGAGTTGAGCCGACTCCAGGGAAAAGTCTGGTAACGCGCCCCCAAAAAAGCCACCGGTTCGACCCACGGGGGTCGAACATTGACTATGTTCATACCCTGTCGTTACATCAAAATAGATCAAGTTAGGAGGGAAACCTATGCCCATTTGGAATCCGGAATTTGAATCAATGTCGCGCGATGAGTTGAGCAAACTGCAACTCGAGCGACTGAAAACGTTGGTCGAACACGCGGCTTCTATGTCGCCCTTTTATAAAGAAAAACTGGCCCAGGCCGGCATTACCGCGAACAGCATCCAATCGCTGGAAGATATTGCCAAATTGCCCTTTACTACCAAAGAAGATTTACGCCACAGTTACCCCTGGGGAATGTTGACCGTTCCCCTCAAGGATGTGGTGCGCATCCATGCCTCCAGTGGCACCACTGGCAAGCCAACGATCGGCGCTTACACTCGCGCCGACCTGGATTTATGGGCCGAAGTGATGGCTCGCACCATTTACGCGGGTGGCGTTACCGAGGACGATATAGTGCATAACAGCTATGGTTATGGCCTCTTCACCGGCGGTTTGGGCTTTCACATTGGGGCGGAGAAAATTGGGGCCACCGTGGTCCCGGCTTCGGCAGGACTGACCCGGCGGCAACTGATGCTAATGGAAGATTTTGGGGCAACGGTTTTGTGTTGTACGCCCTCCTATTCCCTGGTCATTGCCGAGGAAGCCGTTGCCGAAGGCATCAACATTAAAGACCGCTTGAGCCTACAGGTTGGCTTTTTTGGGGCAGAACCCTGGACCGAAAAGATGCGCGAGGAAATTGAAGCTGCCCTCAACCTCAAAGCGTTCGACATCTACGGCTTGACTGAAATCATCGGACCGGGCGTGTCCATTGAGTGCGAGCACCATGCTGGCCTCCACATTTTTGAAGACCATTTCTACCCTGAAATTATCGACCCCTCCAGCGGCGAGCCGTTAGGCTACGATGTTGAAGGCGAACTGGTCTTCACCACGCTCACCCGCGAGGGCATGCCCCTGATCCGCTACCGCACCCGCGACCGCACGGTGCTGCATACCGACAAGTGCGCTTGCGGGCGGACTACTGTCCGCATGGAAAAGGTTCTGGGCCGCACCGACGATATGCTCATTGTGCGCGGGGTCAATGTCTTCCCTTCGCAAATTGAGCGGATGCTGCTTGAGTTCAGCGAGTTGGAACCACACTACCAGATCATCGTTGACCGGGGTAAACACGAGTTGGATATCCTGGAGATTTGGGTGGAAGGTGTTGACAACCTGTTCATGTCGGTTGACCCGCAGCGCATCCAAACGTTGGAGCGCAAGGTTGAAGACCGCCTGCACGAAGCATTGGTCGTCCACTGTACTGTCAAGCTGATGAAACCGCAGAGTATTGAACGCAGCCTGGGTAAAGCCAAACGCGTGATCGACAGGCGCCAGCTAGACAAATGACAAATGGCAAACAATAAAAATTCAGAACTGAAAGAGGGAGAAATGAAACGCAGTAAACTGCTTAGTTTTTTAGTAATTCTCATTATATCGGCCTTGCTGATAACGGGTTGTAGTGGGGCCGCGACAGAGGCTCCGGCGGCTGAGGTACAGGCCCCTGCCGACGAGCAAGCCCCGGCAGCCGAAGCACAAGGCGAACCGTACAAAATCGGTGTATTTTTCTCGATGACCGGTCCGGCCTCATCCCTGGGCATACCGGAACGTGACACGGCCAACATGGTTGTCGAAGAGGTCAACGCAGCCGGGGGGATCAAAGGCCCCGACGGCCAGATGCATCCGCTTGAAATTGTCATGGAAGACGACCAGAGCGATACCGACAAGGGGGTGTTGATTGTCAAAAAGCTAATTGAAGAAGAAAAAGTACCGATCCTGGTTGGAGGCACGTCCAGTGGCGTTAGCATGGCCGTGATTGACACCATTACCGAAGCCAAAGTGCCTTTTATATCCAATGCCGCTTCCGGGGCCATCATCCAGCCGGTTGAAGAACGCTACTGGATCTTTAAAACTCCGCAAATGAACGTGCCGGTTTCGCAAGTGCAAGGCGACTGGCTGAAAGCCAATGGTTTCACCAAGGTTGCCTCGTTTGGCGTGAACAACGGCTTTGGCGCAGACTCGATGCAAGCGTTCAAGCAGGTCGCCGCCGACGAGGGCATCGAGATTGTGTGGGAAGGCACCTTTGAGGCAAGCGATACCGACTTCTCGGCCCAACTCACCCAAATTGCCGGTTCCGGCGCCCAGGCCCTGGTTGCCCACGCCACTCCGGCTGAAGGCGCGCCGCTGACCGTGCAGTTCCGCGACCTGGGGCTGGAAATGCCCATTATTCACAATCACGGGATTGGTAACCAGGCCTTTATTGACCTGGCCGGTGAAGCCGCCGAGGGCGTGCTCTTCCCCATCGGCAAGTTGATGGTGGCCGAAGACCTGCCCACCGACGATCCACAAAAAGACGTGCTGATGCAATACATTGCCGATTACACCGAGTATACCGGCGGCAGCACCCCCAGCACCTTTGGCGGCCACGCCTGGGACTCGATGCAAATGGCCATTATGGCTCTGGAAGCTGTTGGCCCTGACCCGGCGGCTATCCGTGATTACCTGGAAGGTATCCAGAACTTTGCCGGAATCTCCGGGGTGTTCAACCTCTCCCCTCAGGATCACAACGGCATTGGCAAGGAAACCCTGGTGTTGGTGCAGATCAAGAACGGCACCTGGGAATACGTGCCGCCGGAGAAGTATAGTGAGGTTCCGTAATTAAATAAGTTCAGGAGTGCGGATTTTAATCCGCACTCCTCTATGTTAATGAAGTGTAATTGATGAATATCTTGGCTCAATTTTGAGTTTCCACCTGGAGGTGAACAATGATGCGCTTGGATTTGTTTGAAGGAGTTGTATTGGGAGTTGTGGCTCAGCAGAGGACCTGGGGCGGCATACCGCTTTGGGTGTTTTTGTTGGTGGCGTTGCTGGTCATCATCGTTGGGGTCATCTGGTTTTTGTATGAAGAGAGGCAAAAGGCCCAGAAACAATCTTCAGCAGATAGAGTGGCTGCTGTGTCTAAAACCGTTGAGTCACCTCAAATACAACAGCCCGCCGCAATTCCGGCGCCGGTTGAGCCGGATGATTTAACCGTTATTGAGGGGATTGGACCGAAGATATCCGGTCTGCTCCAGGCGGCGGGGGTCACAACCCTGGCCCAATTGGCCGAAACCGATGTTGCCCAGATCAGGCAAATTCTTGAAGATGCGGGGTTGATCCGTCTGGCCGACCCAACGACCTGGCCGGAGCAGGCCAAACTGGCCGCCGCTGGCGATTGGCAGGCATTGCAGAAATTGCAGGATGAGTTACAAGGCGGACGGCGAGTATAATCGCATCAGGAGGTTTATTTGACCCTTCAAGACCAACTCGTTCAATTTCTCGTTTCCGGGATTACCGTAGGTAGTATCTATGCGCTGATTGCGCTGGGATTTGTGGTTATTCACAATGTTACGGGCATTGTCAACTTTGCCCAGGGCGAGTTTGCCGTGTACGGTGCCCTGGCCGCGATTACGGTATCGCAAAAGGTCAATCTGTTGAGCGGCAATGTTCAGCTTAACCTGGGCTGGCCGCTGCCCCTGGCGGCGCTGTTTGGTGTGGCCGTGGCGATTATCATAGGCCTGTTGCTATACCGATTGGGTATCCAACCTGCGCGCAAGGCCTCTACTCTCAGCATGATTATCATCACCATTGGTGCGGCTTTTGTGCTGCGTGGCATCGCCCTGCTGATCTGGGGCACCGACCCCTATCGCTTGCCTGCCTTTACCCAGGGACCGCCCCTCAAAATTTTTGGTGCAGTGCTAACCCGCCAGAGCGTCTGGGTCATCGGGGTGACGGTGCTGTTGCTGGTGGCACTATATTTGTTTTTCAACTACACCCTCATCGGCAAGGCGTTGCGAGCCTGCGCGGCCAATCCCAGAGCGGCGCGGCTGATGGGCATCAATGCCGTCCGTATGGCTTTGCTGGCTTTTGGTCTTAGCGCGGCCACCAGCGCCATCGCCGGAATTGTCATCACCCCGGCCACGTTTATGACCTACGACCGGGGCCTCATCCTTTCGCTCAAGGGATTTGTGGCGGCCACTATGGGGGGAGTGTCCAGCCTGCCGGGGGCGGTGATCGGCGGCCTGTTGTTGGGGATTGTGGAAGCCTTTGCCGCCGGGTTGATCTCCTCCGGCTATAAAGACGCGGTGGCTTTTATTGTGTTGTTCATTGTTCTGGCGTTGCGGGCCGGTGGTCTATTAAAGGGACGGGCCGCGGCCGCCGAACAGGCAGGACTGTGAGGTAGGCATGCCCGGCTGGATTCGTCGCTATCCAAACGCTATAGGACTGGTTATTCTGGCCGTTGTACTGGCTGTGGTCCCTCTTGGCATCCAAAATAATTACATCTTGACCATCTTGATTTTTGTGGCTGAGTTTACCATGCTTACCATCGGCCTGTCGCTGCTGATGGGTTATGCCGGACAGATTTCGCTGGGACAGGCCACCTTTTTTGGTATTGGCGCTTACACCACGGCCATCTTGTCAACTCACTTTCAGTTTTCGCCCTGGCTATCTCTGGCTGCCGGAATTGTGCTGGCGGCGGGGTTAGCCTATCTGATTGGCATACTGATTTTCCGGCTGCGCGGCCATTATCTGGCTATGGCCACCCTGGGGATGAACATCATTCTTTTTCTCATCCTCACCCAGGAAGTCGCGTGGACCGGCGGGCCGTCCGGTTTTCGGGGCATCCCCGATTTGACCCTGGGGTCGTTTGTTTTGTCTAGCGACATCCATTACTATTACCTGTTCTGGTTCTTTGTGCTGATAGTGATTGCCTTGTCGCTCAATATCGTCAACTCGCGGGTGGGCCGGGCAATGCGGGCCTTGCATACCAGTGAGGTGGCCGCCGAAACCGTCGGCATTAACACGAACGCCTACAAGCGCAAGGTATTTACCCTCAGCGCGGCTTATGGCGCCCTGGCCGGAGGTTTGCACGCAGCTTATCTGGGCTTCATCAGCCCTTCGTCGTTTGGCATCGGCGTGTCGATTGAATTGGTGGTGATGGCGGTGGCCGGCGGGCTGGCCAGTGTGTGGGGAGCGCTGTTTGGAGCGGCCATTATCATCCTCATCGACCAGTATGTGGGCAATTTGATCGAAATCATCATTCCCCAAGCTTCTGGCGAATACGAAATTATCGCTTTTGGCCTGATCTTGATGGTGATCATGGTCTTCATGCCCGAAGGGCTTTTTTCCGGAACGGTTAATCGGCTGCGCGAGTGGTACAAAGAGCGCCAGAAAAATCGTGCTCAAATGATGGCAGGTTAACTCAAATGAAAGACATGAATTTACCTCTGCTTGAAACCAGAGGTGTGTCCAAAAACTTTGGCGGCGTGGTTGCCATTCACAATGTGGACCTATCCGTTCGACAGGGCGAAATCAAGGCCCTGATTGGTCCCAACGGAGCGGGCAAGACCACCATGTTTAACCTTATCTCCGGCACGCACGCGCTGGACAAGGGCGAGATTGTTTTTGAGGGGACCCGTATTTCCGGTTTGCCATCACATTGTATTGCTGCCGCGGGTGTGGTGCGAACTTTTCAAAACCTGCAGATTTTTGGAAATATGACAGTGTTAGAGAACGTGATGGCCGGTTCTTATCTGCACGGTCGCACCGGGTTTCTTAAAGCCGCGTTTCGTTGGCCAGGGGTTGCTGCCGAGGAGACGCGTTTGCAGGAGCAAGCCGCAGAGTATCTGGCCCTGGTGGGACTGGAATCTCGGGCCAATGATGCAGCTGCATCGTTGCCTTACGGGCAACAGCGGCTGGTGGAGATTGCCCGGGCGCTGGCCGTGCAGCCCAAACTGCTGCTCCTTGATGAGCCTGCCGCCGGATTGACTCGCGTGGAAACCAATGCCCTGCACGAATTGATCTATCGCATCCGGGAGCGGGGCATTACCATTTTGCTGGTGGAACACGACATGAATTTGGTGATGGGTGTGGCCAATCGGGTGGCGGTGTTACATTATGCCCAAAAAATTGCCGAAGGCACCCCGGCGGAGGTGCAGTGTAACCCGATGGTCATTCAGGCCTATCTGGGCGCCGATTGGCAGGGTGACTTGCGGTTGCGGTCGATGCTACCTTTGGCCGGAAGAGGAGGAGAACGGTCGGATGCTTGAGGTGCGAAACATTTCAACATACTATGGTCACATTCAGGCCTTGCACCAGGTCTCGCTGGAGGTTAGTGAAGGAGAAATTGTCTCGCTGATTGGGGGCAACGGCGCGGGCAAGACCACTCTCCTCAATAGCATTTCTGGGGTGGCACCACCGCACCAGGGGGCAATTTTACTCAACGGCCACAACCTCACCTGCCTGCCTTCCGAAGCGATTGTGGGTCAGGGTATCAGCCAGGTGCCGGAACGCCGCCAGGTATTTGGTAATATGACCGTGCGCGATAATCTGACCCTGGGGGCGTACCGGCGTTTGCAGAAACCGGGTGAGCGGCACGCCGTCAAAGAGGATATAGACTATGTCTTCAGTTTGTTTCCGCGTCTCAAAGAACGCCAAAAGCAGCAGGCCGGCACGCTCTCCGGGGGGGAGCAGCAAATGCTGGCCATTGGCCGGGGGTTGATGGCCCGGCCCAAGGTATTACTGCTGGATGAACCTTCTCTTGGTCTGGCTCCCATTTTGGTGCAGGAGATTCTTCACATTATTCAACACCTGCGCGAGAACAACAACACCACCATCCTTTTGGTTGAACAAAATGCCCGCGCTGCGCTGGGAATTTCTGATCGAGGTTACGTGTTGGAAACCGGCCGGGTGGTGTTGACTGGCACCGCCGAGGAACTCATTACCAACAAGGAAGTGCAGCAGGCTTACTTGGGACGCTCAGACTGTCTCTAAGGCATTTAGGGCATTGGCAACCACCCCTGCGAAGCGGCATAAACCACACCCAAAGCGACGGCGTTGGTGAGCATGTGCATTAAAATAGCGGGCCAGATAGAGCCAGATGCTCGATAGAGGAAGGCAAAAATCAACCCCAGGATGAAAATAGGCAGGAATGAGGTAGGCACAAAGTGAGCAAAGGCAAACAAACCGGCGCTAACCAGGGCTGCTTTTTTCCAGGCCCACTTCTGGATCAGGCCGGTGAAAATAAACCCTCTAAAGAAAACCTCCTCCACAAACGGGGCAACCACAACCCCTCCAAAAAGAAGCGCCAAAGGATATGCGGTGGCGTCAAAAATCAACTCGATATCCGGCTGAATTTGCAGATCAAACAAGGCCAGGAGAGCGGCATACATTGCGTTAAAAACAAAGGAGAGGATCATGAGGCCGCAACCTACCCCCACGGCGGCCAGATGAAACCCCTGCAAGCCCAGATTACGCCAACCGGCCCGGTATTTGTAAACGGTAAAATACCAAACCGGCACCAGTAACACGGCTTCACCAAAGATTACCACCAGCCCCACATCTACGGGCAGGGCAAGCTGTTCTCCCAGTAAACTGGCAACCAGTAAAAACAGTACCCACAGCACAAAAACTACCAGCCCCCAGGTCACATCGCGTGGGGTCCAGGGCACAGAGGGGATGGATGGCGGATATGATGGTGGGTCGGCCGGATTAGAATTGTTCATCAGGGTGAAGTCTCAATTGATGATGGTCAATATTACCACGCTTTTTGTGGGTACGAAAAGTCAGGAGAGGTTCTTATCATCAAGGGGTGGGATGCTCATTTGGGGACAAGGTTTGGGGCTTTTTCTGCAAATAATAAGCACAAAGGGCGAAGTTATTTATGGACAAAGCCTAAAATCAACAGGAACAGCCCCATACTCATCCCCACCATACCACCGGCGATGACCTGTCCCAACGTATGTCGTCGCAGATAGACTCTGGCCCAACCCACCAGCGGAACCAGCAATATTGCGGTTGTAGACCAACTACTGAAACCGCTGGTTACCAGACCGATACTGGCCGCGGCTGAAATTGCCGAGCTGTGAAAGCTGATTTTCCACCACACGGTAATGGTACTCATAGCAACCATATAGCCAAGGGTCATTAATATAATGAAGATGAGAATGGCAGGTACTCCCCAGTAGTGAAACAAGAGCAAACAACTTATCTCCCATATAAGTATCAGTCCTAAGGGTTTCAACCTTGATTGCCGGTCGGGCATGTGAATATCAGCCAACTCGCCCTGGCGTAGTAACCACAATACATAAGCCAACGGCGGCAAACAAATTAAAGGTAAAGCTCTTGAAAACCACCACCAAATCTGGGATGGATCTGACACGGTATAGAAGATAAAAGCGGTACTCGTGAAAATCCCTACTAATGGTGGATTTATCAGGTTAGAAATCCAACGAGCCGCAACCTGTTCGTAATCTTGCCTGCCCAAAATCCAGCTTTTATATTTCTGAGTGGATGTAGTTAAAAAGGACATTCATATTTCCCTGAAAATTTATTCTTTAACCAGCCAATAGTTGACCGTTGTTATGGTAAGGGTTACATCTTGCCTTAAATAGTTTTAGCCATCCCTCGCCACAAGTCAAGTATCGCAATGCGCATAAGAGCATAGCAAGAAAATAAGAAAGAGGCAATTCTCAACCCTGATAGAGAATGGCCATTGATTTTTGTTTCTTTGGTAAATTTCATAAATTAGAAACAGAGTGTTTCTGGTAAAATGTGTTATAATTAATTTCGCGTAACTGCTCAGGCAGATAAACCAGTCGCACATTAAAATTGCTAAAATCGTACAATGCAGTCAAAATAAGGGTATGACCGAGTCCC
>JAFGNV010000220.1 GCA_016926805.1 Anaerolineae bacterium
GAATTCCCCAAATTCTGCTTGCTTTGACACTTTTCGACTTGATTGGGTAGTCAGTTTTGGGAGAATTATTTTTCTGGAATTCCCTAACTACTGGACTTTGACAAAATGACCGGCGCGTCGGCCAACAACTTGCCCAGGCCGATGATGATGGTAAAAAACTCCAGGCGGCCCAAAAACATGCCCATAATTTGAGCCCACAACACCCCGGCAGGCGCAGCGGCAGCGGTGATGCCAACTGAAAGGCCAACGGTACTCAAGGTACTGGCAAATTCAAACAGGCTGTCGCGCAGGGGATATCCGTAGGCCGTGAGAATACCGCTGCCGATAAAGTAACTGACCAAGTAGAGAAAAACAAACAGGCCCACCTGCCGCAGGTGCGTGTCACTGATGAATTGCTTTTGCTCGCCATGCCACACCTCCGGCTCGGTGACGACCCGACTCGGTAAAAACATTCGCCGAAACTCCCACCAGAGTCCTCGATATAATACATAAATCCGGTATTGTTTGATTCCTCCGGCGGTAGAGCCGGTGCCGCCGCCAACGAGCATCAACAGCACCAGCACAAACCAGCCCAGGTCGGGCCAGGTGTGGTAGCCAACCGTGGTAAAGCCGGTGGTCGACAGAGCGGTGACCGCTTCAAAAATGGCCACTCGCGCCGATTTCTGCAACGTTGGATACAGTCCGGCGGTGACTCCCAGAAACAGAACGATACCCCCCAGCAGAATTAACAGTCCCGCTAAATGGAGCTCGCCGTTGCGGGCCACGGCCTTGAACTTCCTTTGCCCCAGGGTGTAAGCCGTCAGAAAATTCAAGGTGCCAAACAACATCAGCGCAACAACCACGGCTTCAATAACCGGGCTGTCCCAGTGACCAATGGACGCTGCCCGCGTGGAAAAGCCCCCGGTAGACAGAGCCGCAAAGGCGTGGTTTACGGCATCAAATCCATTCATTCCGGCCAGATACAGAGCCAAAACACCTACCAACACGTAACCGGCATAGATGGTTAACACCAGGTTGACCGAGCGCCGGACGTGGGGTAAAAGCTGCTCACTGCGGCCTTCGGCGGTGCTCAAGCCAGCGCCAACCGGACCGGCCAGGGCGCTCAAAGTGATAATGGCCAACCCGGCCCCACCGGCCAATTGCATCACGCTGCGGTAGAATAAAACAAGATGGGCGCTTTGGGTCACGTCAATCACGGAGAGGCCGGTTGTGGTCCAACCACTGGTTGCCTCAAAAATGGCCTGGGTAAAATTAAGGCCGCTCACCACCATAAAAGGAACAGCGCCCACCAAAATAGCTACCAACCAGGCCAGCACAACAATAACCGCTCCCTCCTGCCAGCTCAAGCTCACCGTCCCCCGCGGCGTTACTAAACGCCACAAAAGCCCCCCTGCTATCACCAGCGTCAAACCGGGCCATAAAAACCCTCCGGCCAGATCAGTCTCCCAACGATAGACCAGTAACAAAGCCAACGGCAAAAGGATCAAGCAACCAATGATCAAGCCAATGAGACCGGTGTAACCCACAATGGCCCGGTAACGTTGGCGAAGAAATTCGGAATAACGCACTTAAATATCCGTTTCACCAATTAAAGTATGGAGCACTTCAGCCTGATTTTCGGGTAAGGTAATTAAGATTAAGCGGTCGGCTACCCGTAATTGACTGGCTCCACCGGGCACCAACACTTTACCTTCTCGAATAATGCCGGCAATCAGGCTATTAGAGGGCAAGTTCAATTCACTCAGACGTTTATCTGCTGCCGACGCTTTCTGATCCAGGGTCACTTCGGTTACGTTGACTCGTCCTTCGGCTACGGGAATGAGATTGGTGATGTCGTCAAAGTCGGCTTGCTGCTCGATGAGGGTGGTAATGATTTTGGTAGCCGAAAAGGCGACCGTTACGCCCAATTGCCGGAAGATGTCTTCGTTTTCCGGATCGTTGACCAGGGCGACCGTGCGCGGCACACCAAACATTTGCCGGGCAATCTGACAGGCGACCAGATTGTCCGGGTCGTGCGGCGTCAACGACAGCAGGGCATTGGCCCGACGTGCGCCTGCTTCTTCCAGTATCTCAGGATCGCTCCCTTCGCCCAAAATTATCGTCGCTTTCAACTGGCGGGAGAGAGACTTGGCTTCGACGGCATCGCGATTGATAATGGTCAACTGGTGTCCTTTTTCAATGAATTGCCGGGCCAAAAAGTAAAGGGTTTTGCCGCCGCCAACCAGGATGATCCTCATAATTGGGCAGCCTCCTCCGCTGTTTCTAACTCCTGTAAAAAGGCTTCGGCCGAGAGTTTGGTGGGCGAGATGGTTTCAATACCAAACTGCCGGTAAACCACCTCACGGGCCGGATTAAAAATGCGGGCCATCACTTTGGGCACTTTAAATACGGTTTTGGCCACCTGGGCCACCATCAAATTGATATTGTCGTGACGGGTAGTTGCCAGAAAACAATCGGCCTGGTCGGTTTTGGCCTGGCGCAACACGGCCAATTCGGTGGCATCACCCACCATCTTAAAGCCGCTGAATCCGGTGGACAGGTTCTCAAAGGCGGCCTCAACCTCGTCAATCACCACCACACTACTGCCCAGGCCGCTCAAACGATTGGCCAAAATTGACCCCAACCGGCCACACCCCACAATCACCACGTATTCGTAATTTGGCATTGTCTCAACCCAGGTCTGTGTTTTGTTGATCTTTGCCCGACTCTTTGGGACGACGCAAATTGCGCCAGGCGGGTTGGTAAGAGGGGTCGAGGTCCAACGCCACCCGGTAATTTTTCATCCCCTCCTCCCGGTCGCCCTGAATTTCATACAGGACACCCAATAGATTGAACGCCTCGGGCCGGGCGGGGTCAAAACCAATAGACTGTTTGGCATGTTCCATGGCCGCCTCAAAGTGGCGCAGGTTGATACACCGCTTGGTCAAAGCCAGGTGAGTGTCGTAGTTGTGGGTTTGTTCCGCCTCCAGCTTGTCCCGATCTAACACTTCTTGCACCAGTTGGCGAATTTCTTTGGGCGCAAACGGTTTCTGGATAAAATCCACCGCCCCCAGTTTGGTGGCCTCCACCGCGTTTTCCACCGTGCCATGCGCCGACACAATGATCACCCGGATGTCGGGGCGCTGCTCAACCACCTGGCGCAAAACGTCCAGGCCATTCATCCCCGGCATTTTCAGATCCAGCAAAATCAGGCGAAACTCCTTTTCGGCCAGTTGCTTGAGCGCATCTTCGCCATTCACGGCGGTGCTGATTTCGTATCCCAATGAGGCCAGCGCCTGCGACATGGTTAATCGGATATTTTTCTCGTCATCTACAATCATAATACCTGGTTCAGTCATAACTGCTTCTCCTTTCAAGCATGAGCAAGGGGCAAGGTGAAAGTGAAAGTGCTGCCCTGGCCCGGCGTCGAGTTAACCCAGATGGTACCACCATGCGCCTTGATAATTTCCCGGCAAATCGCCAGGCCCAGACCACTGCCGCCGCTGCTTTTGCCGGATTCCACCTGGACAAATTTTTCAAAAATTTTCTTTTGAAATTCCAGGGGAATACCGATGCCATCGTCCGACACGGCAACATAGACAAATTCGCTCACCAACTCCGCCGACACCCGGATGTGGCCGCAGCGATTGGTGTAACGCAGGGCGTTGGCCAGCAGGTTGGTAATCACCCAGGTTACTTTATTGGGGTCGGCGTTTACGTTGGGTAGGTCGGCGGGAATAGTCTGACTTAATTCAATGTTTTTTTCCTCTATCTGCGCCAGCAACGTTGAAACGGCTTTTTCCACCAGAAACAGCACGCTTACGGGTTTTAGATCCAATTCCAATCGCCCGGCCTCAATCCGGGACAGGTCGAGCAGGTTGTTGACCAACGCCCGTAACCGCTCCACATCCTCTTGGGCTGCCTGTAACAATTCTCGCTCATTTTCCGATAGGTTTACCGATGCATTTTCCATAAGCAAACCAATGCTCATCGCAATACTGGTTAGCGGGGTGCGCAATTCATGAGAAGCGGTCATCACAAACTCGCTTTTCAGCCGGTTCAGTTCCTTAAACTTGGTGACGTCCTGCAACAACAGCACCACCCCCAGCATCTGGTCGCCCTGAGTTTTGACCGGTGTAATGGCAAAGCGATAATGATGGGTTTGCTCGCCGTATTCAATAGCCAGGGTAGATTCCACCTCATCCAACTTGGGCGACTGGCCAGTTTGAGCCACGGTTTTCATATACTCGTATAGCTCGTGGTTTTGAATAACGTCAAAAAAATGCTTTCCTTCGGCCTGGTTCAAACCGGTGTTCAAAATCGAGGCGGCCATGGGGTTGATGGCCACAATTTTAAAGTCGGCGTCCACCACAACCAGGCCGTCGGTGATGCTGCGGATGATGGCTTCGCTGCGCCGTTTTTCGGCCAGCAAACGATTCACGTTTAACTCGTGATAGCTTTTGAGCTTGCCGCTCATGGTCATAATTTCCTGAGCCAAACGCCCCACTTCATCTTTTGAGGTCGCCGCAATGGTTACGTCATAATCACCTTCGGCAATTCGTCCGGTGGCCCGGGTCATCTCTTTGAGGGGACGCACCAAAATGTTCGACAAAAACAGGCTGAAAACCAGGCCCAGGCCGGCCACGGACACACCCAGAATGGTCATGGACCAGATGGCCCGGGCCGAAACATCTTGGGCGTCTTTTGAAGCCGACAGCATGGCCTGCTGGTTCATGGTGTGTAATTGGGTGCAAGCCTCACGGATCTGCTTGAATTTGGGAAGCACCGTTTCATAATAATAACTTGAAGGCGGCGAGGTCTGGTTCGGCGTTGGTTGAGACAACTCGGCGGCTACCATTAAATAAGCCAGATATTCGGTTTCAATCGTTTGCAATAATTCGGCTTCCCCCTCGACCGTTATATTGTCTTTGGCCCGGCTCAACCATTGCAAAAATCCCACCTCGTTTTCGCGAAACTGCGCCAGACCCTCGGTCTGGAAACCCTGCATCAGCAGCAATAAACCACTGTCCTGCCGCTCGATGGCGTTGATCATATTTTCGGCGGCCAGAATGCTCTGATAATTTTCCCGGAGAATGGCAGCGCTGGCCCGGCCAAGCTGGTAAAGGTTGGCTACGGCCCAAACACAAACGATCACCACCAGAATCAGCACCAATCCATATCCGGCCAGAATTTTGGTTCGCAGTTCCACTGAACAATCCTTTTTACACGCCTAGAGATTCGGATTTTAGGCTCATTATCGCCTCGCGTCAATTATCAGGTATAATTCACTTAAGCTTTGTTGCTCTGGCCCGGCCAATTGACCGGACCTGCCCGCCATGTTAGAATTCGGGCATTATCACTTCATCGATTCGACGACAACCGGATAGGTAAATTGATCAGTGCTGCATTACAAACAAGTCCGCCAACATCATCTTGAACACGCCAGAAAACCATCACCGGCCTGGGGGTCAAAAACACTGGTTTGGGGCTTTGCCCTGATTATTGCAACCGGTACGGTGCTGCTCTCTCTACCCATTGCCACCGAAGGCCCCGGCCACCTGACCTGGCTGGAAGCACTCTTTACCGCCGCCTCGGCCACCACGGTTACCGGCCTGGTAGTTGTTGGTACGCAAGCCACCTTTTCCACCTTTGGCGAGGTTGTGATTCTCCTATTGATTCAGGTCGGCGGCGTTGGCTTCATCACCCTCTCGGTAGTGCTGTTCAGACTCATCGGCCGGCGGGTGACCATTTACGAGCGGATTTTGTTAAGCCAGGCTCTGGGTGTTGAGAGTGGTACAGGCATCGTCCGGCTAACGTTGACCGTGCTGGCCATCACCGGGATCATCGAGTTTATCGGGGCTGTTCTCCTGTTCGTCGGCTGGATTCAAATTATGGATTGGCCGCAGGCTGCTTATTACTCAATTTTTCACTCGGTGTCGGCCTTTTGTAACGCCGGTTTTGACCTTTTTAAGGGGCTGGACGATCCTGTTCTGCAGACCACCCGGCAAGACCCTCTGGCCTTGATTGTGATGAGTCTGCTGATCACCATCGGCACGCTGGGCATTACCGTGATTTACGATATGATTTTGTGGCCACGGGAGCGACATTTATCCCTCCACAGCCGCCTGGTGCTGCCGATGACCCTGGGCCTGGTGGTGATTGGCACAACGCTGGTGCTCCTAGACGAAACCTTTGGCAATGGCGAGGCGCTGGCTGTGGTACCGTCGGGACGACAGTGGCTACTGGCTTTATTCACCGTGGTTTCCAGCCGTACCGCCGGAATTACGCTTGTTTCGTTACCAGACCTGGGTCAGGCCAGTCAACTGATGTTATTTGTATGGATGTTCATCGGCGGCGCGCCGGCCTCGATGGGCGGCGGGGTTGGCATCAGTACGGTGGCAGTTGTTTTGGTGACGTTAATATCTACCGTCCGCGGCCACAGCGATGTCCGAGTCTTTGAGCGCACCTTGCCCATCGAAACCATCTTCAAGGCGGTGGCCATCTTGACTGTGTCGGCCACGCTGGTGGTCAGTATCACGGTGATGCTCATGCTGTCTAACCAGAGCCAACTTTTTCCGGCAGCCTTTGAGGTTATCAGCGCTTTTTCCAATACCGGATATTCCCTGGGCGTGACTCAGAGTTTTGATACCTTTGGTAGAATCTTGTTGGTTTTCACCATGTTTTGGGGACGTCTGGGCCCGCTCACGCTGGTCGTCGCCCTGGCCCAACGTCGCCGCCGCAGTTTAATCCATTACCCCGAAGAAAGAATCATTATCGGTTAGAAAAGGTGGTTTATGTCAGATTCAAGTTTATCCTGGCCCCAACGTCTTTGGCGTAATTTTACCGGGTTCATTTCGCCTGATATTGGCACCCGGTTCACCCGACGTTTTAACGGGACCAATCAACACAACGAATTTATCATTATTGGTTTAGGCCGCTTTGGCACCAGCCTGGCCATGACCCTGAACGCCTACGGCCACAATGTCCTGGCCATCGACACCGACCCCAAACGAGTTCAGCAGGTATCCCAGGTGCTGCCACACGTTATCCAATTGGATGCCACCGACATCGATGCGTTGCGTGAGGTGGGCGCCGAGGCGTTTGACACCGCCATCGTCTGCATCGGCACCGATCTGGAATCTAACCTGCTGGCCACGGTCAGCCTGCGCAAGTTGGGCGTGCGGCGCGTCATCACCAAAGCCCGCACCGTCACCCAGCAAGACATTCTGCTGAAGGTTGGCGCAGACGAGGTCATTCTACCGGAACACGAGGCCGGGGTGCGGTTGGCTCGTAAATTGGCCGCTGTAGATTTTGTTGACTTTATGGAATTGACCGAAGATACCGGCGTGGTAGAAATTATCGCACCCGAACAACTCACCGGGTACTCGTTGCGGGAAACGCAAATCCGGCAGCGCTATGGCCTGACCATTGTCGCCATCCGCCGGGGTAATAATGTCATCATCTCCCCTGGCGCCGATGAAGTTATCCAAGAAAACGACGTTTTGGTGGTTTTGGGTCGAACCATAGACTGCGAACGATTGCGCTAAAAAAGCGAAGAATGGCAAAATAAAGGTTTATAGATTAGGCGGGTCTGGAAACCAGCAGGGGAGGAAATTAGTTTTCAACTTCTAATGGTACCGGCAGGGGACCACTATCCAGAAAAATCGCCAGATCGGCCAGGCTGACCACAGTCCCGCCGCTGAAGTTCGGCAAAATGTCCAACGTGTTGTCGGCCCAATGGTACATGTTCGAACAATTGATGACCCGTCGGTCCATTACCATGCAGACATAAGGCCGGGGTTGGCGCCGGGCAAAATCGCCAAAACGTTGGGTGGCCTCCGGACTCAGCACCAGGCGATAAAACAACTGGCCGGGCGTCGAGTCGGGCGGCACGATTTCCTCTATTTCCTGCCCGGTGAAAAGGGTCCGGTACCGCTGTTGAGCCGGATTGGCATGCGGGCTGGTTTCTACCTGCTGCCCCAACGGCGGCGACTCTACGCCGCCGTCAATGAATTCAATCTCACCCACATGCGTGATAATGTTAACGATATAGGGCAGCCGCTCGCCTTCGGGTAATATAACCGCCAATTGATCCGCTTGACCGGCCAAGCGGTACGAGCCTGATAGATTCAATTGATCCAAACGGCGAGCCACAACCTGCCGGATTCCTTGTAAATTGGTTTCCAGGATAACCGTGTCGGTTACAGGCATTTGATGGGGTTTCAAAACAACCTGTGTACCCGGCCCTCCGGCTAGTATTGGACAAAAAATCAAATCGGCTAACGCTTTGGCGCTATAAACCAAACTCAAAACACCAACCAGTATCAATACCGTTGTGAAAATTGTCGCCCGTAATTTTTTGCTCACTCTGAAATCTCCTCAAAAACTCGGCCCCAGAATCAACTTTCCCATTACTCTATTCGTCAAAAGTATACGCCATTTGGCCTAGGGAGTCAATAGGATTTAGGCTATATTGCCTAAGCGTTGGTTAAACGTGGACTAAACGGCGAGAAGAACGTAGGCTAAAAACAAAAAGACCCGCAAGGCTACAGAAACCTCACGGGGCTATTCAAAAGGGGAGTAGATTGTAATTAATGGTTAACTTTACTTCCGGTCTGCTTGAGGTACGTAAGCCGGGAGTTTCTGTTCGGCTATAATTGGCTTGAGTTGAGCAAAGCGCTGACGTCCACCGACCAGGGGGATGCTGGGCCAGTCTTCGCCAATCAGCGGACGGGCGTAAGCCACAAACTCGTCCGTTACATCCGTACCGCCAGGGGTAATCCACGCTTTGGGGAAAGAGCGCTCGGAGTTGGCGACCAGTTCCAGGGATACCTTGTCGTAATAGACGCTGTAAATAGAGCCAGGATGACGCAGAATGGTAGACATATAGCCGGAACCTTCTTCCGCCGCAATCAGGGCCGCTTTTTGACCCACCTTGTAGGCTTCCTCCAGGTCTACGGTTGAAGCGTAGATCATACTGTGCCGTTGATCGGTGCCAGGCACATTACCCCGGGCAGCGCCTTTGGTCGCCAATCCCACTTCGTTCAAATAATTGACCACAATTTGGGCCACCGTGGTGCCGCTGGCGCTGAACATGGTGTGCCCAAAGGAGTCTTTACGCGCGCCAATATCGCCCACATTAAAACCCTCACTGACCACCACGATTGCCCGGCCCCGCTCTTTAAGCATATCATTGACCTTGTCGGCCAACGCCTCCAGAGTCAAGCCGGATTCCTTCATAAAGATGAGCAGCGGCATCTCGCGGTCGGGGTCGGCCAGGCGGGCAGCAGCAGGAATGTAGCCAATTTTGCGACCCATCGCCTGCATCACCAGGACCGGGTCGGCGGGACAGGAGCCTTTGTTCTCTTGGTCGGCATTCTGCACATTCAAGGCCCAATACCGCGCCACCGAACCGTAGCCCGGCGTATGGTCGATCAACTTAAATTCACTGTCACCCACGTCGTTATCAATGGTTTTGGGTACGCCCACAGCCACCAAATCAAGGCCGCGCTCCTGCGCCAACTGGGCCACTTTGTTGGCCGTGTCCATCGAGTCGTTACCGCCATTATAGAAAAAGTAGCCAACATCATGCGCTTTAAAAATCTCAATCACGCGCTCAAAATCTTCTTCCTGCTGCGCTTTGAGTTTGTAGCGGCACGTGCCAATAGAACCGGCGGCAGGTGTGGCACTTAACAGGGCGATCTCTTCTTTGGGTTGGGCGGACAGGTTGATGAGTTCTTCTTTCAACACGCCCTCGATGCCATGCAAACCGGCATAGACAGTGCCAAAAATCTCAGGCTTGGCCATACATGTCTCCACCACGCCACGCAAAGAACTATTAATCACCGGAGTTGGCCCGCCGGATTGGGCAACAACAACGTTTTTTGGTTCAGACATTGGGTCGTCTCCTCCTAAGCAATGTACGTGCTCGCCGTCACATCACCGCCGCTACCGGTCCAATTGGTGTGAAAGAAATCGCCGCGTGGCCGGTCAATTCGCTCGTAGGTGTGGGCGCCAAAGTAATCACGCTGAGCCTGAAGCAGGTTGGCCGGCAGCCGCTCGTTGCGATAACCGTCAAAAAAGGCCAACCCGCTGGACATGGCCGGAACCGGCACGCCCAATTCCACGGCTTTAGCTACTACTCGCCGCCATGCGGTTTGGGCCGATTCCACCTGCTCTTTGAAATAGTCGTCCAAAAGCAGGTTGGTCAGGTCAGGATTCTGGTCAAAGGCATCCCGAATTTTGCCCAGAAAAACCGAGCGAATGATGCATCCGCCGCGCCACATCAAGGCGATGCCGCCGTAATTGAGGTTCCAGTGGTACTCTTCGGCGGCGGCCCGCAAGAGCATGTACCCCTGGGCGTAGGAAATGATTTTAGAGGCATACAGGGCCTCGCGAATGTCGTCTACAAACGCCTGCTTATCACCGCTAAACTTGGATTGTGGACCACGCAACACCTTTGACGCAGTGACACGTTCATCCTTTAACGCCGACAGGCAACGAGCATACACGGCCTCACCAATCAGGGTCAAGGGAATACCCATATCCAGAGATGAGATGCCGGTCCATTTCCCCGTACCTTTCTGCCCGGCGGTATCTAAAATGTAATCTACCACGTGCTCACCGTTTTCGTCCTGGTAACCCAAAATATCGCGGGTGATTTCGATAAGGTAAGAGTCGAGTTTGCCCTGGTTCCACTCAGCAAAGACATGGTGCATTTCCTCGTTACTCATCCCCAACACGTTTTTCATCAAATAGTAGGCTTCACAGATAAGTTGCATGTCGCCGTATTCGATGCCGTTGTGTACCATTTTTACATAATGGCCTGCCCCGTTCTCGCCGACCCAATCGCAGCACGGTTCAACGGTGCCATCCTCAGGATCTTCTACTTTAGCCGCCACCGCCTGGAAAATGGACTTGACATGCGGCCAGGCTGCCGGCGATCCACCGGGCATAATGGAGGGGCCATGCCGGGCGCCCTCTTCACCGCCGGAGACGCCGGTGCCGATATAGAGTAACCCTTTTGACTCGACATATTTGGCGCGGCGAATGGTATCGTTATAGTTGGAGTTACCACCATCGATAATGATGTCACCCGCCTCCAGGTGAGGAATGAGGAGTTCGATAAAATCATCCACAGGGGAGCCTGCTTTTACCAGCAACATAACCCGGCGAGGTTTTTTGAGTGCTCTAACCAGTTCCTCAATCGAGTGCGTGCCGATAATGTTGGTACCTTTGGCGTTACCATCAATAAATTCATCCACCTTAGACACGGTACGATTGAACACCGCCACCGTAAATCCGTGGTCATCCATATTAAGCACCAGGTTTTGGCCCATCACGGCCAGGCCAATCAGGCCAATATCTGCTTTAGACATTTTTTGCCTCCGAAGAAAATTACAAATTTTCGAATTTCAAATTCTGCTATTTGCTTACCGCTGCCACGGAGGAACTTCGGGCATGAATTTCTCAAATTCCTCAATCAATTTGGCTTCATAATCACCCGCATATTCCAAGTCCAGGAACTTATGAAGGGCTTCCTCATAGAATTGCTGCCAACTTTCCTCCTCGTGGCCGGGATTGATGGGATAAAAGAGGGCCTTGTTGGCCCGGGCTGCCTTCATATCGCCGGGAGCATCGCCGATCATTAACACGTGTTCAGGTTTGTACTTGCCACCGGCAGCCAGGGCTAGATGTTGAGATTTTTTGCCTTTTTCCTGCCCGGCGATGATACGCACGTACTTGTCCACACCATGCTCGGCCCACTCTCGCTCCAGCGCCTCGTCTGGCGTTTGCGAAACGACGATCATGTCAGCCTTGTCTAACAAAAATTCCAGACTTTCACGAACGTAGGGAAACGGTGGCACGCCATGAACAATCTCAGCAATGGTGGCATTGACCGCCTCACTCCAGGCCAGTCCGGTATCTAATTCAGCATCGGGATACTTGGCCTTGTACGCTTTCAAGCCATCATTGCTATTGGGATATTCGTTAGCATCGATAAATGCCTGCAAACTGGTACCTGCCGGAATCCTGGCATGTCTGGCCTGAACTTCGGGACGCTCGCGGAGCAAATCAAACACTTTTACCAACGCCGGCCAGCGATTGACGCCGCGCCAGGCAGAGTAAAGGTTAACAAACTCAACTGCCTCGCGAGCATATTTGGAAACGGCTTGCAAGCCCCAATACCTGACCGTGTTAGGGCAGAAACACTCCTTCTGCTTGATCTCCATCGTATCAAATACACACCCATCAGAATCGATACCTACAAAAAAATCATACCTGGGTTGCATTTCGACCAAAGATTTTGCTGCTGCGGGAATATCCATTTTACCTCCAAATAATAGATTTGAGTTTGGGCAACATCACAAAGCATCGTGGAATCTAAAAACTGGGCAATTGCGGGGCTTCAGTCTCAAAGATTAAGGGTATAATCCTATGTCCAGCCTTATGCACACGTGTGCATAATTACCTCGGATGATAACACACCTTGAGAATCTTGTCAATTTCCTCTTTCAATCAATCCTTGTAAAAACAGGCAATTATGGATTATACTGTAATCTGGCATCGCTAGCGATACTTATTTATGAAAGCACTCTATCTCACTCTTTTATTAGTTTCAGCCGCTGCACTGGCGTTTCAGATCACCCTGACCCGTTTTTTCTCTCTGGCCCAGGGCAGTCACCTGGCGTTTATGGCCATTAGCCTGGCCTTATTGGGAACCGGGGCCAGCGGCACGTATCTCTTTATCAAACAAACAAAGCGCAGCGGGCAGTCCCATACTCTCACCAGGGGTGCGTTTCTATTTACCCTGTCTGTCCCCCTCTCTTACCTGGCCACCAACTATTCTCCCTTCGATACCTATCGCCTGGCCTGGGAACGGAGCCAATTGTTATGGCTGGTGCTTTACTACCTGGCCCTAACCGTCCCCTTTTTCTTCGGCGGGCTGGTCATTGGCTCAGCGTTGACCATGCCTACCAGCCGGATTGGTCCTATCTATGCCGCCAACTTGATTGGCTCCGGCCTCGGTCTACCCCTGGCCTTGTTCTCTTTAGCCATCGTTGGCGGCCCAGGGACGGTGTTTTTTTGCACGCTTCTGGGTTGGTTGAGCTACGTTGTAAGTGTTAAGTATCAAGCGTCGGGGAGCAAGTCACAAAAACGTAATACACAACATGCAATCCGTTTTACACTTTACACCCTCATCAGTCTTCTCTGCCTCTATCTGACTTTCTTTCCGCCCGCAAGCTTCAGCGTCCGCCTGACCCCCTACAAATCTCTCTCCCAGGCCCTACTTTATCCCGACAGCGAAATAATCTTTCAGAAGTGGAATGCCTTCTCCCGCGTTGACGTACTGCGCAGCGAAGGAATCCGGTCGGCCCCCGGGCTGAGTTTTGCCTACTCTGGCCAGATTCCACCGCAATTGGGATTGACCGTAGACGGCGACAACCTATCTCCTCTCACCAGCCCCACCAACCCCGGATTCACCCAATACCTGCCCCTGGCTCTGGGGTTCAGCCTACGTCCCCAGGCCGACGTTCTCATCCTGGAACCAGGCGGAGGGCTGGCGGTATTGACTGCGTTACAAAACGAGGCGCAGACAGTGACCGTGGTGCAGAGCAATCATACTGTAGCTGAGGCCGTGGGACAACGCTTCGCCGATTTTGACGGCCACCTTTATCAGAATCCACGCGTTACGGTCGTCATCGACGAACCACGCCGCTTTCTGTACCGCACCGACCAGCAATTTGACCTCATCATCTGGCCTCTCACTGACAACTTTCACCCGGTAACCGCTGGGGCTTACACCCTCAACGAAGATTACCGCTACACCGTTGAGGCTTTTGCCGACGCGCTGGCCCACCTGTCGCCCGGCGGGCTGCTGGTAGCGGAACGCTGGCTGCAATTGCCCCCCAGCGAGAGCCTGCGCTTGGGGGGTAGTCTGATTGAGGCGTTGGGTCAAATGAGGGATGAAGGTGAAAGGGCGAAGAAGGAAGATTTTAAACCAGATGCACAGTTACTGGCCATCCGCAGTTTACAAACATCCCTGATCGCCGTGTCTCCCTCGCCCCTCGCCAGTGAGGATTTGGCCACGGTGCGCCGTTTCGTCGCCGAGTATCAATTCGACTTGGTCTGGCTGCCCGACATCCAACCGGAAGAAACCAATCGTTACAGCGTTGTGCCAGACAATATCTACTACCAGACTTTTGCCGACTTGCTGGCCGCCCCAGACCCCGCCACCTTTTATGCCGTTTACCCGTATGCCGTCACTCCCCCCACCGACGACCACCCTTACTTTTTCCACTTTTTCAAATGGCAGCAAATCCCGGAGATACTGCAAACCCTGGGCAAAACCTGGGAACCTTTTGGCGGCAGCGGCTATCTGGTATTGGTTGTGCTCCTGATTCTGGTTGTGATTTTGTCGGCCGGCCTGATACTCCTCCCCCTCCTGTGGCTAAAGAAAGACGAAGGCGAAAGGCGGAAGGATGAAATTCCCCATTCCTTGCTTCCTACCCCCTACTTTCTGCTTTATTTTGCTCTGCTCGGCCTCGGCTTCCTCTTCATCGAAATTCCTCTACTGCAACGATTTATTCTCTACCTGGGCCAACCGGCGTATGCGTTTGCGGGCGTGGTTTCAGCCCTGCTGGTGGCATCGGGGGTGGGGAGTGGTTATTTATCGGGACGAATGTCGTTACGGGTGGCGCTGCCGTTGATTGCGATAGTGGCGATTGTTTACCCCTTCTTGCTGCCATACCTATTCGAGACCACGCTTCAGTTCTCTTTTGCTGGACGGATGGGGATAACCGCGGTTGCCCTGTTTCCATTGGGATTATTGTTGGGAATCCCATTTCCCGGCGGGCTGGAACTGATTAAAAAAGCCACACCCAGGTTGATTCCGTGGGTCTGGGCCGTTAACGGCTGCGCCTCAGTGGTCAGTGCAGTTCTGGCGGCGATGATTGCCCTGACCTGGGGGTTTTCGGTAGTGTTGTGGAGCGCAGCCGGAGCATACACGCTGGCGGGGATCATTGTTTACTCGCTGCGTGTTAACGGCACAAACCGCACACCTCCCCAATTGGTCCGTAAAATCTCTTCCCCCTTTCGCTCGATCAACCACAAACTCTGATATCCGCCCGGCGGCCCCACCGGGATGACCATCTTACCACCATCGACCAGTTGGTTGACCAACGGTTGGGGCACATGGTCCGGCGCGGCGGTAACGATGATGGCTTCAAACGGCGCGTACTCCTCCCAGCCCCAGTAGCCGTCAGCCTGTTTGGCCACAATCTGCTTATAACCCAAGTGGTCAAACGTAGCCTGGGCCCGTTCGGCCAGTTCGGGGATGATTTCGATAGTATAAACCCGGTCGGTGATTTCGGCCAGGACGGCGGCCTGGTAACCAGAGCCGGTGCCGATTTCTAACACCTTATCGCCCGGTTGTAATTCAAGCAACTCGGTCATTACCGCCACGATGTAGGGTTGCGAGATGGTCTGGCCGTAGCCAATGGGCAGGGGATGGTCGTCGTAGGATTGGTCCTGATAATCAAGCGGCACAAACTGGTGGCGCGGCACCTTGAGCAACGCGGCCAGCACAGCCTCGTCGGTCACGCCACGGGCACGAATTTGGTATTCAACCATTGACTGGCGCGAGTCAACGTAGGGATCGGCAACAGGGGTACGGGCTGGAGTAGATTCGGGCGGGATAACTATAGCCGTGAGGCCAGCGGTCGGCGTGGGTTCGGCCAAATTCAAGCCACAAGCCGACAGAACAACCGGCAAAACCAAAATGGTTGCCATGGAAAAGCCGCGTAAAATTTTTTGATTCATTTTTCCCTCCTGCCTCGTTACGCTCACGGCGACCAATTCGGCTGCGCATCCCAGGCCGGATGATGGGTCAACCGGGTCACGCGGCTGCCATCAGCGTTCATTACGTAAATCTCGTTGTTACCGTCACGGTCGGAAACAAAGGCAATTTGTTTACCGTTGGGCGACCACGTAGGATACAGGTCAAGGATATCGCGATTGTTGGTCAGGTTGACCAAGTTACTGCCATCGCTGTTAATCAGCAAAATCTCACTATTTTCGGGCGACTCGGCATTTTCAAATGCAATCCGTTTACCATCAGGCGACCACGCCGGAGAATTGCTCAAGCCTAGTTGCAGCAGGGGTTGGGGGGACGCGCTGCCGTCGGCAGGCATTAGGCCCAAATGTACCAAGCCGCCAAAACGAAAGATACCGGCCAGCCGAGTATCATCAGGCGACCAGGCCGGGCTGACGCCAAAATCGCGCAGTTTGATTTGACCCGACCCGTCCGTCTTCATCATCCAAATATCAGACCGGATGGGGTCGTCACGACTGCTCACAAACGCTATTCTGGCCCCGTTGGATGACCAAGCTGGATCGTAATCGTTGGCCGGGTTTTCGGTCAGGTTGGTCTGGCCTCTGCCGTCGGCCCCCATTACGTAAATTTCGGCGTTGCCGTCGCGTGTTGAGACAAAGGCCAGAAGCCATCCACCCGGCGACCAGACCGGCGAGTGATCTTCGGCGGGATTGTTGGTCAACCGGGTCACGCCGCTGCCGTCGGTATTCATCACGTAAATCTCTTGGTTGCCGTCGCGATTGCTGGTAAAAGCGATTTTGTTGGGGTCTGCCACCGGCTGAATCACCGGTTGCGGGGTTGAGGTGGGGGCCACAGTCCAAGTGGGGGCCACAGTCGAGGTGGGGACCACCGTTGGGGGCAGGGTTGGCGTTGGTGGGGGCGTAACCGTGGCCTCCGGCAGAGGTGTAGCCGTAGACGTCGGCGAGGGCACTGCTGTAGCCATTGGCAGCGGCGTAGTGATTGCTGTTGGCGAAGGCATAGCCGTGGCAGTTTCCAGAGATGAGAGCGCGGGTTCCGGTGTTAACGTAGCTACAGGGGCAAAACTCACTTCAGTAGGCGTGGCTGCAGGTTTGACCAGCAAATATCCCCCAAGCCCGGCGATCACCAGTCCCACGATAATCAGCAGAACCACCAGTCCCCCTAAACCAAATAGAAACCAGTTCTGCATGCCAAAGGTAGATGGAGAGGCCACAACCGGCGCTTGAGTACGATCGCCAAAAACTAACTGCACCGCCTGGCCCAGGCGAATAACGTCGCCCAAGCGCAGCGATACCGGCCCGGTCACCAGAACATTGTTGACCCAGGTGCCGTTCGCGCTGCCCAGGTCTTCGAGCAGATAAGTTTGCCCTTGCCACGTTAGTCGGACGTGCTGCCGGGAAATCATCGGCTCATCAATCACAATTTGATTGTCGCTATGGCGGCCAATGGCAATAGTGCTGCTACCGAGCGGATAGGCGGTACCTGATTGGAAACCTTGACGCACTACGAGATAAAAGTCGGTTGGACGTTGAGCCACGTGAGCACACTCCTGGGTGATTATTACTGCAATATTATTGTACCATGCCTCATTTTTGGGGCAAGGTTTTCCAGAGTGGGCCTGTCCGACATTTTAGAAGGACCGGGGAATGTGAAATCTGTGCTATGCACAGACGGCGTCCCCCCAATTCCCCCTGTGCTTTCCAAAAATTTTGGACCCTCTCCACTTGAGAGGGGAATTTGATACAACTACACGGAGTATTTCTAACTGTATCGTACTCATAGACTTGGAGGCGTGGAGCCGCCAAATAAGGGCAAGATCGGCACCGTCCACGGCGGCCTGCCTATGGTTGACCAAGCAGTGTTAAATCACAGGCTCTTTCACGATAGAATCAGTTCCGGCACCTCTACCCAGCAACGCTTCTGCCACGATTCCAGGCCCAACTCGGCCAGTTGTACCCCTTTGGCGCCCTCCAACAGGCCCCAGTGGAACGGCGTATCCAACACCACGTGTTTGAGAAACATCTCCCACTGCACTTTAAAGGCATTGTCGTACACCTGGTTGGTGGGCACCCGCTGCCAGGTCTCGTAAAAGTCAATCGGGTTATCAACGTCGGGGTTCCAGACGGGTTTGGGGGTGAAAGAGTCGTGTTGCACCAGGCAATCTCGTAGACCAGCCACGGCGCTGCCTTCCGTACCGTCAACTTGCAGGGTGAGCAAATCATCCCGCCGCACCCTGACGGACCAAGACGAGTTGAAGTGGCAGATGATGCCATTGGCCAGTTCAAACGTGGCATAGGCCGCGTCATCGGCAGTGCAGGTGTAGGGGTTGCCGTTTTCGTCAATGCGTTTGTCGATGTGGATCGCACCCAGGGTCGACAATGCTTTGACCGGACCAAACAGGTTGTCAATCACGTAACGCCAGTGGCAGAACATATCAATAATGATGCCGCCGCCATCTTCCTTGCGATAATTCCACGAGGGGCGTTGGGTGGGCTGGTGATAACCGTCAAACACCCAGTAACCAAACTCGCCGCGCACGGACAGAATTTTGCCAAAAAAACCGGTGTCGATGAGATACTTCAACTTTAGCAGGCCGGGTAAAAAGAGCTTGTCCTGCACCACGCCATTTTTTAGTCCGGCGGCTTTTGCTTCGCTGGCAATCGCCAGCGCGTCGGCCAGGGTGGTGGCCGTGGGCTTTTCGCAATAGATGGCTTTTTGGGCGGCGATAGCTCTGCGAACCGCTTCAACGCGCAGGTTGGTGAGTTGGGAATCGAAATAAATTTGATTGTAAGAGTCGGCCAGGCAGGCGTCCAGATCGGTGGAATAACGGGTCAGGCCATGGTCTGCCGCCAACTTGGCCAGTTTACTTTCATTACGTCCCACCAGAATGGGATCAGGCATGATGACCTCCCCCGGCTTGATTTGCACGCCTCCCTGCTGCCTGATTGCCAGAATGGAACGAACGAGATGCTGGTTGGTGCCCATCCGTCCCGTGACGCCGTTCATGATGATGCCAATCTTGTGTTCTTTCATAGATTTACCCCCAAGTATTGTCAAACGTACTTCAAATACGCTTCCTTTATCTCCTGCAAAAACCCTGCTTGATCCATAGCCCAATATCTATGCGAAAAAATCTCGACCTCGTTGAAACCGTCAAAACCGGCCGCTTCCACCCAGCCGCGAATGGTGGGAATGGGAATACATCCTTCACCCATCAAGCCGCGGTCGTTCAACATATCTTTGGTCGGTGTTTTCCAATCGCACACGTGAAACGCCAGTAGATTACCGGCCCGGCCGCAGCGCCGAATTTCGCTTTCCAAATCGGGGTCCCACCACAGGTGATACACGTCTACAGCCACGCCCACATACGGCGAGCTGATTGCCTCGGCCATGTCGTTGGCCTGTTTGATCGTGTTAATCGCCGAACGGGAATCGGCATACATCGGGTGCAAAGGTTCAATGGCCAGTTTGACGTTACAGGCTTCAGCGTGGGGTAAAACGGTCGTAATCCCCTCCTTAATCTGCCGGCGCGACTCGGCCAGCAGCTGGCCCAGCACTGCGCCACAGACCAGCACGATCAACGGCGCGCCGAGGGCAGCAGCTTCATCAATGGCCTTCAGGTTATCATCAATCGCGGCCTGGCGAGCCGTCTGATCTAGGCCGGGGAAAAAACCGCCACGACATAACGACACTATCGATAGTCCCGCGGCGCGAATCCGCTCCCCAATTGGAGCAGGGTCACGCCCTTCAAGCGCCTGCCGCCACACCGTCATTCCCTTAACGCCCACCGTGGCGTATCGCTCGATGGCTTCTTCGATGGGCCAGGGTTGGGTGGTGATGGTGTGAATGCAGAGTTTGGAGGTATCTTGAATTGAATAAGGCATGGCGATACTCCTATTGTCAAATCACGATTTTCAAATCGCAATCGTAACTGCTCAGGCAGATAAACCAGTCGCACATTAAAATTGCTAAAATCGTACAATGCAGTCAAAATAAGGGTATGACCGAGTCCC
>JAFGNV010000221.1 GCA_016926805.1 Anaerolineae bacterium
GGGACTCGGTCATACCCTTATTTTGACTGCATTGTACGATTTTAGCAATTTTAATGTGCGACTGGTTTATCTGCCTGAGCAGTTACACCACCACAATATTAACTCACTTAAAATTGGATAAGTTGGGAGGCAAGTACTATTGGAACGTCAGGCACAAAATGCTAGATTCTTTCATAGAAATATTTGGATAATAGGGCCATCATGCTATCTCCGCTACAAACTCCCAGCAAAGAAGTCGATGTAGAATTTTTAGTTTTTGTCGAAAGATACGCGACCGATTTGTTGAAGTGGGACATCCTGACATTTTTTGCTGACAATCCAAACATTCAAGTAACCGCTTCAGACATTGCCCAACGCATTGGCCGGGCCACTGATTCTGTTGATTTGGTTCGCCTGGAATTGGGCGATTTGGTCTTGTTGGACATTTTAGACCCCATCAGAGTATCCGAGAACCTGGTTATATACCAACTCACCAAAGATACCTATCTGCGGAATATGATCTTAAAATTTGGCGACCAATTGACCAGCCGCCCGTCGATTTGAACATCCAAGAAAACAACGGCGCCAATTGATTTGCGGTGGCCAATTCGATAAAATATCAGGAGCGGGACAAAAGCCTACCGGGGCGATTGTCCCTCTTTTTTGGCGATTGACGCCTTTAGGGCTAAGGATTTAATAACTTCCGCATTTTAGAGATAAATTTCTCCGAAAATCGGTTTGATTTGGGGAAGTTATTTAATACTCAATCCTTAGCGTATTTCATTCCCAAGTAAGTTTTGGCTTTTATGTTGAGTTGTACTCTATCTTAAAACATGGTAGAATTGAAACCACAAATGTTAATTCTATCCCGTTGAATAGAGGATTGCTTCAGAAAACTATGGATATTACCTGGTATGGGCATGCATGCTTTCGTTTAAGAAATCGTGGTGCAACGGTGGTCACCGATCCTTACGACAAAACATTGGGCCTGTCCTTACCCTCACTCAAGGCCAACATTGTAACGGTGAGTCACCAAACCTCTCATCACAATTACACCACCGGAGTGAAAGGAGATTTTAAGGTCATCGATGGCCCCGGTGAATACGAAATGAGCGATGTTTTTATCACCGGTATTCGGATAGCAAACTCCAAAAGCGCCAAAACAGACATACCCAACAATGTTTTTGTGATCTATATGGACGATGTGGCGGTATGTCACCTGGGCGATCTGGCGCATGTGCCCAGCCAAAAGCAAGTTGAGGAGATGGGTAACATCGACGTGTTACTGGTGCCGGTGGGGGGAGGCAAAGCTTTGAAAGCTTCTCAGGCCGCCGAAGTCATCAGCCTGATCGAACCCTACCTGGTTATCCCCATGCATTACAAGTTGCCAGGTCTGACCATTAAGCTCGATCCGGTGAGCAAATTTTTGCAGGAAATGGGCATCACCAAAACCGAAACCGTCGACATCTTGAAACTGGCCAAATCCAACTTACCCGAAGAAACCCAGGTTGTGCTCATGGATGTAAAATCGTAGGCAGGCAACGGCGTATGGACATCGAGCAGGCAGCCAATCACGACGAGCTTGATGAGCAACGGATGGCAACGGAATCTCCCGGCAACCATCGCCCCAGCCCTGGCCTCATCTGGCGGGTAGGGGTGGCAGTGGCGGCCCTGGTTATCATTGCCATTCTGGCCTATCCCTGGATCCAAGAGTTACTTAAAAACGATGATAGCCGCAATGTTCCGGCTCAACCAGCAACGATTGCCACCACGGTTGCCACCGCCCCCGAAGCCACGGTGCAGGCCAATCCCAACTCTGCCGAGGCATGGTTTGAACTGGGCAAAGTTTATTATAGCGCAGAGCAATGGAACCAGGCTGGCGCCGCCTTTCAGAAAGCTATAGAATTGGACCCCGGTTTTCAGGCGGCCTACGCCAACCTGGGCGCCACCTACCACCGGCAAGAACGCCTCGATTTGGCCGTGTTGCAATACGAACAGGCCCTGGAGCTAAACCCCGATGATGGTGAGGTAATCTATAACCTGGCCGCGGCTTACATTCAGCAAGGCGCTCAAGGCGGTCAGCCGGACCCGGATTTACTCAATAAAGCCATCACCCAACTTCAGCACGCGTTGGAGCTATCGCCCGCTGCCGCCGAGCCCTATTTTGGATTGGGGGTGGCTTACATGGTTCTGAACCAACGCGCCGAGGCGATCAGCGCTTTTGAAACTTTTCTGACCCGCGACTCCGGCCAGGACCCTCGCGCCACGCAGGAAGCGCAACGGTATCTAGAAATGTTACGGGGCCAATAATGTGTTTGATTCTGTTTTTGTTTTACCCGCATCTTTTTTAATGAACTTAAGACTCCTTAAGTAAGGAGTTGTCCCAAAATACCTTCACATTTTATTGCAATCCAAACAGGACAATTCCTCAGCGTTGTTCGTTACTCAGTCATCAAGAACAGGCAGTTATAAACAGACAACGCCCAAGATGCTCTTTTAATAAGTTACTTGTTGGAAGCGCCTGGAGGAGGTAGACGTCCAACCAATGCGCCAAGACTTTGGAAGATGCTGACAACCAGCTTACCCAAATATTAGCCATGTCACCCGCAAAATTCCCTCACAAATTTCCTGGTCTGGCCGACAACAATGGGGCAAAAATAAGATAAGAATTTCAGAAGCTATCGTTACCGAAAGCGAACAAGCCCCGATGAATTCTGTAATCGACCAGCCTGCCAAAATCATACCTGGCCTGATCTGTGCCCTGCCCCCCCTCGGTTCGCCAAGTGGGCTAAGGGCGGCCCAGGAGCCTCCTGCCTTTGAAATCAGCATCACGAACGCTGGCGGCGATAACTGCGCTTACGGCCGCCCCGCAACTCGTCCCCCCTGTGCCCATGCCACCACCGGCCAAGCCGGTCACCGCCCCACCGGCCATTTCTTTGGGTCTAACCGACACCTCTGCCAACATCGGCTGGCCCGTCGTGGAGATGTTACTCTTGCTAATGATTGGTACCGGCCTTACCTGGTTCGGGAAACGCCGGTGAAGCCTAACGTTTGGGTTTGTTCTGAAGGCAAAGTGAGTTAAATTATGAACAATAAAACAACTACCCCCCACTGTCAACCGACCAATAAATGGATCCGTTTCAGTCTTTCCCTGGCCCTGGCGTTTGGACTGGCCCTGGTATTGCTCTTTATCCCGCTGGCCGGAGCTACAACTAAATCGACCCCCGCCATGCCCCTGTTCCACCTGAACACCCTGCCGTTTGGCGTGGCCCTGGTGCAAGCGCAGGGCGGGGTGACCATCACCAAGGTTGCGGAACCCGCCGCCGTTATGCCCGGCGGCACTATTACTTACACTCTGACCTTTACCAATCAAACGGGGGGATCTCTAAGTTATCCTGCTATGGTAGTAGTAAGCGAAACCATACCAGCCCACACTACAATCAATTGCGGGGTAGTTCAAAAACCGGATGATCGATGGTCCGAGCCCAATTGTGGTGAAAATGGAGTCTGGTGGGGCCTGACAACAGGCTCTATAGAGGACGGCGAATCAGTTGACTTTGTCGTCGCCGTGGAAGTGGATGACCCGCTTCCGCCGGTCTCGGCCATTATCAACGATGCTTATCTGGTTAACTATAATGCCGTTTCTACTTTCGGCCCGCCGGTAACCACCCCGGTGATTGCTCCCGCTTGGCAAATTACCAAAACCGTGCCCTCTTTCATTACTGAGCCGGGGCGGCGAATCACCTACACCCTCACCATCACCAACAACGGCACCGCCGCAACCACCGGCAGTTACACCATCACCGAGCAACTGCCCAACGATACCTACTATATCGCCGGGTCGGCCTCCCCGGCGGCCAATTTCGACGGTGATAGCCTGACCTGGGTTCTGCCGCCCCCCACCTATACTGTGGCCGCGGGCGCGTCCAGGTCGGTTTTGTTTGTGGTTACCACCACCAGCATTCTCACCGACAACTTCCTCATCGTTAATGAAAACTACCATGTGAGTGGAGGCGGCGTCTACACGGCTACCACCCCCGGCCAGCCGGTAACGGTCACCGTTAACTCCGATGTAACCCTGGCCATCAGTAAAATTGCCAGCAGTAACGTTATCACGGTAAACTACCCGCTGACCTACACCCTGACCGTGACCAATACCAGCGCCAACGGCCCGGCGCTGAACGTGGTGATTACCGACACCTTGCCCGCCTTTGCCACCTACCAATCTGCCGGTTTTGTAGGCAGTGTGCCCGGCTCGGTCATCACCAACGGGGGCAATCCGATTGTGTGGGAACTGGATGATCCCCTGCCACCCTATGCGTCGGCGCAGATGACCGTCACCGTGCGGGTGTCTTCCACCCTGCCCAGCCCGCCCACGCTGACCAATAACTATCAAACCTCCGCCGATAATGGCGCTCTTGTATCCGGGTCGCTGGATGTTACCGTACAACCCCAAGAACCAACCACGCTGACGGTTGTGGCGGCTTCGACGTCGCTCAAAATCTGCGAGACTACGGTTATCACAACCACTTTGATTGATAACTTGAATAATCCTGTAGCAGGAGAAAATGTGAGTCTGTACTTAATTGGTAGCCCTAGTAGTGCCACTATAGTGCCTGATTCCGGCACAACAAATCAGGACGGGATTTTAATTTCTGCACTCCAAGCTATTACGACTGGAACGCCGCGTATTGTAGGGGAATGGCCTCCTGGCATAGCTACAGTAACTAATTATCCCCCAGGTCTACAAATCCAAATAACTACACCTCCTGTTCCCGCTAGCCTGAGCCTGAACGCCTCGCCCAGCCCGCTGGCCGCCGGTGGGGCCACTGCCGTGGTCACCGCCACCCTGGACTATTGCCGGGCTGACCTGAAAGCAGGCAGACTCATCACCCTTACCCTCAGCGATAGTAACCTGGCCACGTTCAGCAGTCCAACCAGCGGCCTCACCGACAGTAGCGGCAACTTCACCGCTACCCTGACCTCACAAACCCTTTCCGGCACGCTAGTCCTCACCGCTACCGGCGAGGGCCTGACCCAGAACATCACCCTGCCCGTACACACACCCGTACTGACCATTACCAAAACAGCCCTGCCCGCCCCTCAGGTGGCGGCCGGCGGCGCCCTGACCTATACCGTGCGGGTGGACAACATTGGCGATGTGGATGCCTTTAACCTCGGCCTGACCGATACCTTGCCGGTGTCGGTCAATTTTGTGAGTTTAATCAGCGCTACCAATAGCTTGTTGCAGGGTGACCTCAGCGGGCCAACGCAAGACGGTCAAAAAGTCACCGTAACCAAATCAAAACTGGAGCCCTCCAAAAGCCTGACTGTCACCTTATACGTAACGGTGACGGCTACGTTATCCGGCACAACCATTGAAAATGAGGCCACGGCTCAGAGCAGCATCTCCGGCCTCATCGCCAGCAACGTCGTGTCGCATACGGTTATTACTGCCACCGCCAGCACCGGCAATGAGGTATACCTGCCGATTATTATCAAAGGGGTTTCACCATAGTTATGCAGCAACTTGGGCCAGACCAAGCCTTGACCGGTTTCGATAAATGTAGGGTAGAAACATGGCGGGCGCTGTTTCCCGGCAGGTCTTTACCAACGCCCCTGAAGCACCAGAAACGGCTCGCTCAGAGAAGGACACAACGATGAAGAAGAAACATTCTCCTCCCCCCCTGACCCGACAAAAAATATTCCATTTAGGTATTTCCCTGGCCCTGGCGGTTAGTCTGGCCGTCATCTTGCTGCTGCTGCCGGTTACCGCCGGAACCGTGCGCCTGCCGATATCCGCCCACTCCCTGCTATCGAACCGGCAACCTGGCCCAACCCTCAACCTGCCGTTGCCCTTTGGCGCGGCTCCGGTTCGCGCCACCAACGGCCTCACTATCACCAAAACTGCGCCGGAGTTTGTGGAGCCGGGTGGAATTATTACTTATACTGTTATCATCACTAACGAGACCGGTGAACCTATCATCAATGCGATTGTTACTGATCCTCTGCCGCCCAATACATCGTGTGGACCTACCTACATTCGCCCCAACCCGCTGCTATACCCTCAATGGGCCTATAATTGTGTTCCTTATACTGCCAGTTGGTTTATGTTCTATATTCCTGGATTTTTTCCTATCTCTTTTACCAACGGCACCAGCAACACCCTCATCTTCACTGTTGTCGTTGACGAGGATGTCTCCAACGGTACCGAAATTATCAACGATAACTACACTACAACAGCCAATAACGGCACGTTTGACGATACGGGCGATCCGGTCACCACCACCGTGCGAGCGCCCGTCTGGGCCATCACCAAAACCGTTTCCAGTGCTACCATTGAACCGGGGCAATATCTCACCTACACCATCACCATCACTAACAACGGCAGCACTGCCACCAGCGGTCCCTACACGGTTACCGACGTTTTGCCCGCCAACACCGTTTCCGGCTCAGTGCAAATTGAGCCGCAGCCGCCCGGAACGTTGCTCGGCGATACCGTCACCTGGGTCTTTACCGACTCGCTGGCCGACGGCAGCGCCCGCGTACTGACCTACTCGGTCCAGGTCGCCAGCCCCCTCGCCGACGGTGAAACCATTGTCAACCAGACATACCGCGTCAGCGGCGGTAATGTCTACACCGCTGCCGTGGGTTTGCCGGTAACCGTCACTGTGCAATCACCGGCCACCCTGACCATTGCCAAATCTGCCCAACCTGACCCGGTCCAGGCCGGCGGCTGGTTAACCTACACCATCACCGTCACCAACGACGCCTCCTCCAAAGGCCCGGCGGCTGAAGTGGTAATCAGCGACACCCTGGCCGGGGAGGTAATCTACCAATCGGCCGGTTTTGTCGGTTCGACCACCGGTGTTGTCACCGACAGCGGCAATCCTATTTTGTGGCAACTGGACGACCCTATTCCCGTGGGCGGCTCGGCCCAGGTGACCGTGACCGGGCGGGTCACCAGCCCCCTGCTGCCGGGCCTGATCACCAACACCTTTGCCGCATCGGCCAGAAATGCGCCGCTGGTTTCGGATACCCTCGGCTCCGGAGTCACTTCAACCAATAGCATCACCCTGAGCAAAAACGTCTATCCCCCGGTCGTTGCGCCGGGCGACCCGGTTACTTATACCATTATCCTGACCAACAGCGGTAACGGCATTGCCACCCTCGCCCTCACCGACATCCTTTATGCAGACTTCAACCCTTCTACCTACACTCAAACGGCGCTCACCCTGCCCGGCCGGACCCTCTCCACCGCCGAATCCGTCACCACCACCACGTTTACAGCAACGACGCCGATGACCCCCGGGATCTATTACAACCAGTTGGTTACCGCCACGTACGATGTAACGCAGGCAACCCTCAGCCAAATTGCATCGGTTCATGTGGTCAGGGCGGCCATCACTATCACCAAAGTGGCCAATGTATCTACCGCCGGGATTGGGGAAACTATCACGTATACCTACCGCCTCACCAATACTGGCGACATCACGCTGACCGAGCTTATGCTAATCGATGAGCCGCTGGGGTCGGTGACCCTGCTGACCACCACCCTGGGCCTGTCGGCCAGCACCTCCGGCGTAGCAACCACCCTGATTACCGAGGCGGACCTGCCCGGCCCAATCGTCAATACGGCCACCGTCACCGGCACCTACCTGGCCAGCAATCTGGTCAGCACCACTACCACCGAAAGCGTCAGTATTACCTATACCACCGACATCACCGTGGATAAGATAGCCACACCGGCCGCCGGATCACCGGCCCAAGTGGGCGATACCATCACCTACACTTACTATATCACCAACACCGGTACAGTGACTCTTTACACCGTCACGCTGAACGATGACAAACTGGGCACCACAGCCATCATTCCCCCGGCTTCGCCACTCGGCCCCGGCCAGGGCATCACCGTCACCGATACGACGGTTGTGGTGGAGAGTGATTTGCGCGGCCCGCTGACCAATACTGTTACCGTCACCGGCACCAACATTCTCTCCGAAATCACCACCCCGGCCACCGATACCGCCAGCGTGCCCTTGACCTACACCACCGGCATTACTGTGGAAAAGATAGCCACACCAGCCGCCGGATCACCGGCCCAGGTGGGCGATACCATTACCTACACTTACTATATCACCAACACCGGCTCAGTGACCCTTTACACCATCACGCTGAACGATGACAAACTGGGCACCACCACCGTGATTACCCCCCCTGCCGCTCCACTGGGGCCGGGTGAGAGTAGCCTGGTAACCGGCACTACCGTCGTTACCGAAGGTAATCTGCCTGGCCCGCTGACCAACACCGTTACTGTCACCGGCACCAACATTCTCTCCGAAATCGCTCTGGCCACCGATACCGCCAACGTGCCCCTAACCTACACCACCACTATTTCGGTGGAGAAAACTTACCTCACCTCAGCCGGAGAACCGGCCAGCATTGGCGACACCATCACCTATACCTATCGGATAACCAACACCGGCACGGTCACCCTGTATACCATTACCCTGAACGACGACAAATTGGGGATGTCCACCATCCCGACTACTCCCCTGGGGCCTGGCCAGAGCACCACTTTCACCGACACCACGGTGGTGGTAGAAAATGATCTGGCTTATCCTTGGCTGACCAACACCGTCACTGTCACCGGTACCAACACCCTCTCCGAAATCACCGCCCCGGCCACCGACACCGTCAGTGTGGCCTTGACCTACACCCTGGGTATCACCGTAAATAAGACGGCCAACCCCTCGACCGCCTCGCCCGGCGATACCATCACTTATGCCTACCGGATAACCAATACCGGGGACATTACCCTGACCGTTATTCTGTACGATGACGAACTGGACACTTATCCCCCCCTATCGGCCCTAACGGTAGCGCCACAAGACAGCGTTACCGGCACGGCTGTCAAACTCATCAGTGCTGACGATCTTCCCGGCCCGGTTGTCAACACCGCCATCGTTACCGGCACCAACAACATTGTGTCTAACACGGTGGTTGCCACCAACACCGCCTCCGTTGATTTAACCTACACCACCGCCATCAGCCTGGAAAAAATCGCCCTTCCCACCCAGGCCAGCATCAATCAGGTAATTACTTACACTTATCGCATCACCAACAGTGGTGAGGCGCCACTGGTTCTGACCTTGTTTGACGACAAACTTGGCCTGCTGGCCACGCCGGTGGTAACGTTGGCCCCCGGCCTGTCCACAGAAGTTATCACTACTCATACCGTATCGGCCCAAGATCTCATTAACAACTATCCCCTTTTAACCAACACGGCCACGGTCAGCGGCACCTACCTCACCACCACGGTCAACCAGACCGATTTTGCCACCGTAACCCTGGTATACACACCTTCAATTCAGTTGGCCAAAACCGCCAACACCACCGTGGCCACACCTGGCGACGTGATCACCTACACCTATAGCATGACCAATACCGGGCCGCTTACGCTCACTATTCTGGCTTTGGAAGACGACCCGCTCGGCTCGCTCATTTCTGCACTGGGTACCACTACCCTGGCCCCGTATAACGGGCAGACAACCGGCTCCATCACTTACCCCGTCCAACCGGGCGACCCGCCGGCCATTACCAACACTGCCGTGGTGACCGGCCAGGACGTTTTGGGCCGGGTGGTCACCGCCAGCAAAACGCTTGTGGTTGAGGTGGAAGAAATCCTGACCACCATTGCCGCCATCAACGATAGCCCCACCGTGGTTAGCAATACCACGTTTTTCACCGTTACCACCAACATTACCAATGGGGTAACTTATCTCTGGAATTTCGCCGACGGTTCCTCGCCGGGGAGTGGGGCCAATCCCAACCATATTTATACCACGGTTGGCACCTACACCGTGGTGGTGGCGGCCTATAACAACGTCAGTCTGGTTACGGCTACCACCGTGGTCACCATCACCCCAGGTCCAACCGTTCGATTTAACCTGCAAGCCAACTCACCCCAAACCGCCGGGAACCCGTTCACCGTTACCATTACCGCCGTGGATGCCTACAATAATCCTACCGGCTTCACCGGGCTGGTTAACATCAGCGATGATACTGGCACCATTACGCCAATTTCAGTCAATATTCTTGGTGGTACCGCCACGGTTTACTTTACCGTAACCCAGGCCACCTCGCCCCTGTTCGACACTATTACGGCCATTGATGACGGCACGGGCGCCATCAGTGATACGGTAGAGGTGGAAATACGTCCCAACACGCCCAAGACACTCACCGTAACCGCCAGTCCAAACCCCATTCACATTTGTGAAACAGCCCTGGTAACCACTACGCTTACCGATCAGTGGAATAATCCGAACCCCAATGAACAGATAAATTTGTCCGTACTCAGCGGTAGCCCACCCGGCTCGGCAACAATCTGGCCTGGCTCCGGCAATACCAGCGTAAACGGGATTGTTACCTCTATCCTGACCGGTACGGCCTCCGGTTATGTCCGTATTTTGGGGGAATGGAATACTGATCCTCTGGTCAGTAACTTCCCCGGCCACTTTGTCCAGATCATTACTCCGGCCGTTCCCTCGGCCATCACGGTCACGGTTGATCCGCCCAGCGTGGCTTTCACCGAGGTTGCCACGGTTACGGCCGAGGTGAGGGACTGCCTGGGGAATGCGGTAACCGGAACTGTGGTAACCTTTACTGTTGGCTCCCTGGCGAGCATCGTCCCGCCGGGCACGGCCACCACCGACATCAACGGGTTGGCCACCATCACCGTAACCGCAGGTTCGGCAGAAGGGACTACTCTCATTACCGGCACTATCGTCGGGCCGCGTACCGATAATACGCTTTTCACCATTCAGCCGCCTGATACACCCGCGTTGACCCTCACCAAAACCGCCATTCCGTTACCGGGTGTTCCGGTTCAGCCGGGTGCTACCATCAACTATCAAATTGTGGTCACCAATACGGGTACCGCCTCGGCCACCAACGTCGTCATCACCGATACCCTCGAAGCCCTCACCATGGGTTACGTAACCGGCACCGTCACCACCGGCAGTGGGCCGTTTGTCAACGGTAATATTATCACCTTTGCCGTGCCCAGTCTGGCCATAAATACTGCGGTAACGGCCACCGTTCAGATCACGGTGACAGCCACGTCGTCCGGTACCCTTATTACCAACCGGGCCAATGCCGATAGCAACCAGACCGTTCCCACCCTCGAGAGTCTCGTCACTCACCGGGTGATCACCGGAACAGCCTCTCCCGGCACACTGTACCTGCCCATCATTATGAAGAACTACCCGGCGCCGCCCGACCTGACCGTGCAGGATGTGATTGTGTCTAACCTCACCCCGAGTACGGGTGAAGCGGTAACCATTACTGTAACCCTGCACAACACCGGCTCCGCCTTTGCCACGCCATTCTGGGTAGACCTCTACTGGTCTACCAGTAGCACCCTCAATCCGGCGGTCAACCAACCCTGGGATGAAGCCTTTGCCGATGCCACGGTACCTTATGGTGTGGCCTGGAAAGTGTATGGTATGCCGGCCGATGGTGTCATTACCATTACCAATCTCGCTCCCAACGATCCGTTGAACAATAACAACAATTACAGCAACTTCATTCCAAATGGTATTGGTAACTGGCCGCAAACATGGAAGTGTATGGACCTCAACAATTACTTTGGCGAACCACGCACCTATTATCTGTATGTCCGGGTCGACTCAATTGACGACAACTATCCCACCAGCCAGGATCCTAACGCTGAGGTAGTTGAGGTTTATGAAAACAACAACCTCTTCATTTTCTCAACTCCGGTGGTTGTCAGCGGCCCACAAATATTGCCCAATCCTTTCTATCCACCCCCTTGTTCCCTGTCAACCCAAGGCGCGGCCCATCCAGGCGACAGCGGGAGGCGGCCGTCTGTTCAACCATAAGGCATGGAGGTGAGCCGGATAAAAAATGATGTATCTGAACATCTCAGGTCAGGATAGGGGATTGGGACACAGATTACCTCAGATTGTGCAGGTTATGTAAAATATTTTAGAGGACAAGTTCTAACACAAAAGGGGTTTGGATCAATCACAGCCAGACCCTTTTTATGTAAAATTCATTTGACAAAACCACCAATAGTTGTCATAATAGAATGGGGGTATTCAGGAGCGTGGCTCAATGCGCACAAAGTCTTACCGCTTCATTGTTATTGTGATTTTTTCTCTCTGGGCCGTCGCCGGGCTGCTAGGGGTTGCCACACCGGTGGATTCCGCGCCCGAGTTTGCGCCTGTGGCCCAACGGCCGACGGTTATCCCTGGCGACGGTGGCGGCGGTAACGGTGGAGCCGACGGAACCGGCGGGCTTGGCGTTGGTCGCGCCGATACCGGAGGCGCCACCGACGTTACCTGCGCCTCGGTGGTTGGCCAGATAATCAACTGGGGCTTTGGCGGCCAGGGCGGCGTCACCGCCGAATTAAAGAACGGTAGCTGGCAGATTTCCACCATTAGCGCCGCGGACGGCAATTATGGCTTCGGCGGTCTGGGAGTTGGCGTAGCCGTATTGCACGTCATTCTGACCCCGGGACAGGCGGAGCAATTTCAGCCACACCTTCAAGACACCGGCATTTACCTCAACTGTAGTTATCCCACTGTGGCCAATATCGCGCTCTATGACGGCCCACGAATCAGGCCGCCTGTCACCATCAAGATGTCAGCCCTCCATGAGGTCATTACCTCCGGTGGCGGCACCGAAATCACCCTGAAGGTAAACAACAGCCTTCCCAACGACATCACCAACGTGGTCGTCACCGACTTAATGCCGGTGGGGCTGATTGCCCTGGATGTTTCCTCCTCAATTGAGGCCAAAAATATCGACATCATCAATGGCCCGGACCGGCAACTGGTTGCGGTTAATCTCGATCGTCTGGCCGCCGGCGCCGAGGCCGCCATTCGGATTACGGTTATCGGGGCGGTGGATGTGCCCGGCAGCACCCAGGTCACCAACACGGCTACCCTCTTCTATCGAGAAAGTGTGGCCGATCAGACCTCGCTCGATCTTACCATCCGGGGCAGCGGCGCGCTCGTAGCCCCGGTGATAACCACGCCGATTGTTCCCGCCACCCCTGCGTTGCCTGCTGTCGAAGCGGCGCCCACGGCCACCCCCGAACTTGAACCGACAAGCGTAACCACCACAACAATGCCTGCGCTCACCCCCACTGTTGAAAGCGAGGGCAGCGAAGAATTTGTGCCACCCGATGGCTTGCCCACCACTGGCGACGACGCCCCTGGGGCAGACAATTTTGTCCCGCCCAGTTTTTTGCCCACTACCGGCGAAGATGTTTTGCAGATTCCCGCCACTTTGCCCAACACCGGCCTGGGCTTCATCTTGCCCATCGGGGGGGTGGGGTTGGCGATGTTGGCCTTTGCGGTTCATCACCTGCGTTCATCTTACCGGAATAGGGAATAAAATAAAATTGGCCCTGCTGTAAATGCAAACGGCGTATGAGCATCGGGCTGCGTTACGGGCGCAGCCTGATTTTTTAAAGAACTTGCCGAATCGACCTTAATCTGCTATCTTGTCTGCAATCAAAAAACCTGACGTTGTCTAAACAAAGGACTCTTATTTATGGTTAAGTTACTGATGAGCTGGGATCTCAAACCAGGTTCCGAAAGTGATTACTTTGAATTTGCCGTGCGTGAATTCATCCCTGGTATCATGAAATTGGGCATCCAACCCACCGAAGCCTGGTACACGATTTTTGGCGATGGCCCGCAAATTGTAACCGGCGGCGTTGCTGAGGATTTGGCCGCCATGAAATCCATTTTGGCCAGCAACGATTGGCAAGAGTTGCGCGATAAACTCTTTGAATACGTCACCGATTTTAGCTTCAAAATTGTCCGCCCTACCGGCAAATTCCAATTGCTCTAATCAACGCCAAAGGAGGAAGCCATGCGCCGGCCTGGCCTATGGGTAACAAACGGCAACCCAGGTAATCCTACTCAGATGCTTAGTTGGAATCCCGCCGCACTCACCAGTTTTTTCGATTACCTGGTGCCTAACGGCGTTTATGGTTATAAGACAAGCCACCCCGACGTACCCATTATCGTCCGTTTTCAACATCCTCTCAATTGGCAAGACAACCCCTCCTTTTACGCCGACCAGTTGGGCCGGCTGGTGGCCAGTAAATGGAACCAAATCCAGGTTCTGGACCCCTATGTTTACTTCTGCAACGAAGTGAATTTGCATTACGAGAATGGCGACCCTGATCCCAACAACCAATCTAAATACACCACCCCCGAATTTTACCAAAAATATGCCGACTGGGTCCGGATGACGGCGGATGTCATCAAAAACGCCGTACCCGAAATGAAGCTGGTCACCCCTCCCTTTGCCTTTGGTCACAACGAAGACGGCAACCCCGATGACAACGGCAACCCTATGCTCGGTTGGGCCGGATATGACTATTTGCAAGATACTATCCGAACTTACTTTGATAACATTCTCACCTTCCACGCTTATTGGGGCGACAGCAATGGTTCGGTACGGGAATGGCTTTACGACCCCCATCTCTCCTCTTGGTACGCCTTCCGCTGGCGACGAGTGTTAAAACTGTTTGAGACTCGCTACAACATTAAGGCCAGGCAGATTATCGATGAAGCAGGTAACTTTGCCGCCTCCGACCCCGACTTTACCGACCAGATCATCTATCACGCCGAAAATTGTCTAAAAGATGGTCGGGTCATCTGTGTTACCTATTTTCTCTGGCTAGACCCGACCAACAGCCCCGGTAATTTGCCCAATTCGTGGGTTCAGGGCGCGGTAAATCTGGATAATCACATCGAGCGCCTCAAGAATATGCCGGAGGTACTCATCACCGAATATCCCCCCGGCGAAATTGAACAGACGACCATTCGCGTTCTCTTTAACGATGGCACCGTACAGGTTATGCCGTTGGAAGAATATCTGCGGGCGGTGGTGCCTGCCGAAATGCCGGCTCTGTGGCACTTCGAAGCCGTCAAAGCCCAGGCCGTGGCCTCGCGCAGTTACGCTATGTACGCCATCGAATATCCCCGCCACCCCAACGCCGACATCTGCACCGACTACCGGCATTGCCAGAACTATGACCCCAGCAAAATCCACTCCACTTCCGACGAGGCCATTGAACAAACCAGAACTCTCATTGCCCGCTACAACGGCGCCACCGCCAACGGCATTTTCTCCGCCAACTGTGGGGGGCACACCCAAAATAACGAGGATGTTTTCCAGGGCGCCCCCGTGCCCTACCTGCGCGGCGTGCCCTGCCCCAACAAAGGCCAGAAAAACGGGCACGGCGTGGGAATGTGTCAGTATGGCGCCCGCGATCTGGCCGAACAAGGCTATGAGTACGCCGACATCATCAAATACTACTATACCGGGGTGACCGTTGGCCCGCCTACCAGCGTCCGCACCAGTACTATTTTGGGCACCATCTTAACCTACACTGGCCAGCCTGCCCCCGGAGTGAAGGTTGTGCTCACTGGACCGGCATATCAGGCCGAAACACTCAGTCAAACCAATGGCTCTTATCGCTTTAGCAAAGTGCCTGCCGGAACGTACACCCTCGAGCTACCCAATTACCAGCTAGCGCAAGAAAATATCACTGCCACCCCCGGCCAGGATTCCGTTGTCAACCTGAGTCTGCCCAGCCCCGGCGAGGCCATCACGGTTGAGATTCGTCGCGGCCCCGGCCTGCCCTTGATAGTGGGAGATTGGCTCAACCCGGGCGACTCGCTGGTGTTTACCAGCCCCAAGGGAGTCACCAATCAGGTTATCGCCGGTCACAAAGCGGAGTATGGTTCCGGTGGTTTTGAAACCTATGCCACCGAAATTGGCACCTACATTCTGGAAGTCGATGCCTATCGTTTTGAGATCCCCATGAACGGCCAGTATACTCGCCTTACCTTCCACCGCACCGGACTGCCGCAGCCGACTGGCATAATCGAGGGGACTTTAAGAGACCCCTTTGACCAGCCTGTACCTAATCGAATGGTCTACCTGAAGAGTGACGCCGTTAGTCTGACCGATGTCACCGACGAACAGGGATACTTTTTGTTTGAGAACCTACCTGATGCGGTTTACCGGGTAACCATTGAAGACAGCAACCTTGATCAAAGCGTGACCATTACCGGCGGTAATCGGGTGACCCTCGCCCTGAAACTGTCTGCTCAGCCGCCTTCGGGTCACTGGGAGGTAGATATTGAGCGAGGCCCCGGTCTGCCTTTGTTGGTGGGTGATATTGGTGCCGCCAGCGAGCCGATTGTAATTACCGATCCCAATGGCTTCCAGACCGTTGTAACCAGCGGCAGCAAACCCGAGTATGGCGAGGGTGGCTTTGAAATTTACGCCCCCCTCATTGGCAATTACGTGCTGCAATTCCTGGGCGAAGCCTTTACCATTCCCATGAATGGCCAGTATACTAAAATCGCTTTCCGCTGGATCGAAGGACCGGAAGAAGACCAGGTACTCCTCATTTCTGACCCCATGCCGCGTTCTCAAGCCGAAACCCTCCACGCCGGATTGGAGGCGCATCCGGCCACCCAGGGCATGTTTGAAATTGTCAACGCCGCCGATATAGAACGAACATAGAGGGATACAATATCCCATGTTTCAATCAACGTTTTTTGACACCTCGCCCCAAGTTCTGACAATCAGCGCCATCACCGCCTACATCCGGCAAATGATGGAAGCCGACGATATTCTGCAAGACCTCTGGCTGGAAGGCGAAATATCAAATTGGAAACAGGCCGCCTCGGGCCACGTCTACTTCACTCTCAAAGACAACCAGGCCAGTATGCGCTGCGTTATTTGGCGCTCACAGGCCAGCCGTCTCATTTATCTGCCCCAGAGCGACGGCGAAGCCGTGCTGGCGCATGGTCACATTTCGGTGTATGAGGCGGGCGGCAACTACCAATTCTACGTGGACGACCTTGAACCCGCCGGACAGGGCGCGTTGTACGCGGAATTTGAGCGGCTCAAAACCCAACTGGCGGCAGAAGGACTTTTTGACCCGGAATTAAAACAACCCCTGCCGCCCATTTCCCAACGTATCGGAATTGTCACCTCGCCGGATGGGGCGGCCCTGCGCGACATTTTGAATGTGCTGCGCCGCCGCTACCCCATTGCCCGGGTCATTCTCTCGCCAACCCTGGTTCAGGGCGAAACCGCGCCGCCCCAAATCATTGCCGCCCTGGAAGCCATTGCCCAAGAGCAAGTGGACGTAATCATTCTGGCCCGGGGCGGCGGCAGCCTGGAGGACCTGTGGGCTTTTAACGACGAAGCCCTGGCCCGGGCCATTGTTGCCTGCCCAGCGCCCGTCATTGCCGGCATCGGGCACGAAGTCGATTTCACCATCGCCGATTTTGTGGCCGACGTTCGCGCTCCTACCCCCTCTGCCGCCGCCGAATTAGCCACCCCCGACCGGGAAGAATTCCAGCGCGTATTGCGCACCCGGCAACTGGCCCTGGCCGAGGCGGCGCAGGAACTGGTGTCGGCGGCGCGGGTCAACCTGCAACAGCAACAATGGGCCTTAACCCGGCTCTCGCCGCAAGTGCAGATCAATAACTACCGGCAGCACGTCGATACGCTGACCAGCCAGGTTACTCGAAACCTGCAACACTATCTGGTGCTGCAACAAGAGCGAGTCAAAACCCTGCGCTCAGAACTGACCGCTCTCAATCCGCAAGCGACTCTGACCCGAGGCTACGCCATTGTGCAAAAAAATCAAGAGGTCGTCACCCGCACCCAACAAGTCAGCCGGGGGGATGGCCTGGTGGTCAAAGTCAGTAACGGCGAATTTGATGCTACGGTACAATAAACGGTTCACCTGAGGATGCAAGATGAGTGACAAAGAGCAAGATGATCTCAAAGATTTAACCTTCGAACAGGCCTACCGCAAATTGGAAGAAACAGTGAAAAAACTGGAAGCCGGAAATCTACCCCTGGCCGAAGCCCTCTCCCTTTACCAAAAAGGCGTGGCCCTGGCCCAATATTGTAGCCAACAATTGGACAGCGCCGAGTTGTCCATCCAGGTTCTCACCCCCTCCGGCGAACTGGTTGATTTCGACGAAGTCTAAATGCCATCGTTGACTCCATGCTGAATGCAGTCTATTGGTTCCAGCCCCACCCCGGCCCCCTGACGGCCAGATCGTGGATTTTTTATGCCTTTTGCGCCCTTGTCTTTCTGGGTTGCCTCGTTTGGGCGGGCTGGTATCTGCTTCGGGCTTGCCCCGGCATCTGTAAAACTAAACAATTTGCCGAGAATACCGCCGACAGAATCAATCGGCAGGACTACGGGTTATTGGCCAGGTTTGAATTGATGGTGGGATTCACCGGCCTGTTGCTGATTGGCGCCCGGCTGGCCATGGTTTACGGCTGGTCGGCCCGCATCTGGCCGTTGGCGCTGGTTGGCCTGGCCGCAGCCGGACCCGCCGTTTTCTGTTGGGCCAGCCGCCCTGCCTCCCCCCTCGACCATAGTTTGAAGTTGTTGACGTTCCGTAAAGTGGGACAACCGCTGCCCATACGCTGGCAACTTGTCCTGTGGATACTTCATTTAACCGGTCTGGCCGGGTGGGTCCACGCCGTCGGCTGGCCGCTTTGGTCGGCAGGGGTGCTGTGGAGCGCACTTTTGGTTATCCAGTTTCTGGTGACCCTGCTGAGTACTTATCGAACCAGACCGCGCCGACCGGGCATTTACACCACCCCGCTGTTCCCCCTGTTTCTGGCCTACCTCAGCGCCGGATTCTATCTCCTGCTCAACCTGCCCCAACAGCCCGATTTGATCCCTCTCCAACCGGGTCTGGCCGAGTTGTGGGCGCTGCCATTCTACGTTGAAAGTATGAGCGTGGCGGCCGTATTGTACGCCCTTCTGGTAAATTTATATCTCCTGAGCCATCTCCGCAGCTCTGCCAAAACCGAAACAATGGCCAATACCAGGCCCGATTTCAGACCCACCTCCCGGCGTTTGACCGTACTCGCCCTGGCTGGCAGCCTGGCAGCCGGTTCGTTGGGCTGGATGGCGTTTGAGCTATTTACCCACCATACCCACGGCGTCACCGGCACCGACCCGTATGGTTACGCTCAGGTTGCGGTTGACCTGGTGGAGCGGGGCAGCGCCCTGCACCGGTTTGACCTGTTTCCCCACATTGCCGATTTACCCATTGCCTGGGCGCCAGTCATCACCCTCGGCTATCATCTTCCCCTCAATGAGTTTGGCGATGCCGCCAGTGTCTGGCCGCTGGGGATGTCGTTTTTGCTGGCCGGGGGATACGCCCTATTGGGGGAAGCGGGGCTGTACGTGACCGCCCCGGTCATTGCTCTGTTGACTGCTCTGGCGGTTGCCTGGCTGACCATCGAGATAAGCAGGTCACGCTTTAAGCGTGACATACTGGGGGCTGTTACCGCCGGAAGTGTGGCCCTGTTTGTTTGGACCACCTCCATCGAGGTGATTGACCGTTCGCTGGTGCCGATGGCCGACGTTGCCGCCGCGTTTTTCACGGCCCTAGTGTGGATTGCTTTGCTCAAGTCAGGCACCCAAAAACCTGACAGGTTTTGGAAACCTGTCAGGTTTCCTTATCTGTGGGCCTTAACGGCCGGTATTTGCCTGGGATTGGCCTTTGACGTGCGTTACACCCAATTATTGCTGGTGGTCAGTGTGGTTCTCGGCCTCGGCTGGCAGGCGGGCATCAACCGCCGGCAGCGAGTGTGGTTGCTGGTTATAGCCGGGACAGGCGCGTTACTGGCGGCGCTCCCCGACATCATTTACCGCTGGCAGGTGTTTGGCAGTCCTCTGGCCAACCCTCAGGCCCGTGAATTGACTCACTTTGCCTGGTCCAACCTCATCCCAACCACAAACAAGATGAGGCAGCAGTTGTTCCACGGGCAGGAATTCGGCCTGCTCCTGCCGTTTTTGATCGCGGGCATCAGTTGGCACTGGCGACAACACCGGCCCGGTTTTGTCGCTCTGGCGGCAGGCGCGCTGGCCGTGATGGCCATCCAATTACCCTACGAGTCCCTTCGCCTGCGCGACCTCCTCTTTTTGTTTCCCCTGCTGGCAGCCTGGACAGGTACCGGCCTGGTCTGGCTATGGCGGGCGCTGCTCGATCCCACCCGGCAAATGGCATGGCCCGCTCGCCTGGTCAATCTGTTGATAGCCCTGGCGCTATTTTTATCCCTGCTACTACCTGCCATCCGAATCGCGCCGCTTGTCGCTCGTAGCTGGCACTCTCACCGCGCCTCTTTTGGCTACGTAACCGGCCCCGAACGAACAGCGCTGGCTCAACTGGCCCAATTGACCCCAAACCCGGCCGTCATCGGCGCCGATTACAACGGAGGATCGGTTACGTTGCACAGCCAACGGTGGGCCTTTTATCCCGGCGGCTGGACTGAGGACGAGTTCGACTATTTTCTGATTCGCATGGCCAATCACGGCCTCCCCATTTTTCTCTTGAACGATGGCCCTGCGATGCAGCCGGTCATTGCCCGGCTGGCCGCAGCCGGGCAATTGCGCCAAGTTGCCCGGTTGTGCGTTCCCCTGCCGGAAGGATACGATGGCGGCCAATTCTACGAAGTTTTGAATAAAGTTCGACAAGCATGTCGCTTATTTTACTTTCCCATTGAACCGATAGACTAAGGAGTATGCAATGCACCACCCCAACATAAAAAGAGCCATTTCTCAAATAACCGTGTTATTGCTGGGGCCGATCTGGATAGGGTTGATCCTGGCTTTGCTACCGGCGCCAACCCCGGTCCAGGCAGCCGCCAATGTCCGGTGGTCCGATACCGCCCTGCAAAGCAGCCCGGCTCTTACCATTTACCTGCCCCTCATTCACCGCTCGCCCACGCCCGAAGAGCAGCTCATTGCCTTAATCAACGCCGAGCGAAGTCGTAATGGGCGGAGTCCGCTGAGTATCAATCCCCTGCTGATGCAGGCGGCCGAGGCGCACAGCCAGGACATGGTCAACCGGAATTTCTTCGATCACATCAATCCGGATGGACAAGACCCCGGCGACCGGCTCGATAATGTCGGTTACAACTATGCCTGGGCAGGTGAAACTATCGGCGCCGGGTACACCACGCCGCAAGCCATGTTCAACGCCTGGATGAATAGCTCCGGTCACCGGGATATTCTAATGGAGAAAGAATTTACCGAAATCGGTATTGGTTATGTGACCGGGGGTTATTATGGCCACTACTGGACGGCCGACCTGGCCAGACCCGCCCCTTGACGACGCGACTGGCTTACTTTGACATCACTCCCGCCCCGACGTATACTTTTGGTTTGATCTCAATACTCTGATTTAAGTTTAAGTAGTAAGGAATTTTTGATCATGTCTATCCTGCGGGCGCTGACCCGTTACTGGCTGGTAATCCTGTTGATTTTGCTGGTGGTGGGCCTTCAACTTGGCGTGGGCTTTGTGGGGGTCAAAGGCGCCGGTATTGGCCTTAAGCTGGCCAGACCGGGACAGCCAGCCCCATCTCCTACCTTACCGGCGATGGTTGTGTCTACTTCGATTCCAACCAACACCCCTGTTCCGCCGACGGCCACCCCCACGCCCACCTTCACTCCCAGCCCAACCCGCACCCCCACGCCCACCGACACGCCTACCGGCACCCTTACCCCAACCAATACCCCCAGCCCGCCACCTACACCCACTAACACGTTTACTCCCACGCCCGGCCCCACGCCAATCGGGGGTGATGTAACCCTGGAAGTTCCGATTCTCATGTACCATTACCTCTCCACCCCACCTGCCGATGCCGATGTCTATCGCCGGGACTTATCGGTTTCTCCTCCCCAATTTGAAGCCCACCTGGCCTACTTACGCCAGGAAGGCTACCAAACCATTTCGCTGTGGCAGTTGGCCTATGCCCTCAGTGGTCAGGCCACGTTGCCAGCCAGGCCCATCATCCTCACCTTTGACGATGGTTACCGCGACAATTATGAAAACGCCTTTCCCCTGCTCCGCCAATACGGCTATACCGGCGTCTTTTTTATCTTTACTTACCCCATCGACGCCAGCAATCCCGATTACCTCTCCTGGGACATGGTGGTAGAGATGCACCGGGCCGGGATGGAATTTGGCTCCCACAGCTACCGGCACTGGGACCTGCGAGGGCGGGATGTTGATCTACTGGTTTATGAAATTGTTGGATCCAAAGAAGCCATCGAAGCCCATATTGGTGAGCCGGTGCGCTTCTTTTCCTATCCGGCAGGCCGTTACGACGACCTGACCATCCGCGTATTGGATTCGGCCCATTTTTGGAGCGCCGTTACCACCGAATGGGGATTTGAACAGTCTTTCAGTAATCGTTTCCAAATGCCCCGTTTCCGCGTTCGCGGCAGCGACACGGTTGACGACCTGGCCGAGAAGTTGAATTCATTCTAATCAAATATCCAGACCTTAAAGGTCTCCGGCGAATCTACGATTCGCACACCTTTAGGGTCTTTATACGCATCTTCTCAATATTTTGGGGTAGGGACAGAATAATATTCTGTCCCTACCGGGTAAATATATGAATTCCCCCTATTTATTGAGAAGATACCTTTATACCGCAATAAAGTTACCAACTTCATTAGCAGTTTCAAAACAAGTTGGTAGTAACCGCTTCGGCGACTTTTTCAGGCTAACGCGACAGACCACCGAGGATCGGCATGCTGGGACGCATTTTGATTGTGGAAGACGAAGAAGCGATTGCCGCGTTTGTGCAAACGGCCCTGGAACGCGATGGCTTTACCGTTAAGTGGATTGGCAATGGCGCCGACGCTTTGGAGGCCGTTGATTCATTCCAGCCGGACCTGCTCATTTTGGACCTGACCTTGCCCGGTCTGGATGGTCTGCAAATTTGTCAGGCCGTTCGCCAACGTGAAGTATACCTGCCCATTATCATGCTCACCGCTCGCGCCGAAGATACAGATAAAATCGTGGGTCTGGAAGTGGGCGCGGATGATTATGTCACCAAGCCCTTCAACGCCCGCGAGTTGGTGGCCCGGGTACGGGCGATACTGCGCCTGGCCCGGCGCAGCACCGGACGCCGGTCGTCGAACCGTCTCTCCTTTGGTCAATTGGAAATTGACCTTGACGGTCGGCAGGTGTTTAGGGCCGGACGAGCGGTTGATTTGGCCCCCAAGGAATTTGACCTGTTGGTGACGCTGGCCCGCGCGCCCGGACGCGTTTTTGGGCGTGACACTTTGCTCGAACTGGTGTGGGGTTACAATTTTGGCGGCGACTCGCGCACCGTAGACGTGCACGTGCAACGCCTGCGCCGCAAACTGGAGGAAAACCCGCACGAACCTCGGTATCTGCTAACGGTCCACAGTATCGGGTATAAATTTGCCGCCAACCAGGGGGAGTGAGGGGTTTTATGATGATACTGCCGCTGCTCCAATTGCCTTCTTTCAGTATTCCGGCGGGGGTCATTCTGCTACTGCTGGTGGGATTGCTCCTGCTGGCGATGGCCCTGGGCGGCTGGCTGGCGCTGCGATTGCGCCCGCTTCCTCCACGGCAACCTGCGCCCCGGTTGGAAAACGTATTGGACGCGCTGCCTCTGCCGGCAGCGTTGGTCAAACCCAATGGCCGCCTGGTGGCAGTCAATGCCGAAGCGACGCCCTGGCTCGAGACTCAGTCGCCCCTGCGCCTGGTTTCTCCCCTCACCACGCTAGCGCAGGAAGTGGCAACCAGCCGCAAGGCGGAAACCGTCCAGATGAGTCTGGGTGAAGGCCGACCAACGGTACGGGTGCAGGCCAGCCTGCTGGCGGATGAGGAACATTCGCTCTCCGGTGTGCTGCTGCTCGGCCAGCCCGGTGACAGTCAGGCTGGATTCAATTTAACCCGGCTGGTGGCCCACGAACTGCGGACCCCCCTGACGGCCATTGTGGGCCACGCCGAAATCCTGGAAAGCTGCAACCCGACTGACGAGGCGTTATGGCGGCGTTCCCGTGATTTTATTGCTGGCGAGACCAAACGCCTGGCCCGGCTGGTAGAGGACTTACTGGCCCTCTCCCGGCTGGAAGCCTCGCCGCCGCTGCTGCGGCCGGTTAACCTGCGCAGTGTCGCCGAAAATGCCCTGGCCGCGCTATTCGATCAGGCGGAAGCGGCCGACCTGACGCTGACCCTCGACGCGCCGGTGGGCCTGCCCCGGATTCAAGCCGACCCCGACCGGATCCAGCAAGCCCTGGTCAACCTGCTGGACAACGCCATCAAGTATACCCCTTCTGGCGGAACGGTAACGCTGCAACTGACTTCGGAAGGTGGTTATATCCGGGTTGAGGTGAGCGACACCGGCCCCGGCATTCCCCCCGCTGATTTGCCCCATCTCTTTGAGCCATTGTATCGCGCCGACAGCGCCCGCCACCGGCCCGGCACTGGCCTGGGACTCACCATTGTGCGCGCCATCGTCGCCCAGCACGGCGCGTCTATCTCAGTGGCCAGCCTGCCCCAACAGGGCACCACCTTTACCTTTCGCCTACCCGTGGCCCGATAGTAGGGGCGAGGCAACTCGTGGCATAGTTGGCTTATTTCGACACGTTTACGCCGAGTTGCCTCGCCCCCACGGTTTGAAAAGACATAAAAATGTTTACAAAATGGTTACAATTCGGCGATGCGGCCGTAATCTAGGTATGCTAATCTACCAGCAGGAATAATAAAAACGCCATCTATCTCAAGGAGGGTTACTTGATGCGCACCAAACACCTGCTTGTTGCGCCGGGGATGACTCTGGCGCTGATGCTCATTTGCGTGTTTACTTTACAATTATTTGCCGCTCAAACTGACGTTCAAGCCGAACCTTGTACCGGCCAGACAAGCATGGCCCCGGCAGAGGTCGAGGCCGATTGGAGTTACCTGCCGGTCCAAATTGGGGCAGCCGACGTTAGTAACGGCGATTTTGAAGGCGGCACTAGCGTGTGGACTGAATACTCGGCGCTAGGCTGGCCGCTTATTGTCACCTCAACCATCTTGCCGGTAACGCCTCACAGTGGTGATTGGGCGGTGTGGTTGGGTGGCGATGATGATGAAGTATCTACTATTTCACAAACTGTCGCCATTACCATCGGGGAATCGACCCTGAGCTATTGGCAGTGGATTGATTCTGAAGATATATGTGGCAATGACTTTGGCCAGGTTCTCATCAATAATACCCAGGTATACAGTATCAGTCTCTGTGATGCAACCAACACCAATGATTGGGTCAACAGAACCCTAGACTTGAGCGCCTATATCGGCCAGAACGTTGACTTACAATTTCGCGCCGAAACGAATGGCAACCTCAACAGCAATCTTTTTATTGATGACGTATCCCTGGGACAGGAGAATTACGTTTATTTGCCTATTATTGGCAGAAATTCTTGCGGTTTCTACTATTTTGACGATTTCAGTGATCCCAACAGTGGGTGGTTTGTGGTAGATGATTCAGAACGAACGTATGCGTATCTGAATGGGGAATTTCAGATGTTACTCAAAAAGGACGACTATCATTATTTTTTGACGCCTGACCTGGTTTTACCCGGCAACTACCGCATTGAAGTGGATGTCTATCAACCCTCAAATTCCCAGGATCATGGATTGGTATTTGGCACTCGCCAAAATGGCGATGCATGGGAAACCTACCAATTTTTGGTGTATCCTCCTACTCAGGAATATTTTTTGGTAAAAAGATATATGAACGGCACCTGGGTAACATTGATAAATTGGACGTACAACCCAGAAATTTACCAGGATACGCCCAATCATCTTCGCGTTGACCGGGTGGGCACGCTTATCCGTCTATATATCAACAACGTCCAGGTAGGTTCAGTCACCGATGCCAGTTTTACCGGCGCCGGGCGTGATGCCGGGTTGCGAGTTTACAGCGGCGATAGCGCGCCGGTAGACACCCGCTTTGATAATTTCCGCGCCACCTGCCTACCATAAACTGGCTTGACCAAAAATTATCAAAAAACAGGAGACAACCATGAAAAAATCGTACCATCTAATCATTATGCTACTAACGGCTTCACTTTTGGCGGCTTGCGGCGGCGCGCCCACCCCCAATGTCGAGGCGACGGTGCAGGCGGCTCTGGCGGCCACTCAAACCGCGCAGCCAACCGACACGCCTTCCCCAACCAATACCCCTCTCCCGACCAACACGCCCCTGCCGCCAACAGCTACCCCCACCCAGACGCCCACCCTGACCCCCACTCCCCGCCCCCCGACGGCCACGCCGGCCAACACCCCCACCCCCAGGCCAACCGCATTATCCCAGAATCCAACGCCTGTGCCCACGGATAGGGCTGAAATATATCTTTCTCAATTCCAGCCAAAGCTTATCGAGTTACCCTTTGGAGAGTATTCGGTTGGGAAGTTTGCCTTTACGTCACCCTATCCAGAAGATCCGATCCGAAAAGGTGACCCTATTACCGTTCATGGCATCAGATATTCTCACGGCATATTTGCTCACGCTCCATCTAGGTTGGTATACGAAATAGACGGTAACTTTGAGCAATTATCCGCAACACTTGGCTTAGAGGAATCGATCAATAACGGGGTTAGCTGTGGCGATGGTGTCAATTTCATTGTTCTTTTAGATGGCGAAGAGATTTATCGTAGCAACAGACTTTACGGCGGGTCTGAGCCAGTTGATATTTTACTTCCAATTGCTGGAGGGAATGAATTGACCTTAATCGTCGAAGATGGCGGCCATGATAACTTTGACTGTGATTGGGGTATCTGGGGCGACCCTCGTCTACTTGCCCATGAACAGGGGCAGGCAGCCGCAACGCCGCGGCCCACAGCCACACCGTTACCCGCAGCGCCGCCTACGCCCACGGCCGCCCCGGCGGTGGCCCCCTCTGGTTTTGATATTCCCCCCGGCAAGGCTCTATTTGTCTTTTACAATTATACTGACGTGGATTGGAATATTGACATTGGACCATACTTTTTACAGGTTCCGGCCAATAAACCCGGCCAGGAGTATGCCTTGGCTACCCTGGTCATTGACCCAGGTACATACACCTGGCAAGCGCACTCACCGGGCGGCGGCTGGTATATTACCAATGCCCAGGGCGGCAAATCGTTTGACTTCACCGTAGCCGCAGGGGAAGTGAATATCGAAAGCGTGCGGTAAAACCCCTGCTTTTCCAAGAAAAATAAGACTAAACTCATCAAAATGTAGCGCCCTAAATTGTATGGAACTTTGGTCGTCCAATAAATCCGTATTATCCGCGTCCCATTGAAATGGTGATGTGGGAATTTTGATGCGCATTTGGTATAATCAAGTTTGGGGAGGTGTATGATGTCAAACTTAATCGGCAAAACATTAGGCCCGTATCGGATTATCGAACAAATTGGCCTGGGCGGCATGGCCACTGTCTTCAAAGCCTACCAGCCTTCGATGGAACGTTACGTGGCGCTTAAAGTTCTCTCCACCCATCTCAGCCAGACGCCCACCTTTGTCAAACGCTTTCAGCAAGAAGCCAAAGTCATTGCCAAACTGGAGCACCTGCACATTCTGCCGGTGTACGACCACGGCGAAGAGGACGATTACCTTTACCTGGTCATGCGCTTCATTGAGGCCGGCACGCTCAAAGACCGGCTGCTGCGCGGGGCCTTATCATTGGAGGAAACGCGGCGGGTGGTGAACCAGATAGGATCGGCCCTGGAATATGCCCACCAACTGGGCGTAATTCACCGTGACCTGAAGCCGAGCAATATCTTGATCGACCACCAAGGCGATTGTTACCTGACCGATTTTGGTATAGCTAAAATGGTCGAAGGTTCGCTCAACCTGACCGGGTCGAACGTGATTGGCACACCGCAGTACATGGCCCCGGAACAGGGCGAGTCGGTTAAAGTGGACGAACGGGCCGATATTTACGCCATGGGCGTGGTTATTTACGAGATGGTCACCGGCCGGCTGCCTTTTGACGCCGAAACGCCATTTGCGGTGGTGATGAAGCATTTAACCGAACCGCTGCCGCTGCCGCGCAGCCTCCGGCCTGACCTGCCGGAAGAGGTGGAGCGGGTGATTCTCAGGGCCTTAGCCAAGCACCCGGCGGACCGTTACCAGACTATGCGCGACCTGGTGACTGCTTTTGACCAGGCGACCCAGGCTGCACCGGCCGATGCGCGGGCAGCAGCGCCGGCGCCATTGGCAACAGGTGAGGCCAGTGCGGCAACTGGAACATCCTCAACTGGCCCTATCCCCACCCAGCCGCTACGAGTGACCCTGCCGCCGTTATGGATAGTAGCCGCCGCCGGGTTGGGTTTGCTTGTGCTGGTGGTGGCCGGGCTGATCTTAAGCCAGGTGCCGGGCCAGGTGACAATCAGCGGCGGCCAGGTGCAGGTGGTATTGTCTACAGAAATAGTCACGCCGCCTGGCGAAGGCATGATTCTGGCCACGCCCACGGCGGTGAAGGCAACTATCGCCGCGCCTGGGCCGACATCCACGTCAACCGCAACAGCTATCACTACGCCTACGCCTACGCCAACACCCACACCAACCGCCACGAGCACGCCAATTCCACTGCCTCCTGGCTACGTCTCACCCGGCGCGCCGCCAACTGAGGGTCGTATTCTGGAATCCTGCGAACGTATTGGCCCTGACACCGGCTTGTGTATTTTCCCCTACCGGAGCGGCACGCACACCGCCATCCTCCAAGACGCCGATCTTTATCTCCACAATGGCGACCATTTCTCTTGGAATCCTGACGGGAAACAGATTGCCTTCGCTGCTGCCACCGCCCCGGACGCAGGGCCTCAAATCTACATTGTCAACGCCGATGGCGCTGGCCTGACGCAAATCACGTTTGACGGCGATTATAACCATCAACCATCCTGGAGTCCGGACGGTGAGTGGATTGCGTTCACGCATGGCGCAGACTTGGCCATCGTGCGCCCCGACGGTTCCGACCTGACCATCATCCATCGTCGGATTGGCGGTCGGCCATGTATCCTCGAACCCCACTGGTCGCCCGACAGCCAGTGGCTTGTTGGTTATGCGGATGTCAACGGTTGCCCCGACGTCTTTCCGGTGACGCGCGAGGTGTGGGTCTTCTCCCGTGACGGCCAGACTGTCCGCGTTGTCACCCCACCTATGATTCACCAGGATGCCTCCTTCAAAGTGGGCAGCCTCGGCTTCAGCCCGGACGGTACGCAGGTGATCTACATTGACGAAGAGGGTCGCCATCGCATTGTGCGCGCCGATGGCTCCACCGAGCCGGAGTTTCTCACTGATTGGCCTGACTGGTGGAATCATAATTTCTATCCGCAGTGGGCTGGTGAGAACGCCGCGGCTACTTCTGTTCCAGAAACACAGGCCGAGCAGTCTCGCGCCTTCGCCGAGCCAATCCTGGCCGCCATCGCCAACCATCCACCGGATTTTCAGGATGACTTCAGCGACCCGACAAGCGGTTGGGAATCGGGGGCTATTGCCGACCAAAGCGGTTGGGAGGAAGGCGAACGTGGCTACGCCGACGGGGAATACTATATCACCGTCCCAGCTGCCAAACTCCGCCCCCAAAAACCAGACATGGCGATGACCTGCGCCGGCAGTCATCCAATCAATCAGCAACCTTACTCTGATATGGTGTTGGAAGTCGAGGGGCGATTTGTCCAGGCTGGGGAAGGCAATTGGAGTGTCAATTTCCGACAGTGGCACGAGCCCGCTACAGGCGCGGAAGGGAAGTATCACGTGATGTTCGAATCGGGCGTTAATGTCAGGATAGACAAAAGGCTTTTTACACCAAGCGCCACTGGCGCGGAGGGCCAAGAGAGGCATTGGAACCTGTCTGAAAGGCAAGGGCTGCCGGTACAGGCAGACTCCAAGCCGAACCGCCTGCAAATTATTGCCATCGGCCCGCAAATCGCCGTCTACGTGAACGGCGAACCAACCTTGTTTGGAACCGACCCCAACTTCGACGAGCAGTCCGGGAGTGGTTTGTTCGACCTGGTAATCTGCAATCTCGGCGACACGCCGATGGAAGCCCGCTGGGACAACCTCAAAATCTGGGACATCTCGGACCTGGAGTTGCCCACGACCTCACCGGCTGGTCCTACCGCCGATACCTACATCACCACCGATAGCGCCTGGAAGTTTAGCGAACAGCTTTCAGCGGGCTGGGAGCAGCTGGCCTATGATGACTCCGGCTGGGCCACGCCTGATAGCCGGCTCTGCCAGGACCTTTGGGGTTTGAACGCCGCTTGTTTGTGGGAGAAGCCGTATCGCTACATCCCGAATCACGCCCTGTATTTCCGCCAGGCGTTCAACTTGGCCCAAGTTCCGCCGCACGCGCGACTGGTTACATTAGCAGATGACGATGTAGACATTTACGTTAATGGTCAACGGGCGTTGCAAGACGACACGGGGGGCATCAGTTGGTGGGAAACAGACATAACCAGCCTGCTGCAACCAGGCTCCAATGTCCTGGCCTTGCGGGGAGTGGACACTGGAGAAGGCACGGCCTTCGTGCAAGCAGCTTTAGGTCTATGTGAGCAAACAGAAGACAAGTATCAACCGATTGTAGAGATAATGAATCATTGGGAAGACTGGTTCGACGGCCAGGTATACCTTGAAGCCGTGGATGCCCCGTGTGACTCCGGCGTCGTCGAAGTGGCTTACCGGGTGGATGGAGGCGAGTGGCAAACTGTAGAACGGCATAAGGTTTTCCAATTGCCGCCAGGCGAGCACGATGTTGAAGCCCGCGCCCTTGATGGCGCCGGTCGGCAGGGGTTTGACAAAGGGCATTTCCGCATCGGCCAGCCGCTGGCCACCCCCGCCCCTAACCCAGGCCAGGCCTTTGTTGAGCCAATCCTGGCTGCTATCAAAGACCGCCCACCGGATTACCAGGATGATTTCAGCGATCCTGCCAGCGGCTGGGATATTGGTCAGTCTGAGCGGGGGGAAGTAGGGTACAAGGACGGCAAATACTTTATCCTGTCAACATCCACTTCCGATGCCAATGGTGATTGGGGTAGCCGTGTCTTTTCCGATTTTGTCCTGGAAGTGGATGTCCAATATGTTTCCGGTGAGGCCGGGATATGGTTTGTAATCTTAAGGGATTGGCGAAAATCTACCCCCCCACCTGGATTTTACGGCATCGAAAGTTTCCTCAACGAGGACTTAGTACGATTATGTAAATGGGGTGGCGGTTATGGTTATACAAGACTCGTTTCATCCCCTCCTAATGTGAGAAAGCCGGATTATGAAACAAACCAGGTGATGGCCATCCTCAAAGGAAACCAACTGGCGTTCTATATCAATGGGCAGCCAGCCGGTTTAGTGACCGATGACACATTTAGTAAAGGTACTATTGGCCTGGCAGCCGGCACAAGTAGTGACACCCCGTTGGAGGTACATTATGACAACCTCAAAGTGTGGGACATATCGGACCTATCGCTGCCGTAGCCTGGGTGCATCTCAAATTTTAGGCAGACCCTAAAGGTTTTTGAAATCTTTAGGGTCTATTGCCAAAAAATGGGATAGCCCCCCTCACCGTCCCAATTCGAACGCGCCAGAGTCAAAAAGATATAGACATTCAGAAACGGAATTTGAATTTTTGCCAAGTAGGGACAGGACAATGTCCTGTCCCTACTTGCTCAAAAAACAAAGGCTAAATTGGTCAGGCCCCCTGGCTGTGCTACAATTCGACCATCTCCGGGCAATATCCTGGCCCTCATCCGGACCGTCCGGAACGCTGCCGGTTTTCCTTTGGCAACCGGCAAAATCATTGTTAAACGCCGATGAATTTTGACACCTTCTCCACGGCGGCCATGGCCGCCGAATTACGCGACATCATTTTGGGCGGGCGGGTGCAGCGGGTCACCCAAATCAACTCGCTCACCTTTGGCCTGGAAATATTCGTTCATCCCACCCGCCATTACCTGATTCTCTCGGTTGAACCCCAGGCCCCCCGCCTGCATTTGACTGCCGCAAAAACACGCCGCGGCACCGGCCACGATACGCCCTTAATGCTTGTTCTGCGCAAATACATGCGCGGGGCCAGGCTCAAAGCCATCGAGCAGCCCCCCTACGAGCGCATCCTCCATTTTTATTTCGACACCCCCTTCGGCCTAACTTGCCTGGTGATCGAACTGCTGGGCACCCGCAGTAACCTGATCTTGCTCAACGAAACTCAGACCATTTTGGGCGTGGCCCGGCTCTCCAAACCTGGCCCCCAAACAACGCAACGCCTGCTTGTCCCCAACCAGCCTTACGCTCCGCCGTCGCCGCAAGACAAACTGACTCCTACCGAACTTACCGAACTCATTTTGCGCCGGGAACTCGGCGAAGCCTCGCCTCAACTCGACCTGGTCCGCATGCTCACCGGCGTGCTGGCTGGCGTCAGCCCCCTACTGGCCCGCGAGATTGTCTACCGGGCCACCGGCAGCACCGAGACCAAGATTGGCGAATTGGTGGCGCTCACCCCTTTGCTCGATGCCGTCAATACCCTGTTTGACCACCTCCAGCGCAACCAGTGGCAACCAACCCTGGCCTTTGACGAGGATAACGCGCCGGTGGCGTTTGCCCCCTATCCCCTCCACCACCTGCCCAAAACCCAAACCTGCGCCACTTTCTCCGCAGCCGTAGAAACCTACTTTGCCGAGGCTGCTGCCGGTTACGCCGCAGCCAGAATGCCTCTCCTCGAAACGCTCAACGAAGCTCGCCAGAAACTGGCCCGTCGCCGCGAGCGGCTGCAAGAAGACGCCGCCGCCCTGGCCAATCCCTCCGCCTTCAAAGAACAGGGCGAACTGATCTTGGCCTGCGCTCATCAAATCCAATCCGGCCAGACGGAACTGGTGGTCGATTGGCTGCCCGGCGAGTCGGCGGCCAGGGTCAAACTCGACCCCACTCTCTCCCCCAGCGACAACGCCCAACAATATTTCAACCGCTACCGCAAAGCCCAACGCGCCGCCGA
>JAFGNV010000222.1 GCA_016926805.1 Anaerolineae bacterium
CGCAGCAGGGTGGGCAGATCCAAAATGCCGGTTAGCTGCTGGCTGACTTCGACCACGGTTTCAATCTGCCGGGTCCGCCTGGCTACCCGCTGCTCGAGTTCGGCGTTAAGTTTGCGGATTTCTTCCTCTGCCCGCACCCGCTCGGTGATGTCGCGGACCGCGGTTGCCCTGACCATTTTCCCATGGAAAGGAATGATTTTGGCACGGATTTCTATTGGAAACGTAGAGCCATCTTTCTTAAGGGCTACCGCTCCATAAGGCTTTTTGTATCCTTCTTGAATATGTTTTAGCACAATTTCACGATATTCTGGCGCTATGGTTTTTGCCAGGGAATCCGTCATCCCTATCAGCTCAGAGCGTTCATAGCCATGCATCTGCGAAAATTGCCTGTTTACGTCCAAAATTTTGCCCTCATCATGAATAATAATCCCTTCAAAGGAAACCTCATCGGCGAAGATCCGAAATCTATCCTCGCTCTCCCGTAAAGCCTCCTCCGCCTGCTTGCGTTCGGTGATGTCGCGTACACCGACGACAAATCCAGCCGGGTTCCCCTCGGCATCCCGCAGAAATGCCGTGCTGATCTCACCATCATAGACGCTTCCATCCTTCCGAAGCAGTTTACGTCCTGTAATGCCTCCGACGTGGCCGATTTCAAGCGCCTCTCTTACCTCCTCGAGCACCTGGGGCCGCTCATCCTCGACGATCATCTCAATCGAGTTGTGTCCCAACAATTCCTCTCTGGAATCACGTCCGAGTAAAAGCACAGCGGCTTCATTGCAGTCCAGAATCTCACCTTGCAGGTTCGTCACCACAACGCCATCAACGACACCTTCGAACACTGCCCGGATCCTTTCTGCCGATTCGCGGATTGTCTCCCGCAAGCGAGCGGCGCGCAATGCCATCGCACCCTGTTCGGCCAGGGTTTGGTAGAGGTGCAACTTTTCCTCGTCAAAGTAGCTGGTATGCTTGGCCATGGCCCCGATAAAGCCCATCCACTCATTCTCGGCCATGAGTGGAACGAAGGTGAGACTGCCCGCTCCAGTCTGCCTAAATATCTCGCGGGTGGCGGGGTCGACTCGTGCATCGGCAAAGACATCCTCCGAGACAAATGGCTTGGCTGCGGAGTGGTGGCGCGATATTGTGTAAATCGAAGGCGGAAGTCTCCCTCCAATGGGTGCCGTGGCTGTCAAACCGCTCTCAAAGGTATCTTGACGGCGCACGATAGCAGTGCGTTCGCCTCCTCTACAGTCAAAAGTCATGATTGCCACGAATACCTGGGAATAGAGACCGGCGTATTGAATCAGCACGTCCAGCACCTCGTCCTCGGTTTCTGTGCCGGCCAGAGCCTGGCTGACCTCGAAGCGCAGGCGGGTTTCGCGCAGGTTGCGTTCGAGCTGCGCCTCGGCCTGCTTGCGATCGGTGATGTCGCGCGAAATGCCGAGAATGGATTTTGCCTGACTAGCCTCGTCTTTGATGGGTACCAGCCACGTACCCAGCCACATCTTCCGGGTCGGAAATTGGGTCGAACTTTCGATATACAGAGGTTGGCCGGCTTCAAAGACCTGACGCAATCCAAGCTGTTGGCGCTCAGCGTCGCCGGACGCGAAGTATTCTGCTTGGGGTCTGCCAATGATTTCCTCGGGCAAGCGCCCGAGCTGTTGGGCCGCAAAACTATTAACGTAGGTAACGTTTCCTTCACGATTGAGGATAAAGATCATGTCGTGCGCTGCCTCGGCCAGTAGGCGATAGCGTTCTTCACTTTCGCGCAAGGCCGCCTCCGCCCGCTTGCGCTCGGTAATGTCTTCCATGATCGCTGCCCACCGGTACACTTCACCTGCCTCGTTTTGAACTGGAAAACTTCGGCTCGATACCCAACGCACGCTGCCATCCAGATGGATGATGCGGTGCTCTTTGTCAAAGGGTACACCCTCGAATCGTTGATCAAGCGCCTTGATCACCCCCTCCTTATCGTCAGGATGAATGGCATCTATCACAATGTCCGGATTCTCGTAAAAGCTCTCGCAGGTCCGCCCGGTTAACTCCTCGAAGGCGGGATTCACGTAGAGCACCTGACGGGTTTGGACATCGCGTAACCAGATGACTTCTCGAAGCGATGAGGCGATTTGCCGAAGTCTTTCTTCACTCTCCCGCAGTGCTTCTTCCGCCCGGTGGCGTTCGGTGATGTCGCGACCTACGGCCTGTAGCTCAACAACTTGACCATTTTCATCGCTAATACAGTGGACAACCCATTGGATCCAACACTCTTTGCCATCGTGCCGGTAATTCAGATACTCGCCTACTAATGGTCGGGGGTCTTTTGCCAAGTTTTCAGCTTCTTGCCGGACCAATTCGCGGAATTCAGGCGCGATCATAAACAGATAACTGTGCCCAATCAATTCTTCGCGGGTTTTGCCAAAAAACTCACAGTAAGCGTCGTTGACAAACGTCAGGGTGGTATCCGGCAAGTATCGGCTAACCAGGTCGACCTGGCTGTTAACTACAGCCCGGTAGCGCGCCTCGCTCTCCCGCAGCGCCTTCTCAATCTGCCTGCGCTCGGCTATCTCGGTGTTTAGTTCTTGGATTTGCCCTTGCACTTCTTGCGCCAGGCGTTCGGTCAATTCGTGCAGCCGGAGGTGGATGTTGATTCTGGCCAAAACTTCCTGGTTTTGGATGGGTTTGGTGATGTAATCTACCGCCCCTGCCTCAAACCCCTTAATTTTGTCGGCGGCGTTGGATAGGGCGGTCAAAAAAATAACGGGAATATCCTTGAGTGTTGGCTCTGCTTTTAAGCGGCGGCAGGTTTCAAAGCCATCCAGACCCGGCATCATCACATCGAGCAGGATAAGATCAGGCTGGCTACGGCGGGCCACATCCAGCCCCCTTTCGCCGGAACGAGCGGCCAGAGGTTTAAAGCCCAACCCCTGCAGGTAGCTTACCAACGCCTTTAAAGTGGATGCGTCGTCGTCAATTATCAAGATCGTATGGTCTTGGTCTGCGTGATTCATTGCCATATCTACGTGTCCTTTGACATGTATTGCTTGATGAAAGTGATGATCTGTTCATCTTCCATATCGGCAGCCAGTTGTTGTAACCGCTGCGCAAACGGTCCCCAGCTCGCTTCGCGTTCGGCAAACCGGACGGCAAGCTCTTCTACGCCCACCAAATCGCCTGTCAGGGCCAGGTTCAACAGGCTGGCCAATATTATCCGACACCGAATCAGGGCCTTGTTTGTACGCCTGGACGTCCAGGCCATCATATTTGAACAGCCCGCTCTTGGTGCCTATCCAAAAAAAGCCGTCGCTATCCTGAATAAAAGCCCCCATCGGCTCTGCGTTTAGTTGGAAGGGGTGGTCGAATTTTATCTCAGGTTCCTGGGCTTGCAGCGTTGACCATGAACAGAGGAGGGTCAACAAAATGCTGAAGAGTATGGCTTTTAAGGATGTTTTCATTTTTTACTCTCCTATTGAAATGCGTCTGTTTAAAAAATCCAACCAAACCGATGAGGAATTATCTTCTTCTTGGACCTGAACGGCAGAGGCAGTCAACAGCCAGAGTAAAACCGAAACGACGACAGGCAGCATCGTTGAGGCAATCAAACGAGGCATGGTTGGCAAGCGAGGCGTCATACCTTTTTCACCCTTGAAAACAGGTTGATGGGGATTTGTGCCTATAGCAACTATTATACCATAATAATCAACCTAGATGCTCATCTCAGGGCTAACAGTCCGGCCAGACCGACCAACGCAATAAATGCACAGGTCTGAGGGATACCGAGGACAGGGATGAAGACAATAACGCCTAACAACGCTCCCAAACAACCGCCCAGTAAATCAGCCCCGTAGAGCTTCCCGACGATCCGGCCGGCATTTCCTTGAACAAGTTCTACCGCCAGAGGAAACGCCATCCCGGTGATAAAACCTGCTAACAGGGCCATTAAGGGAAATACCAACGACGGGATAGGGACCGGCCCTTGCAGAATAAAGGGCAAAAGCCCACTATAGATGATAATGAAGAGTTGGACGACCAACAAAACCTGTTTGATCCTCTTCCTTTCAATTACAAACAGTTGACGATGTAACAACCGGTTACTGACTGCCGCACCCACGGCTAATCCGGCCATAACCGTTGTCACCAGCAGGCTGACCTCGGCGTAGACGTAACCGTGGAGAACCTGAAAAGCAAAGAGGATGACCAGTTGTAACATCATCTGGGTCAGACCAATGCCAGCGATGATAAAGGGGATGGCCCAACGACGCTGCCACCGGACCAACGTTACCAGCAGAACCAGGGGGACCATTACCCAACCCAGGTTAAACAGATCGGTTCCCTCGAAGATACCGCGCAGATTTGGATAGAAACGTGACAGCCACAAAGCCAAATCGTAATAATAAGAGATCGGGGTCAGGTCACGGTTAAGGCGAACATTCGTAGTCGCTTCGAGTTCTTGCTGCACCCCGGCAAAGCGGTCGGTGGTGAACACGTATTCGATGTAGTCTGGGGTGACCCAACGGGTAGCGATGTCGCGTTGCCGTAGTCGTTCTGCCAGTACAAGAGGATCGACGTTCAGAGGTGTATCAGAAGCAAGGAAAAAATTGTGTTCGCCGGGCAACACAATGATTTCGGGAAAGACTTCTTTCAAGGTATGATAAATGCTGCTGTTGCGCCGGGCCAGTTCGGGACTCCAGTAATTCTCGGCCGAGGGTAAACCTAAAGCAAAGATGCCGCCGGGTCTGAGGATGGCCTGTATTTCTCCAAAAAACTCTTGGGTGTAAAAGCGGTTCAGCGCGCCAGTAGAGGGTTCGGGCAAATCGAGAATGATCACATCAAAGGTATCAGGAGAAGGGCTGTTCATATTCTGTTTAGTATATAACCGCCCGTCGCTAAAAATTAAGGTAACCCGGGGGTCGTTCAGCACGCCGGCATCTTGCGGCGAGAGATATGTTTGGGCGGCTTCAATCAACAAGGGATCGAGTTCAACGTAGGTGACATTATCGAGGTTGTGTTTAAGAATTTCGCGCAGGTCGCCTGCCACGCCGCCGCCGATGAGCAGCGCCCGGCAGGGATGGGGATGGGCTAAGAGGGGAAAATGAGCCATCTCCTCGGGGAAGGTTCCCTGAGTTTCAAAAGCCAGCAGGCCATTTTCAAAAAAAGCCCGTTGGCTTTGCCGGGCCTGGATAATCAAACGGCCGTAAGGCGAGTCCGCAGCAAACACCAGGCCGGGCCATTGCCAGCGAAGAGTCGCCTCGTGCCAAACTCGTCCCCCAAAAAACGAGAAAACAAGCAAGGCAATCACTACCATCAGGACAGCGACAATGGAGAAAACAGAATTGTCAAGAAGCCGGGGGAACCAAAAATAGATGGCCACAGCCAGGTTAACCATGGCCACCATCAAGGCGGTTTGATACGGGTCGAGCCAGCGGATGAGCATAAAACTGAAGAGGGCGCCACCAACAACCGCGCCGATGCTCTCCCATACGTAGGCCTGGCCAGCGGTCTTACCTTTCTCTACCATCAGCCGGGCACCCAGAGTGAAAAGAAAACCAGCTACAAGGCATAGTGGGGCCAAAATCAACACCACAGCGCTCGCCATTGGCAGAAATTCAACAAAAGCGCCCGGCGTAACCCCCAGTAGTGTTCGCGCATTGCGGACGAGGGTGATTTGGAGGGGAAACAACACTCCGGCCAGCACCATTCCCCCTGCAAAAACATTTTGTCCCAGTTTGGGTTGTACGGCCAAGCGGGCCAGTCCCCACGACCCAACGGCAACCCAGGCCAGCCAGGCCGCCAGCACCAGGCCAAAGAGCAATTCGTTGCCGTAAAAAGTAGCCACCAGGTCACGCATGAGCACAATCTGGGCAATGGTTGAGGTAAAACCGAGGACGGCCAGGCCAATTTTCACTTCAATCTCCGGCAGGCTGTTGACCCAATAGCCGATACAAATCGCGCAAGCAGCCGATTTCAGCCCCATGCTCCAGATCGTGGCCGGTCATTCCCCAAAAGATACGCCAGGTGGGCCATAATTCACCCCAGTTGGTGGAACGCATCACCGCCAGGTCAGCATCGTTGAGGCCATCCAGCGCCGCCCGTAGTTGCGCCTGCCCCTCCTCCAACCAGGCGGTCGCCCCGGCCACAGTATGAGGAATATCCAATTCGTCCCAGGTGAGTTTGCCGGGACCGAAGGCGTATTCATGGTACATAATCTTGCACGCCGCCACGTGCACCACCCGCCAGGCGATGGTCGTAAAAGGGGGTGGATCGGGGTGGGGATAGTCAGCATAATCCACAATCCAGCGACCCGTTTCATCAGGGTGGACGGTCCAACAATCAGGAACAGGTTCCCAGAAAAATTCAGCCTCGGTGAGACCCTCCACGTGATGGCGCAGCGCCGTCCACGCCTCTTCCATCACCGCACTTAGCCACCTCACACTCTGTTGGGCCGGGCCTAGCGCGTACCCTTCAGGCAAAGGGATTTCTTGTGCTTCAGGCATTTCCCAATCGCCAACTTCGTCACCGGCCAGTACCTGGTCTACGGCCTCTTCTGGCGTCTCCGCAAAGGCCACCGTCTGGTGACGAAGGTCAAAGACATTGTAGATTTTCATAGAATTTCCTCCACAGGAATAAGCTACTGTTCCCCTATCGGGACTTACGGAGACATGTCATTTTGAGGGAGCCACACTTGGAGACCTGAGGTTTTTGAAACCTGTCAGGTCTCCAATCCTACAAAGACATTCTATGTCATTAGTAGCGACCAGAGGGAGCGAAAAATCCCTAAAACGTGGACTTGCCAATAGAATTTCTGAGGATTCTGCGCGTCATCGACGCGGCTCCGCTTCAGCCGCTTCAGCCGCTGCGCTTCCTTCGCTTCCAAGCTTCGTTCAGAATGACATGCGTAAGTCCTGCCTATGATAAAAACGAGCATTTTACTCGCCAAATACAAGGGCGGTAAACGTGTAGAGGGTTGGCTGCTCGGTCCAGCAGTCGCCGGGTAGACCGGCTTTGGCGCACAAATTCTCCAAAAATTCCTGGCGCTCCCAGCCTTGCTCAATGGGCACTTGCGGTAACAAGACCCCCTGCCGGCCATTGTGAATAATCATCAGACCATGCTTGCCAACTTCAATTTGTTCAATATCGGTGATGCGGTGCATAGGCGATAGCACAGAGATTTCAAGGCTAACATCCGCCAATTCCGCCAGGGTCATTGGTGGAAAACGGGGGTCGTTGGTGGCAGCAGTTACGGCCATCTTTGGCACAACCTGGGCCAGTGGCGTGTCAGCGCGCATGTGACCTATACACCCCCGTAGTTCTCCCTTTTGTTTCAGGGTCACAAACGCTCCCGAACGACGGGTCAATTCCGGGTCTTCTGTTTCGAGGTTGGGTACCTGGCCGGTTTCCAGGTATTCGGTAATGGCCGTGCGAGCCAGGTTCAGGAGTTCTTTTTGCTGTTTCTCAGTCAAGTGAAGAGGCTCGTAATCCCAAAACATCACCGCCCCATATCCCACCACCTGATTGGCTTCGCCATAAGGAGAGTCGGCAGATGTGGCATAATCCAAAATTGTAACCGTATCGGCGCCCAGTCCGTTGGCGGCCTGCATGACGGCCAGGATAGCGCCTTCACCGCAGGCGCAGGTGGCCAGGTTGGGTACGCCTGCGGCCATCGAAGCGGCGATGGTTTGGCGTACGGTAACTGGATTGCCGGTTTCAATGGCCGCCAGAGTGGCGCTGTCGATCTGCCGGGCATCTTGTTGCTGCGGGTAATGGGAGAGGTCGGACGAGGCAATCAATACGACCCGTTTTTGGTTATGACGCAGGGCTGAGATGAGAGCGTTGGCCAGGGCCTGGACGGCAGCATCGTCATCAGTCCCCATTAGCACCGGCACGATGGCGCATTGAGGACAGACCCGCTGCAAAAAGGGGAGCTCGATTTCGAGGGGATGCTCTCCCTGGTGGGCGTCAGGGTCAAACACAATACGCGGGTCAGACTCAAGCAGGGCCTCGGCCAGGGCTGCATCTACCGGCACCACTCCGAGCGGGGTGGCAAAACCCCCTTCGGCCCACACAGAAATGGGATCCGAGAGTGGCAACTGGTGATCGGCGGCAATAATCACGGCAACATTGTACGGTTTACCCGCTAATTGTTTAAAGGCCCGGGCTGCTACCAACCCAGAATAAACGTAACCTGCGTGCGGCACCACCAGGCCAACAGGTTCTCCGGCCACTGGCTCAACTGCTGCCAGGAAGCCGTCGATCATCTGAGCCAATTGATCCGGGTCATCAGGATACCAGGATCCGGCGATAGCCGAAGGCCGAATTTCTCCGACGGGAACGGGGGGTGGCGACAAGGTTTTGGCCGGGGTGGTCGCTTCAGCCAACATGAGAGATGGGGTTGGGGTGGTGGCTGCGGATATGTCCGCCGGTTGCCCAGCTGTGGTTGGTGTGTTTGGTAAAATGGTACAACCCAAAAACAGGAGCACGACAACGGACAACATCAATGATCTAAAAAAATGTTTGGATTCAACTGGGTTCATTTGCGGACTCCAATTTACTGATCAGAAGAACCAGGGGGCACAGTTAACGGTTCACCCTCTGGGGTATCCACCCACCAAACGCCGGGAATGGCTTCGCCGCAATAGGCGCAAGCGCCGTTTTGCAGGTGATACTCTGTTACGGCAAACCCCTGCCGGATGATGATAGGTTCGCCGCAGGTGGGACAATAGGTGTTGTTGCCGGGATGTCCCGGTACGTTGCCCGCGTAAACAAAGCGCATGCCTTCGGCCAAGGCTATCTCCCGCGCCTGGTCAATGGTTTCTACGGGTGTTGGCGGCAAATTGGTCAGTTTATACTGGGGATAGAAGCGACTAAAATGCAAGGGGATGTCGGGACTTAATTCTTGAGCCACCCACCGGGAGAGCGCCCGCAGTTGCTCCAGGTTATCATTCAGGGTCGGCACCACCAGATTGACAATTTCCAGGTGGATGCCGCTCTGGTGGATGGTTTGGATGGTTTTGAGCACCACTTCCAACTCACCCTCACACACCTCGCGGTAGAAATCTTCGTCATATCCCTTTAAGTCAATCTTGATGGCATCCACGGTGGCGCACAGTTCTTGCAATGGTTCGGGGTTGATGTAACCGGCAGAGATGACCACGTTGCGCAGTCCCCTCTTTCGCGCCAATCGGGCGGTGTCGACCATATACTCGTAGAAGATGGTGGGTTCTGAGTAGGTGTAGGCGATAACCGGCGCTTTATATTCTTGGGCGTAGGAGACGACTTTTTCGGGGGGCAGGTCGGCATTGGCGGTTTGCTCCGGCGGTACCTGGGAGATGGTCCAGTTTTGGCAATAAAGACAGCGCAGATTACAGCCCGCGGTGGCCAGAGAAAACGCTCCAGCCGCCGGTAAAAAGTGATAGAGGGGTTTTTTCTCGATGGGGTCCAGATGGACGGCGCAGGGATTGCCATAAACCATTGAATAGAGCCGCCCGCCTCGATTTTCTCGTACCCGGCATTCACCTCGTTCGCCCTCGGCAATAATGCAACGACGGGGGCAGAGATTACACTGGACATAATTGCCGGTGTGCGGCGTATGGCAGTAAGAAACGGGTAGGGTTTCCTCTTTGGCCCCGTGACACGAGGTACAGTTGAGCGAACCTTCGCTGGCAAAGGAGGTATAGTAACGCGCTTCGGTGGACCAGGGATGGGGTGGTTCCGGGGATACCGCTTCAACTGCCTCGGCTGGAGGCCACTCCCACCAACGATTACGGCTCAATCCTGCCGCCGCGCCCAGGCCACAAGCTGCCAGCATCCCCCCGCCAAACAAAAACTGTCGTCGAGTGAGTTTTCTCATAGGGCGCCTCATCTTTCGTCAAAAGCCATGCAAACTCTCCAACCGGATGGTACGCACCAACCAGGGCACGCCGATAAACGTGAACAGCACAAGGCCAAAGCCAGCCACAACCAAAGCGGCCAAACGTCGTCCACGCCAGTAACGCTGGGGATATACATGCAAAATCAGCAAGTACCACAGCCAGGTAATCAAGGCCCACGTTTCTTTGGGATCCCAGCCCCAATAACGTCCCCAGGCTGTTTGGGCCCAAATGGCGCCGGTGAGAATTCCCAGGGTTAGCCAGGGAAACCCCAACGCCACGGTTCGACTCATCGTCCGCTCGATCTCGCCCCTGGTCAGAGGCTGGGTGGATTCTTCGGTAAGCGCTTGCCACTTTATCAACTGCATCAGGCCCAATCCGGCGGCTACGCCGAATGCACCAAAGCCCAGCAGAGTGGTCAAGACGTGAAGCTGGAGCCAGGGTGAACGGAGCACAGGCAAGAGCGAAGCAAGGGCTTGTTTGTCAGCAGGACGTAGTACGGCGTAAGTCATCACCAATAAGGCTATTCCCAACACAAAACCACCGGCCCGTCGTTCGCGCCAACTGGCCTCCAGGAGGAGATAAATCGCCAAAATAACCCATATCAGGCAAAGCGCGAACTCATAGGGGGTGGTCAACGGCCAGTGCCCGGCAGACAAACCACGCTGCACCAGTCCGATGGTCAACAGCCCCCAACTCATCACGGCTGTACCTGTTGCCGCCCACCCATCCCAGAAATTGTTGGCCCGAGCAAGCCAGAAATAAAACAGCAAGCTGCCCCACAAAAGCATGTACGCTGCGCTAATGAGCACCGTTTTCCTCCGCTCCAACTGGCGTCACATTCTCAAGCGCTGTGATAAGCAAAGCAAACTCATGGTCAAAATCATAAGCCCGGCGCTCGGCCCCACCGGCCAGACACAAGGCGCCATCTGGCCCAAGCCGGGCATTGATCCAGACGTGGGGAAAGTTAAAGCTGACAGTCATACCCAACAACAACAAAAAACCGGCCACAATCACCAAACCGTACCCTGGGTCGCGTACAGCCAGTAGAGTGACGCTGTAACCATTCACTGTCTCATTGTAACCACGCAAATAAAATCCAAGGCCATTGTAAACCAATGGTTGGTTGAGGCGAATAGTGCCCTGCTTGGCCGATTGAGTTGCGCCAGATATAGTTACCCGAGCCTCATAGTTAGCCACAGTTCCATTACGATAACGAGTGATGGTGAATCCATTATTGCGCACAGTCACATCACTTACATCTGCCACGGTAACTGTTTCTGCCGGGGCAATGGTCAAGGTTTTCTGCCAGCCGTACTCCCGACTCAAGATGACGCCCCCCAACAACAGCAACACGGCCAGATGCGTAACCAGCGTAGCCAGCCGGGCCAGCCGATTACGGTCGCCACGCAGGTAGATGAAGTCGCCAACGGTTTCATAGCGGCTACGGAAGCCTCGCTGTCTTAAACATTCGCCAATGAGATACTGTTGGTTGGCAGCTGGAGATATTTTCAGTTTCGCGGTGTGGGGTCCAGTCTCAAAGATACCATCAGGGCAACGCACTGGCTGGTGAAAGGCTCGCCGCCACACCGCCCGCCAGCGGTCAAGGGTACAGATCAAGGTAGCCACGGCTAACAGCCCGAGCGCAAAGAGGAAAATAGGAGAGCGGAACCAGTGAAAGAACCCCAGTATGGCCAGCGTGTCTGTTGCGTCCCCATATCTAAACCGCAAGCCCTCCTCCCAACTCGCCAGCCGTTCCGCATCAGCAGTGAATGACGACGAGAATTGAGGAAAGCACGAGCCAAAGACCGTTAACAACAAAACAATCAAGATAAGAATGGCAGCCACATTCAACCGGCTCAATAAATGCCATCCTCTGCTAAAGATACCTGGTTTGCGCATGTGCATTCTGCCTACCCATCGATAATTATACCATAATCTATCGTGGTCGTGGTTACAAAAAAGTGCTGTGCGCCGTAACACAGGGACAACGTCATTTTGTGTGGCTATTCAACGGCGTCGCCAACCCCGAGGGAATTCTGTCGGAAAAACGTTCCCCGCTTATGGGCAAATTGACAGCATAAGGGCCAGCAATTTTTGGCAAATAAGGGCATAATGGAGGAGATTTCAGTAAGTGGTAACGAGAAACGCCCGGTCTTGCCCGATTGGACTTTCACAAGCTGTTATTCGGAAGCGAGGGTATCCATAATGCCAAAGACTAACTTGCCCCTAACCTTAACCCCGTTATTGATATGTCTCATCCTTGTTGGCTGTAGTTTGCAAACAACCTCAGTCACACCACCCCCAACGGTTGATGAAATCAGTGAGGTAACTCAAGAGAGTTTACCCCAAGCTGAAGCTACTCCAACTCAGTCTATAGCCACGCCAACCAGATCAGCGCCGCCCCCGATACTCCCAACCACACTCCCAACCACCATCCCCACCGTAACCACACCAACCAAACCAGCGCCACTCACTGTACTCCCAACCATCCCCGCCCAAGACCAAATCCTGGCCGTTATCAGCGTTCAGCCAGCGCCCGACGCCACCGGGATTTTGCCTGACACGGCGGTGACCGTCTCTTTCAATCGGCCAGTGGTAGCTCTCACTGCCATTGAGAATGCCAACCGTCTACCCCACCCGCTCACGTTTGAGCCGCCGGTGGCCGGAGCAGGCCAGTGGCTGGATACGTCTACCTATCAATTTACCCCCGACAGCGCCGGCTTTCGGCGGGCCAGTGAATACACAGCTCGTGTTGAAAAAGGTTTGAGCGACGCCCTGGGTGAAACCACCTTAACTGATAATTTCGAATGGCGTTTCACCACCATCATGCCAACACCCACCCCCACCCCCATGCCGACGCCCACCCCCGTTCCTCTGGAAGTCAGCCGCATTTTCCCGGAGCCGGGAGAAAGAGACGTCAGCCCTAACCCGGCCATCCAATTGGTCTTCAGCCACCCCATGCATCGCCGCAACGTCCAGGGGAACTTCAGCCTGGTTCATGTTAAAAGCGGGACCACGGTTTCCGGCCAATTTACCTGGCAGGCCAACCCGGAGCGGGTTACTTTCATCCCGAACGCCCCGCTAGAACCTGGCGCTGTTTACCGAACAAATTTACCCAAAGGGACCGAGGGAGAGTTTGGCCAGGCCAGGACTCAGCGTGACTTCAGCGCAACTTTTACGGTTGCGCCCATCCCGGCCATCGTCACCGTCCGTCCCCGCCCAGGAACCACCACGGTTGAGCCTGATGAGGCGGTGGAAATTACCTTCAATACTCCTATGAATCCAGGCAGTTTCGTCATCAGCGAAACCCTTTTTATCACGCCAACTGTACCCATTACCCACGTTTACACCTACTGGTCACGAAACGACACAGAGTTGAGCATCAACTTTCCCCTTGAGTATAGCCAACCATACACTTTGACTCTCAGCCCGGCTATTGCCGGACGTCACGATCAGCCCTTAGGCGCGGTCAAAACCTTCACCTGGACCACCAAAGCCAGGCCGGCCCGTTTTTCTATTGAAAGTCTTGGACAGGTGGCCACTTACAATGGCTATACCCCAAGTATTGTCCTGGTGACAGCTCGCAATGTGAGCCACATTAATTTTGAGCTTTACCGCTTACCGGCCAAGGATTTTATCAATTTTAACAATGATAACTGGAAACAGATTTGGGAGAGGTATAAACCTCATCACAATAATCTCCTCCACGCCTGGGAATTAGAAACCAAACTCGAATTGAATGAGAGTCGCCTCTATCGGATTGACCTGGGACAGGCCAGCCAGATGAGCGAAAGCCTGTCGCCGGGCCTCTATTACCTGGAAGCCTCTGTTCCCTCCGGCGCGGTTTATCCCACCTCGGAATGGCCCAAACGGGCCAACAACCGCGAGCGACAGGTACTGGTCGTCGGCAAAAACAATGTCACTTTCAAAGAGTCGGGCCACGAAGCCCTGGTCTGGGTTACAGACCTGCAAAGCGGCCAACCGGTGACTCAGACGCCGGTGACTTTCATCGAAGGTCAAACCACCCTGGGCCAAACCGAAACCAATAACGACGGCGTGGCTCAAATCAATTACAAGCAAACGCATAATCTTGGTGAAATTCGTTTTGCCTTTGTGGGGGACTGGCAAAATCCAGGCGACAATTTTGCCGTGGGCATTAATCACTGGAGTCGAGGCATTACCCGTTATAGTTCCAGAGAGGGCTGGATTCAAAACTATGAGCCTCGTTACACCGGCCATTTTTACACCCATCGCCCCATCTACCGCCCCGACGAGATGGTCTATTTCAAAGGCATTATTCGGGCCAACGACGACGCGAACTACAGCTTGCCGCCCGAGTCCGCAAAGGTAGATGTGGTCATCTGTGATGGGCAGGGCAAAGAGGTCTACAATCGGGCTCTGTCGTTCAATGAGATGGGCACGGTTAACGGCGAGTTCAAATTGGCCGAGGACACCGGGTTGGGCTACTACTCGCTTGTGGCAAACTACGAGGGGCAGAGCTTTTATGAAGATTTTCAGGTGGCGGCCTATCGCCCGCCCGAATTCCTGGTCGACGTGCAAACCGACCGCCCTCGCTATGTTCAGGGCGACGCCATCACCGTGACCGTCACGGCTGAATTTCTCTTTGGCCAACCCGTGTCCAACGCTACGGTGCGCTGGACTCTGCTTTCCGACAATTATTTTGGCCGTTACACCCCCCTCTCTGCCCCCTTCCTTGAAGGGGGGGGATACGACTTCATCAACGACGACTACGGCGGGCGTGATTATGCCGAAAGAGGCTACGGTGAAAAAATCGCTGATGGAGAAGGCGTGACTGATGGAACAGGCCGTTTTACCTTTGAAATAACGGCCGACATTGCTGGCAAACGTTCCAGTCAACTGTACACCATCGAGGCCGTGGTGACAGATTTGAACAACCAGGTCGTCGCCGGCCAGACGAGCGTTTTGATTGACAAAGGCGACGTGCTCTTGGGTTTGCAGCCGGAACGGTTGATTGGTCGGGCCGGGGAGGAGCACTCGACCAGGGTGCTGGTCGTTAGCCCGGGCGGTCAGCCGGTCGCCAATCAGCGCGTGGACGTGGTCTTTTCGGAGTATAATCGCTACAGCATTCAGCAGTTGGACCCCGACCAGAGTTACTATCGCCAACAAGACACTTTCTACTGGGACACCATTGATGAGGAAGTCGCTGTTCTCACGGCGACCGTGACCACCGACCAGAAGGGTGAAGCCGTGGCCAACTTTGTTCCTCAAAAAGGAGGAATTTATAAAATCTCGGCCATCACCAGTAGCGTAAAGGAAATGCTGGAAAAATGGGACCCTGCATGCAGTATTTGCCTGGAAAAATGTCCGACTTTTTTTGTCGGCTCCAGCGACCTGGTGGAGACCTCGACGTTTGTGCACGTCAGCGGCCCTGAATACATCAATTGGGGACAGCGGAATGACAATTACCTCACTCTGGCCGTTGACCGGAAGGCGTACAACGCTGGCGACGTGGCCCACATTTTAGCCGCCCATCCCTACAGCGGCACGGTGCAGGCATTGGTCACTCTGGAACGAGGCCACCTTTACGACTATTTTGTAACCGAACTAAAAACCAACAGCGAGCAAATCGAAATCCCCATCACCGAGAAGCTCGCGCCCAATATGTACGTTTCTGTGGTGGTCGTCCAGGGAAGTATGCCCCAAGAGGGAGAGGCCGGAGGAGGATTGCCCAGCTTCAAAGTAGGTTACGCCAGCTTACCCATCAACCCCCACGAGAAGACTCTGCAAATCACTTTGACCCCTGACAAAACGCCTGGGGAGACGTACCGGCCGCGTGACCCCGTGACCTATCAGGTGAAGGTCACCAATGTCAAAGACCAACCGGTTAAGGCCGAACTTTCCCTGGCCCTGGTTGATAAAGCCGTCCTGGCCTTGGCCCCGGAGACGCCGGGCCAACTCCTCCAGCAGTTTTGGTACCGGCGAAATTTGGGCGTGCAAACTGCCAGCGGCCTGACCCTGGCCATAGACCGATTTAACCAGGACCTTATCCTCATGGAGGAAGGGGGCAAAGGCGGTGGCGGTGGCGGTGAGCCAGGTCTGGGGGTCGAATTCACCCGGCAGGACTTTGCCAAGACGGCCCTCTGGCTGGCTGACTTCACCACCGATGAAAACGGCCAGGGCGCTATCGAAGCCAAACTGCCCGACACGCTCACCACCTGGACCCTGACCGGCATTGGCGTGACCGGGGCCAGCACCCTGGTGGGCGAGAGCACAGTTGATATTGTCAGCAGTAAACCGCTGTTGGTGCGTCCGGTCATACCCCGCTTCTTTGTGGTTGGCGATGAGGCTCAACTGGGCCTGATTGTCCAGAATAACACGGGGCAGGAATTGGCGGTGGACACGTCTTTCGAGGCCGACGGCCTAAAGATTGGCCAGGCGCGTCTCGGGGACGGTCCCTGGGAAAAAGATGTCTCTATCATCACCCTCGAAGATGGGCAACGGGTCAAGGTGGAGTATCAGGTGACAGTCGAAAAAGTGGCAGCGGCCAAACTAACCATGAGCGCCAGAGGTGGGGAGTTTTACGATGCTGTGGCGCTCGAATTGCCCGTCTATCGCAGCAGTACCCCCGAAACCGTAGCCACCAGTGGCGTGCTGGCGGAAGACGGCACGCACGCCGAAGTCATCAACCTGCCGCAGCGTTTTGACCCGACCCAGGGCGACCTGACGATCAGTCTTGACGCCAGCCTGGCCGCGGGGATGCAAGATGGGCTGGATTACCTGGAACACTTCCCTTACGAATGTACCGAGCAAACGGTCAGCCGTTTCTTGCCCAACGTGGTCACTTATCGCGCTTATCAAGCTCTCAACCTGGATAATCCGGCGCTGGCGGAGAAGTTACCGGGCCTGGTCAGTGAAGGGCTGCAACGTTTGTACAAACATCATCACCTTGATGGCGGTTGGGGTTGGTGGATCAACGACGAGAGCAATCCTTACCTGACCGCTTACGTGCTACAAGGTTTAATCGCAGCGCAGCAGGCCGGGTTTGAGGTCAATCAAGACGTCATCGACGCTGGGCTTCGATATCTCAAGGATAATTTGACCGCGCCCAAAGACATTCAATCGTCGTGGCAAGCCAATCAACAGGCATCTATGCTTTACGTGCTGGCCGATGCCGGCGAGGGCGACTTAGGCCGGACCGTGGCCCTGTTCGACCAGCAGCGGGAGCAATTGGACCTCTTTGGCCGGGCTTATCTGGCCATGGCCCTGCATCGGCTGGATGAAAACGCGCCCCAACTTGACACCCTGCTCAATGACCTTAACAGTGCCGCCGTTGTCAGTGGCACCAGCGCGCATTGGGAAGAAACTCGCCCAGACTACCGCGCGATGAACACTGATATCCGTAGCACGGCCATTATCATTGCTGCGCTCTCCCGCCTCCAACCCGATCATCCCCTGCTGCCCAAAGCAGTCCGCTGGTTAATGATTGCCCGACAGCACGGTGGTTATTGGCGGACAACGCAGGAGACTGCCTGGGCCATTATTGGCCTGACTGATTGGATGGTAGCGACGGGCGAACTGGAGGGTCACTACACCTGGCAGGTTTCGCTTAATGACGAATCTTTGGGCCAGGGGACGGTTACTCCCGGCAACATTGATGAAACAATCAAGTTGCGCGTGGTCGTAGGCGACTTGCTGGCCGATACTGCCAACCGGCTGGTGATTGAACGTACTCCCCCTATCCCCCCCACAAACGGGGGGGAAATAAAGGAAGGGAGTAGTCCGGGCCGTCTCTATTACGCGGCTCACCTGACTTATTACAAACCGACCCAGGAAGTTAGAGCTTTGGACCGGGGCATCCGCGTCTCTCGCCAATATCGCCACCTGACCGCCTCTGAGGAGGAAGGTCTGGAAGAGGGCCTTATCAAGGAGGTCAAACTGGGCGACGTGATTGAGGTCAAGCTAACCCTGGTTGCGCCCAATGCGCTGCACTACGTGGTGGTGGAAGACCCCCTGCCTGCCGGAACAGAGGCCATCGACCCCAGCTTAGCGACCACCAGCATGGCCGATCAACCCTCAACCAATGGACACTGGTGGTTCACTCACACCGAGTTACGGGACGATAAGGCGGTTTTGTTCGCCACTTACCTCCCCCAGGGCGTTTATGAGTACACCTACCTCATCCGGGCCACCCTGCCCGGCGAATACCAGATCAGGCCCACCCACGCCGAGGAGATGTATTTTCCGGAGGTCTTTGGACGCAGCAATGGGGAGGTATTTAGGATTAGGGAGTAGGCTGTTGAGGTTTTTGTGGACGGACTACAATGTGCCTCTAGTATCAAGGGTGAGATTAACCAACGATTTCAAGAATGTTTTGCCCTGATGAAATAACTTTGCACAGATGATGAGATGCTCTGATGAAGACAGCCCCCTCAATACACCCCCCCCGCTCACCAGAGACCGGCAATGTCACCTGCCGCAGAGATGGTCATCTTGGAGCCTGATGGCCGTAAGGCCGATCCGTACACCTGCGCTACGGTGGCGATTAGCCACGGATTTGTCTGCTTGTCGCCAGCGTTCGATTCAGGGCAATATATCACGCATCCGTTCACCCTCCACTTAAGTTAATTCTTTTATCGTCCGCTTGGCTGGACTGGCCAGGATAGAGCCTGGGGCCTGCACGGTGACCACAATCTCCAGGGCGCCGGTAGCCCTGGCCAGCCGTAGGGC